>JBJMLK010000100.1:0-22639 GCA_045805345.1 Thermoleophilaceae bacterium | reverse complement strand
GGGGATCACCCCCCGAACTAGCGGAATGTTCGAGGGCTTTGGCGCGGGTGCCCTATCCGATCGAGCGGAAGTGCGCCCGGACGCCCTTGCCGTAGCCGCTCGGGCGCGCCGTGTAGTAGCCGCGGTTCGGCCGCGAGGAGTCGCCGCCGTCGAGCAGTGCGTTCGAGCAGCCGCCGTAGTCCTGCACCGTGTTCCAGGTCCAGGCCAGGTACGAGATCCCGTTCGCGTCGCCGAATGCCATCAGCGCGCGGCTGAAGTCCGAGTTGCAGTCGGTGTCGCCGAAGCCGCCCACGAGCACCGGATGCCGCTTCGCCAGCCGCGCCAGGTCAGGCTTCGCGCCCGGGTAGTTGCCCGTGAAGTCGAACGCGTTGAACCCGACGACCAGCTGGTCCAGCGGGTCGTGCGGGCGGTAGCGGCCCCAGCGGTGCACGTCGCCCGCGAAGCCGATGCCCGAGATCACGATCGGCTGGCGGGCGCCCGTGGACCGGATGGCGTCGACGATCGCCTGGTGGCCGACGGCCCTGTAGGTGCCGTAGCGCGGGTGACCCTCCGGGCGGTCCGTGGCCATGCAGCCGTGCAGTGCGCAGCTCCAGCCGATCGCGTTCGGCTCGTCGAAGGCGTGGAAGGTCAGCGTCCGGTCGTGCTTGAAGCGGCGGGCCACCGAGCGCCAGAACGCCAGCGAGTGGTCGGCGTCCGCCATCGGGATCTCGCTGGGGCTGATCTCGGGGTCCTTCCCGTAGACGAGGTTGCCCGGAGCCGCGCCCGAGAGCCGCAGCACCACCCGGATGCCGTGGTCCTCGAGGCGCGTGACGTAGCCCGCGATCGCCCTGCGGTAGTGCTTGCCGGTGTACGCCGGGTTGAGCCCGCCATAGCCGCCGAGCCAGCACGCCTCGTTGAGCGGGAGCGCCACCGCGCGCACGCGCCAGGTGCGCATCGCCTGGATCGACGCGTCGTCGACCGGCCCCTGCCAGAACCCGTAGCCGTACCCGCCGCCGGCGACCGGACCCGAGCAGGCGTACTCGGAGCCCGAGCGGTCGACGCCCACCAGGCGCACCGTCTTTCCGCGGGCGTCGGCGAGGCGGTGACCGTCGACGTGGATCGGTGACGGGCGGGCGGCCGCGGGAGCCGCCGCGACGCGCGCGAGCCCAAGCAGCGCGACGAGCGGCGCCCTCAACGCCCGACCTCCGCCAGCTCGAGCCATCCGGAAGCCGATGCGCCTTCAGGCCATCGTCAGGCCGCCGCTGACCGACAGCGTCTGACCCGTCACGAAGCTCGCGCGGTCGGAGGCGAAGTAGGCGACCGCGGCGGCGACGTCGTCCGGCTCGCCGAGCCGGCGCATCGGCACCGCGCGGACCATTGCGTCGATCAGCCGCTCGCCGCCCTCAGCGGTCATCCCCTCGAGCATCGGGGTGCGCGTCGGGCCCGGGCAGACGCAGTTGGCGGTCACGCCCGAGCGTGCGGCCTCGCGGGCGATCGTCTTGGTGAAGGCGATCACGCCGCCCTTCGCCCCGGCGTAGACGCTCTCGAGCGACGACCCCACCCGCCCGGCGTCGGAGGCGATGTTCACGATGCGGCCAAAGCCGCGCTGCACCATGCCGGGCAGCAGCGCATGGGTGGTGTGCAGGCAGCCCTTGAAGTTGATCGCGATCACGCGGTCCCAGAACCCCTCCTGCGTCTCCACGAACGGCCGCAGCTCGTCCCAGCCCGCGGCATTGACCAGGATCTCGACCGGCCCCAGCGCCTCCTCCGCGTCCGCGACCGCGCGGACCACGGAGTCATGTTCGGTCACGTCGACCTCCACGGCCATGGCCCCGTCGATCCGGTCGGCCACCGCCCCGGCCGAGTTCGGGCGGGCGTCGGCCACGGCCACGGCGCAGCCGGCGGCCGCCAGCTCGGCCGCGATCGCGCCGCCGATGCCACCGCCTCCGCCCGTGACAAGCGCCACCCGTCCAGACACGCGACGATCCTCTCACGCCATGCACCAGCACAACGATTCGGAGGCCCGATGGAGGAACTGACCGACGTCCGCTACGAGGTCGAGGACGGCCTCGCCACGATCACGATCGACAGGCCCGAGCGGATGAACGCGTTCCGCGCGCGGACCGTCGACGAGCTGATCCGCTGCCTCAAGCGCGCGTGGGCCGGCCCCGAGGTCGGCGTCGTCTGCCTGACCGGCGCAGGCGAGCGGGCCTTCTGCACCGGCGGCGACCAGAAGCAGCGCGCCGAGACCGGCGACTACGGCCCGTCGGAGTCGGGGCTGTTCGAGGTCGAGACGCTCCACCGCCTGATCCGCGAGCTGCCCAAGCCGGTGATCGCGGCCGTGAACGGCTACGCCATCGGCGGCGGCCACGTGCTGCACGTGCTCTGCGACCTCACGATCGCCGCCGATACGGCCGTGTTCGGCCAGAGCGGCCCGCGCGTCGGCTCATTCGACGCCGGCTTCGGCACCGCGTATCTCGCGCGCGTGGTCGGCGAGAAGCGCGCCCGCGAGATCTGGATGCTGTGCCGCCAGTACGACGCCGCGACGGCCGAGCGCTGGGGGCTCGTCAACCGCGTGGTGCCCGCCACCGAGCTGCGCGCCGAGGTGCGCCGCTGGGCGGACGAGATCCTCGCCCTCTCCCCCACCGCGCTGCGCTTCGTCAAGCAGTCGTTCAACGCCGACAGCGAGCACATGGCCGGCCTCGGGCAGGTGGCGTTCTCCGGCCTCGGGCAGTTCGTGGAGTCGGACGAGGCGCGCGAGGGCGTCGAGGCCTTCGCGGCCAAGCGCGCGCCGGACTTCGCCCGCTTCCGCGCGGCGGTCAGCCGGTGAGCCCGCGGGCTCCCTTCGCGCCGTGGTCGCTCGACTGCAAACAGCGGCTTTTGAGGGGCCGCCATGCGTTGAGTCATCACTTGAGCCGGTTATAGGCGGCTTAAGTGATGAATGAACGCGCGAGCCACTCCTTATTGCCGCCGTTTGCGGCGGCGCTAACGCGCGGCTTGCGGAGACCGACTACCGGCGCCGGTGCGCAGCGCTGCGGCGAAGGCCTCGACGACGCCGGGTCGAACTGCGTGCCGGAGCAGCGGCGCAGCTCGTCCAGCGCCACCTCGCTGCTCATGGCCGCGCGGTAGGGCCGCGTGGACGTCATCGCGTCGTAGGCGTCGCAGATCGCGATGATCCGTGCGCCGAGCGGGATCGCCTCGCCGCGCAGGGACCCGATCCGCACGCGAACGCGCATGGAGGTCCCGCGAGGTCTGGCCCACCACCGCGCCGTCGCGGCTCACGCGGTAGCTCGTCTTGCGCGGAGCGCCCGAGCGCGGCAGCCACGAGAGCCTGCCCCAGGTGTTGCCGGGCTTGCGCACGAAGGCGAGCGATCCCGGCTTGGGGCACTTCGCGCCGGCGGCCGCCGCCGGGAGGAGCAGCATGAGCGCCAGGGTGAGGACGGCCATGACGCCGCTTGCGCGGGGTAAGAGCTCGGACGACCGCGGGGCTCGCGCCGGTTGGCGACCACCGCGGACCGGGTACGAATGGCACGTACCCCGCGAATAGAGGTCCCCGTGTTTCGCGCCCTCAAGAAGATCCCACTCTTCAAGCTCCTGGCCATCGGCGAGATCGTGCTGCTGGCCGGACGCCACCTGAGCAGGCTGACGCCCGCCGAGCGGCGCCGGTTCGTGGAGCTGATGCGCGCCGGGCGCGGGAGCCGCCGCAGGCTGCCGGAGCCCCAGCAGGCCGAGCTGTCCGATCTCGTGGCGAAGGCCGAGCCTCGGCTGTTCGCCGGCACCGTGGCCCAGAAGCTGTCACCCGTGCGGCTGCCGCGACGGCTCGTGCACGGACCCCGCCGCGATCCGGATCAGGTCGGGAGCGGCGCCGGCGGGTAAAGGGCGCGCACCGAGTCCACGAACGCCGCCATCTCCTCCGCGAGCGAGGCGGACTCGATCTCGAGCACGTTCTCGGCGTTCAGCTCGCCCGAGTGCGAGAGGTTGAAGCTGCCGACGAAGACGGTGTCGTCCACCACGGTCACCTTCGCGTGCATGTAGTCGTGGACGCTCCCCGGCCGGTACGGGGTCGATCGCTTGCCGGTGAAGCCGCCGGCCCCGAGGACCGCGCCCAGCAGGTCGAGCTTCCAGCGCGAGCGCTCGTTGTGCCTCCACTGGCCGTAGACCTCCTCGATCTGCGTCGCGTCGAGGACGCCGGCCAGGTCCACCCGGTGGTCGGCGGTCATCTCGGCGAGCGTGCCGAGGATCGGCCCCGAGGTGAGCACCGGCGACGCGATGCGCGCCCGGCGCCGCGCGCGGCCGAGGACGGTGGCGATGTGCTGGGCGAGCGCGTCGCCGCGTCCGGGGCAGAACCACGGGCGCACCGTCGCGTCGCCCACGCGCTCGGCGCGGGTGTCGAAGTCGCCGCTTCCCTCGACCTTGCCGCGGCGCCAGAGCTCGGCGAAGTCGTGCGCATACGCGGCGGCCACGGCGGCTGACTCCACCGTCACGAGCACGTTCTCCTCGCGCGACCAGGAATCGGCGGTCCAGTTCGCCGATCCCGTCCAGACGGACTCGCCGTCGCGCACCATGTACTTGTGGTGCATGAGGTCGGGCTCGCCCGGGATCCCCTTGATCGGGACGCCGAGGGCCGCCAGCAGGTCGGGCTCGGTGCGCGGGGGCGGCGGCACCGGCACGTGGTGGCGCCGCTCCTCGTTGAACGCGATCCTCACCGCCACCCCGCGCGCCGCGGCCGCGCGCAGCGCGTCGGCCACCACGTCGCCCACCGGCGAGGGAAGCCGGACGTCGTAGAGGGCGAGGTCGAGAGTGCTGCGCGCGGCCGCGGCGAAGTCCGCCACCTCGCGGGCGATCTCGATCGGCTCCTGCCCGCCGTCGCTTAGCGTGCGCGTCCAGAGCGGCCCGCCGGCGGCGGGGCTCACGCCGCCAGGCCCTGGCGCTCGGCCCCGGCGCAGACCAGCCGGACCACCTCGTGCGGGTCGTCGGTCACGGTCAGGAGGTCGAGGTCGGACCCGGCGATCTTGCCCGTCGCCAGCAGCCTGTCGCGCAGCCACTCGACCAGCCCGCTCCACCACTTCGAGCCGACGAGCAGCACCGGGAAGTGCATCACCTTGCCGGTCTGGATCAGCGTGAGCGCCTCGAACAGCTCGTCGAGCGTCCCGAAGCCGCCCGGGAACACCACGAAGCCGACGGCGTAGCGCACGAACATCAGCTTGCGTGTGAAGAAGTAGTGGAACTCGAGCGCGACGTCGGCGTACGGGTTGCCCTCCTGCTCGAACGGCAGCTCGATGTTGAGCCCGACCGACGACACGCCGGCCTCGCGCGCGCCGCGATTGGCGGCCTCCATGATCCCCGGCCCGCCGCCGGTGATCACCGCGTAGCCGGCCCTGCCGAGCAGCTCCGCGGTGCGCCGCGCGAGCTCGTAGTCGGGATGGTCCGGCGGCGTGCGCGCCGAGCCGAAGACCGATACGGCCGGGCCGAGATTGCCCAGCGTCGTGAACCCCGCCGCCAGCTCCTCGGCCACCCGCTCGATGCGCGCCGCGTCGGAGTCGAGCGACGCGACCAGCGGCGACTCCGCGTTCAGCAGCTCCTCGTCGCGCGTGCCGGGCGTCCGTGCCGGGCGTTCGCTCAACCGCCGGAGGAGGACGAGCTCGACGAGGACGACGAGGAGCTCGACGACGACGAGGACGAGGACGAGCTGGACGAGCTCGACGACCCCGAGACGGTGCACGGCGGCGCCGTCACGGCCTTCTCATCCGAGGGGAGCACCTGGCTCTGGGTGGCCGGTCCCGAGGAGCTCGAGCTGCTCGAGCTGCTCGAGCTGCTGCTGCTCGAGCTGCTGCTGCCGCCCGGCATCTGGATTTCGCAGGGCGGCACCACGAGCCGCTCGATCGAGCTGTTCTCCGCGATCACCAGCTGGTTCTGCGACGGCGGCGGCGTGCCCTGAGGCGTGCTCCCGCCCGGCGACATGAGGATCGTGCTCACGGCCTGCTGAGCCGGCGCCTGGGAGGAGCTGCTCGAGCTGGAGGAGCTGGACGAGCTGCTCGAGCTGGACGAGCTCCCGGAGGTCTGCTGCGGCGGGCAGGGCGGCACGGCGACCGTCTGCGCGAGCGTGCCCTTCGGCACCACGATCGTCGTCGAGCCGGCCGGCGGGTTGGCGGTCGGCTTGGTGCTGCCGACTCCGCCCGACGGCTGCCCGGTGCTCTTCTGCTCGGAGCCGCCGGTCGGGCACGGCGGGATCGCGATCTCGATGTCGTTGCGCTGCTTGGCGAGCACGACCGTGCGGGTGCCCGGGGTCTGGAGGGCGGTGGCGACCGGATCGGTCGACGAGGAGCTGCTGCTCGAGCTTGAGCTGCTGCCGCATGCGCCGAGCGCCGCGGTGAGCGCAGCGAGCACGGCGAAGCCGAGGCCCCTACGCGCAACCGAGTGGATCGTCCCCGCCATCAGCTCCCCCTGTTCGCCTTCATGTCACGGGGTGCCTACCCAGGCGCGCGCGGTTCGGAAACACCGCGCGCGCCTGGGGCGGCGGCTACTTGATCGTCACGACCTTCGCCAGGCCCTGCTTGTCGTGCTCCTGCTTCTCACCGCGGTCGGTGAGCGGGCAGAAGAGCAGCCAGCGGCCGGGCTTTGCCAGCGTGAACTGCATGACCTGCGACTTGCCTCCGTCGAGGATCGCGCTGGTCGTGAACGTGCTCCCGTCCACGAACTTCTCGGTCTCCTTGGAGCCGAGCGACTTCAGCACCTGCTTCTCGTCGGCGCCCGGCTTGAGCTGCACGGCGCCGAGGAAGTGGATCGCCTCCTTGCCCTCGCTCTTGAACGTCACGTCCTGCGTGCCGGTCTTGAGCGGGCCCGAGATGTCCCAGCGCCACTTGTCCTTGCCCGCCTCGGCGGCGGTGACCTTGGTCTCGGTCGACGGCAGCGACCCGTTCTCGCCCGCGGTCACGGTCAGCTCCGCGAATGCCGGCGGCCCGTCCTGCGACGCGTCGGCCACGAGGTAGTGCCCGGGCTCGAGGGTCACGATGGCCGTCCCGGTCTGACCGGGAGCCACGCTGCCGACCCCGCCCCTCGTGCGGAGCCACTCGGCCTTGTCGGTCGAGTTCTGGTCGCTGAACACCTTGCCCACGTCCTGCGCGGTGTGATTGCCCTTCACCAGGAGGAGCTGCGCCTCGTGGGGCCGCTTCCCGTCGTTGGTGAACTTGACGGTCGTCAGGCCGCCCTTCGCCGTCTTCGGCAGCGTGTACTTGGCCGCCTTGCCCTGCTCGGCGATCGACACGGTCAGCGTGTTACCTGCGGACGAGCCGCTCTGCGACGTCGTCGACCCGCTCGACGATGCCGTCGACCCGCTCTTCTTGTCCTTGTCCGAGCTGCCGCACGCGGCCAGCGCGACGATCACGACCAGCGCGAGCGCGCCCGATCCGATGCGTGTGAGTACTCCTTGCAAGCGATCTTCCTCTCTTGGGTGGCCAGGGGGACCGCGGCAGGTTAGCTGGCAGACTGGCGTCCCGTGAGCGGCGTACGACACGTCGAGTCGGCCGATGGCACGCCGATCGCCTACCGCGCCACCGGCGCGGGCGAGCCGATCCTGTTCGTGCACGGCGCCGGAACGTCCGGGGCCGACTGGGTCTTCCTCGCGCCGCTCCTGCGCGATCGGTTCACGGTCGTGACCATGGACAGGCGCGGCCGGGGAGAGAGCGGCGACGCGCCCGAGTATGCGATGGACCGCGAGGCCGAGGACGTGCTGGCCGTGCTCGAAGCGGCCGGCGCCGAGCTCCTCGTCGCCCACTCCTACGGAGCGCTCTGCTCGATCCTGGCGGCGCAGCGCACCCACGGCCTGCGCCGCCTCGTGCTCTACGAGCCGCCGATCGGGGTCACCGCCGACCGGCTCGACGGGCTCGACGAGCGCGTGGCGGACGGCCGGCTCGACGAGGCGCTCGAGGGCTTCCTGAAGAGCGCCGGGACGCCCGACGACCAGCTTGCTGCGATCCGCTCCTCGCCGGCCTGGACCGTGCTACTCGACGCCATGCCGGCGCTGCCGCGCGAGCTCCGGGCCGCGTCCCGCTGGCGCAACCCGGACGGCCCGATCGACGTGCCGGCGCTCTACCTGCTCGGATCCGAGACCACCAGCCCGTCGTACCTGAACGGTCTGGACGAGCTGCTGGCCGCCTTCCCGCACCTGAGGCGCGAGGCGATCCCGGGCCAGGCGCACATCGGTCACGTGTTCGCGGCAGACGTGTTCGCGGGGCTCGTGGCCGACTTCTGCGGTTAGATTGAAATCGATGTCCCTCGGAGGCACCGCGGGCACTCCGCCTCGCACGCGCTACGCCCGAAGCGGAGATGCCCACATCGCGTACCAGGTGCTGGGCGACGGCCCGATCGACCTCGTCATGGTCCCGGGGTTCGTCTCGAACGTCGAGCACTACTGGGAGATGCCGACCGTGCCCGAGCTGTTCGGCCGGATCGCCTCGTTCTCGCGGCTGATCCTCTGGGACAAGCGCGGCACCGGGCTGTCCGACCCCGTATCGGGCGTACCGACCCTCGAGGAGCGGATCGACGACCTGAAGGCCGTGCTCGACGCGGTCGGCTCGGAGCGCACCGCGCTGTGGGGCGTCTCCGAGGGCGGACCGATGAGCGTCATGTTCGCGGCCACATATCCCGAGCGCACGTCCGAGCTGATCCTCTACGGCACGACGCCGCGCTTCAGCCGCGCGCCCGACTTCCCAAGCGGGTGGTCGGACGAGTTCGCCAACAGGCAGCTGGCGGCGATCGAGGAGCACTGGGGCGAGGGCGCCCTGATCGAGACGTTCGCGCCGAGCTATGCCGACGACCCCCTCGCCTGCCAGCTGTGGGGCCGTTTCCAGCGCGCCGGCGCCAGCCCGGCGATGGCGCGGCGGGTGCTGGAGGCGCTCGCCGAGATCGACGTCCGCGAGATCCTGCCGGCCGTCAACGTGCCGACGCTGATCCTCCACCGCACGGACGAGCGGGTCGCGACGGTCGAGGGCGCGCGCTACATGGCGGAGCAGATCCCGGGCGCCCGGCTGGTGGAGTTCGAGGGCTCCGACCACCTGCCGATGTTCGGCGACTCGCACGCGCTGATCGACGAGATGGAGGAGTTCCTCACGGGCGAGCGCAGGACGCGGCCCGTGGACCGCGTGCTCTCGACCGTCCTGTTCACCGACATCGTCGGCTCGACGGAGCGCGCGGCCGAGCTGGGCGACAGAGGCTGGCGCGAGCTCCTGTCTCGCCACGACGAGTTGGTGCGCCGCCAGCTCTCGCGCTTCGGCGGGCGCGAGGTAAAGCACACCGGCGACGGCTTCCTCGCGACGTTCGACGGGCCCGCGCGCGGCGTGCGCTGCGCGAGCGACATCGCGGAGGCGGTGCGGATCGCCGGCCTCGAGATCCGCGCCGGGCTCCACACCGGCGAGTGCGAGCTCAGGGCCTCCGACATCGGCGGCATGGCCGTGCACATCGCGGCGCGCGTGATGTCGCTGGCGGGACCGGGCGAGGTCCTCACCTCGAGCACCGTGAAGGACCTGGTCGTGGGCTCGGGTCTCCAGTTCGCCGACCGTGGCCTGCACCCGCTCAAGGGCGTGCCCGACGAGTGGCGGCTGTACGCCGTGGCCGCCTAGCCCGCCTGGTCCAGCGCGGTGGCCAGCGTCAGCACGCGGTCGAGCATCTGCTTGCTCGGGTAGCGGTCGTCCTGGATCTTGTCGAGCAGGACGTCGAGATACGCCTCGGCCTCGTCGCGGCTCGCCAGCGCCATCTCCAGGCGATCCATCAGCTCGCCGCTGGGGTAGCGGTCGGCCTTGATCTTCTCCAGCACCAGCTCGTAGTAGCGGTCGCGGGGCGTTTCCATGCGCGTCTCCTTTACGTCCGGTCCCTGAGCGGGCCCAGGTTGAGGTCCAGGTCGGCGTCAGTCAGCCCGAACTCCTGCTTCAGCTCGTCCATCCGCTCGTTCAGCCGCATGAACGCCAGCCCGAGGCGCTCGACCTCGGCGTCGTCGAGCGCGCCGGCCTCCATCCGCCGAAGCGCCTGGCGCTCCATGAGCTCGCGCAGGAGGTCCACGATCGTCAGCACGAGGCCCGCGAGCCCGCGCTCGACGTGCTCGGGATCGGCGTTCACACGCCGCGCCATGGCGCCCGGGATCTCCGCGGGCGGGAGAACGCCGTCACTCATCGCGATCCTCGCTAAAGCTGTAGGGAGGCCACGGTCCGGTCAGCACCAGCTCCGCGTCGTCGCGAGAGGTGCGCAGCGCGGCCGCGCGGCGCTCGAAAGCGCGAACGCGGGAGCGCTCGACCAGGTACGCCGCGGACACGGGGGTGTCGGGCCGCGGGAGCACGCTGCTGCGCTCGTCGACCGCGAGCCCGGCCAGGGCCTCGTGGAGATCGCCGGCAAGCGCGCGCGCCTTGGCGCGCGCGCGCGCCTTGGCGAGCATGAACTCGCGCCCGCCGGCCGGGGCCGGCTCCGCGCGCTTGGGCCACAGGGCGCGCACCCCGAGCTCCACGCGCCCGCCCACGCGACGCAGGCCGCGCGCGAGGTCCGAGGCGCGCGTGCGCAGGATCGCCCGCAGCTCGACCTCGTCGCGCACTCGCGTACCGAACCGCGCGGGCAGCACGGCGCCCGACTCCATCGCCGCCGCCACGACGCGGTCGTGCGCCGCGAGCGCGTCGGGCGTGGGCGCCACGCCCCCCGGCACGCGGGAGCTGACCAGCGCCGTGAGGCCACCCTCCTCCACCGCCTCCACGGGGACCCCGTCGAGCCCGTGGGCGTCGACGCCGATGCCCGGCTCGCAGATCGCGTAGAGGTAGATCACGACGCCTCCCCCGCGACGGTGTCGATCGACGCGATCAGCGCGCGCAGGCTGACCTGCACCAGGTCGACGTCCGCCACCGCGAGCGTGATGTCACCCGTGATCACCACGCCGCCGCCGAGCAGGCGGTCGACCAGGTCGACGAGCGCCACCTCGCGCTGCGCGACGACCGCGCTCGTCATACCAGCGACTCCGTCACACCCACGAAGTGGAACGCCGGCCACGGGCCCGTGAGCTCGAACGTCAGACCGTGCTCCGCGTACTGCCGGCCCAGCTCGTCCACCATCGAGGCGAACGAGGCCGCCCGGGCCTCGTCCACGAGGTACGCGCCGTTGAAGACCATGTCGCCGTCGTAGTCGGCCAGCTCACGCCCCTGGGGCGGCAGGACCTCCGACGCCGCAGCCCACTCCTCGAGGCGCGCGTGGCTCTCGCGGATCGCCCCGTCGAGCAGGGCGTCGGCACGCTCGCTCAGCTCGCGGTCCTGCCGCTTGCGTCCGAGGTAGGCGCCGCCGGCGCCCGCCGCCCCGCCGGGCGCGCGCACGGTGTCGCGCGCAACGTCGGTGAGACGCTCGCGGTCGGCCGTGACCTTCACGCCCCACTCGGCCATGCCGTCGAGCCGCTCGAGCGCGCGCCGGAGGGCCGGACCGCGGTCGGCGAGCATCTGCCGCACCTGCCGCTCACCCTGGAAGATCGTGCACATCCGCATCGGCACGACGGCGCTGCCGCCGGCGAGCGCGGCGTCGACCACGCGCTCGTGGGCGCGCGCAACCGACTCGAGCCAGGCGAGGTCGTTGAGGTTGCGCTTGAGCGCCTCCTCGCCGAACTCCGCGAGCGGGACCGCGCTCACTACGACGGCGGCCCCGTCGTCGCGCACCAGTCGCGGCCCGGAGCCCTGCTGCACCCCAGCCACCGCCGCCGGCAGCTCGGGCGCGTCGCCGCGCACCACGCAGTAGGCCCAGAGTGCGTCGCCGACGGGTGCGGGGGGCGAGCCTGTGGGGGCGGGCGACGAGGCGCCCGGCGCGGCGTGCGACGCGGCGTGCGACGCGCCGCGTGCGGGGCGCCGTGCCGCGGATGGAGCGCGCGGCGGCGGCGGCGGCGATGGCTCGTCCTCCTCCGCACGCATCCGCAGCCGCTCCTCCACCTCGTGCGTGAGCGCGCGCTCGAAGTCCTCGCGCAGGCGCGCCTTCACGGCAGCGCGCGCCTCGGCGTGCGCCTCGCGGATCAGCTCGTCGGCGTCACGCGCGCTCATCGCCCGCCACTCCGCCGCCGTCGGCTTCCGTCTCGCCGAGCGCCATCATCGACTCGAGCCGCTCGAGCCGCGCGTGAAGCTCGCGATTCTCGTCCTCCACCTCGCGCCGCGCCCGGCTCGACAGCGACGGGTCGCTCTCCCACCAGTCGATGCCCATCTCCTTGGCTCGGTCGACCGACGCCACCAGCAGGCGCAGCTTGATCGTGAGCAGCTCGATGTCCAGCAGGTTGATCTGGATGTCGCCCGCGATCACGATCCCCTTGTCGAGCACGCGCTCGAGGATGTCCGCGAGGTTGGCCGACCCCGCGTGCTCGGGCGTGCGCGCCCGGTAACGCTCGATCCCGCCGACTCCCGCCAACTGGCTCTCCATGTCAGCCCTCCTCCACCTGACTGCGGTAGTAGCGCCGCGTGCGCCGGTACTCCTGAAGCTCGCCGCGCGTGTCGACGCCGACGGCGTAGCTGCCAAGCACGTCGGTCGAATCCGGCACGCGCCGCAGCTCCACCACCTCGAGCGTCACGACCCAGCCGTCGTCGACCCTCTCGAGCCCCAGCACGCCCTCCACCGGCCGGCCGGTCAGCTCCCGCACCTGCTCCACGGCACGCCGGACGATCTTCGTCGCGGCGACCTTGCCGTTCGATCCGTTCGATCGGGCCTCAGTGGCCATCTTCGACCGCCCTCCTTCGTTCGGTGTGCAGCGCCTCGAGCTGCTCCAGCAGCTCGTCCTCGCGCGCCTCGAACTCCTCCGCGCTCAGCCGGCCCAGCTCGTGCTCGAGACCCAGCCGGCCCAGCTCGCGCCTGATGCGCGCCTCGCCGTCCAGCTCGCGGTCGGCCTCCTCGGCTATCTGCTCGCCGATCCAGGCCACCCCGCGCACGGGCGCGAGCGGCAGCGTGAGCAACCCGCTGATCAGGCCCATGCGCCGGCCTCGCTCTCGGCGCCAAGGTCCACGAACCGGTGCACCGCCAGCGGTCCGATCGAGCTCACCCGGGCGTCGGTCCCGAGCGTCTCGGCCAGCTCGTCGACGGCGGCGTCGAAGGCGCCCACCTGATCCCGCGGGACCAGGAACGCCACGTTGGCGAGCATCTCGTCGTGCAGCGGCTCGCCGCGATCCGTGGCCGCCGCGAGCGGCTCGAGCCTGGCGCTCACCGTCGCCACTACCTCGGCGCGTCTGGCTCCCACAGCCTGCGCCACCAGCTCGCCCAGCCGGATGCGCTCGTAGTAGGTCGCGTCGGCTGGGCGGGCGGCGAGGTCGGAACGGAGCGCGGCGATGTCCGGCCGGTCCGCCAGGACCGCGCGCAGGAGCGCGTCCTCCGGGCAGAGGACGCGCACATCGAGCTCCACGTACGGCTCGAACGCCTCGAGTTGCGCCGACAGCTCGCGCCCGTGAGCCACCAGGAGCTCGTCGCGCACGGCGTCGCGGTCCGGCATCACAACGCCGAAGCGCATGGGCAGCACCCCGCGCTCGACCGCGACGCGCCGGAGCACGTCCGTGTGGGCCATGAGGTTGCGCCGGTTGGCCCGGACGGGCACCTCGGGCGCGTCGCTCACGAGCGCGGCCAGGCCGCCGCTCTTCACGAGGTCGAGGCCCTGCCCCTCGACCCCGCGGCCCGGCGGGCTCGGCCCGGACGTCGCTGCCAGGACCCCGTAGACGTACGCGTCCATGGCTCAGTCCCGGCTCGACGTCCGCGCACGGCGGCGACGCTGCGAGCCGTTGCCGTCGCTGCGGCGAGTGCGGCTCGGCGCGCGGCGGCGGCGCCGCGGGCGCTCGTCGTGCTCGTCCTCCGCGTCGTCGCCGTCGTCGTTCTCCTCCTCGTCCTCGTCGTCCGAGAAGATGTCCGAGAGGGAGTTCTTGGCGCCCTCCAGCGCGCCCTTCGTCTTGCGCTTGGCGCCTCCCTCCTCGGCATCGCCGAACAGGTCGGGCAGGCTCTTCTGGTCGCCCTTCTCCTCGAGGTCGAGCCGGTTCACCGCCTCCGCGAAGCGCAGGTAGGTGTCGACGCTCGCGACCACGATCCGGGCGTCGATCGTCAGCAGCTCGATGCCGACGAGCGACACCCGCACGTAGACGTCGATCACGAGGCCCTTGTCGAGGATCAGGTCGATGACGTCCGCGAGCCCGCTGGGGTTCGGGGCGCGCGAAACGCCGCCGCCGCTCGTGCTGCGTGTGGGTAGCGCGGTGCTTGCCATGGTGCTCCTCCCTCCTCAGCTCGACCGGCGCCCGGAGGACGCCTTCGACCGCGACGAGCCGCCCTTGGACCGGGACGAGCCGCTCTTCGACCTCGATGAGCCGCTCGTCGACCTCGATGAACCGCTCTTCGCGCGCGACGACGAGCTCTTCGCCTTCGACGACGAGCCGGCCTTCGACTTCGACGCGCTGCCGCGGCTGCGCGAGGACCCGCGCTTCGACGAGCTGGACGACCTCCGACTGCTCGACGACCTCCCGCCGCTCGACGATGAGCTGCCGCGGGACGACTTCGAGCTCGACGACTTCGAGCTGGACTTCGCACTCGACCCGCGCGTGCGCTTCGCACGCGAGGGCCCGGGGTCGCCACCGTTGGAGCCGCGGCTCCGGCTCGAGCCGCTGCGGGAGCGAGCCCGCGCGGGCTCCGGCTCCTCGTCCTGCTCTTCCTGCTCGTCCTCCTCGGGCTCCTCGTCCTCCTCGTACGCCTCGGGCTCGTCCTCCTCGTCGGCCTCGGCCTCTGCCTCGTCCTCGGCCTCGGGCTCGTCTTCCGCCTCGGGCTCGTCCTCGTCGTACGCGGCCTCGGGCTCGTCGTCCTCGTAGTAGTCGTCGTCCGCGGCCTCGTCGGGCCCGGCGACCACGTCGCCGTCCTCGATCTCGCCGCGCCACTCGCCCGTCGCGTCGTCGTGCATCTCGACGTAGGCCTTGAACCGCTTCAGGTCGCCCCGGGCCGCGCGCTTCACGACGCGCGTCCCGCGCGCGATCTTCTCGATCGGCCCGTCCGGGTCGACGTCGATGTTCACCTCGATACGGGTGAGCCGCTCCGCGAGGTCGTGGAACGTCACGACTCCCGTCAGCTGCATCCCGTTCACGCTCTTGAAGACGATCCGCTCGTCGGGGTACTGCTCGACGATCTCCGCCTCCCAGGTCCGGTTGATGCCCCAGACCTTCGCGTGGAACGCAACCGTCGCGTCGTCGCGCTGCTCGACCCGCTGCACGCGGTGCATGAACTTGGGGTAGTCCTCGAACTGCGTCCACTGGTCGTAGACAACGTCGATCGGCGCGGCCACGTCGACCGCCTGCTGCACGGGCATCCGCCGGCCCTTGCCGGTGCCGTCGCCGGCATCGCCGCCACCGCCGTCGTCGTCGTCACCGCCGCCCGGCGTGAGCTTCGACAGGAGACCGCTGGCGCCGTCCGATGACGCGAGCTTCCCGACGAGCCCCTTGGCGCCGCCCGACTCCTCGAGCATCGGCATCACGGTGTCCTCGATCAGCTCGGGGGCCTTCTTCACCGCGTACTTGGCCGCCTTCGTGGCCGCCTGCTTCGCGACAGGGGCGAGCACCGCGAGCGCAGCGTCGGAGGCGACGTTCTTCAGCTCCCCGAAGACACCTCCGCTCGATCCGCCGTCGTCGCGCGAGTCCTGATCGTCGTCGCCGTCGTCGAGATCCTCCTCGCGGTCGACGTCCGGCTCCTCCGCCTGCCGTGCGGTCCGGTTGCGCGCCTCGTCGCTTGCGCGACGCGCTTGTGAGCGTGTCCTCTCTGCGGTGCGGGCCATGTGACCCTCCTTCCCGAGCTTCCTTCGTAGGGGTGAGGATCCTGTGCCCGGGGAGTGACGCCACAAAACCGCAAATGTGGCGATTTGCAGGGCTTTTATATTGCGCCAGGCGGTAGGCTCCCGTCTGGTGCGCGCGGTGCGCGCGCCCCTCCTGGAGGCGCGCGCCGCGCGTCGCCGGCACCGCCGGGTCAGCGCGTAGGGGTATGCCTCTGTAACTCTCCGGAGCGGGCGATGTTGAGGTTGAGCGTGCGTTAACTCGAAGGAGGCAACCAGCCGGAGGAACCCGACCGCCGAACGAGAAGCTTCGCCCCCGTAGCCAACCGACATCTCGAGAGGCAGGGGCCCATGAAGCAGGGAAAGCTCGCCGTGCCAGCAGTGGCGCTGGCGCTCGTCGCCGCGGGGTGCGGCGGCGGCGACAAATCGAACCGCACCAGCGCCTACAAGCCGCCCGTCGCGCCACAGGCCGCCGCGGCCGGCGCGGACGCGGCGCGGCAGGACGCCGGCGCGAAGGCCGAGGCGCGCATCCTCGTAACAGCCGTTGAGGCGTGCTTCGTCGACCAGCAGGACTACTCGGCGTGCAAGAAGCCGGAGGGCGTGACGGAGCCCATGGGCTCGGGACCCGGGCAGGCCGAGGTGAAGCAGGCGAGCACGGCCGGGTACACCGTGGTCGCGCATTCGGAGTCGGGCACGAGCTTCGAGGTGACCAAGGGCGACGACGGGCAGCTGGAGCGCAGCTGCGACAAGCCCGGCGACGGCGGCTGCGAGGCGGGCGGGCCCTGGTAGAGCGCCCGGTGCGCTCAGGTTAGGGTGCGCGACGTGGCCCCCGCTCGGCTCGCGATCGCGTTCGTCGCCGCCTGCCTGGTGGCCGCCGGCTGCGGCGGTGGCGGCACCAAGACCGTGACCGAGACGGTGAGGAACGGCGGCACGTCGACCACGCCGGCGTTCATGGTCGACGTGCTCGGCAAGCGCTCGGAGCAGCCGCCGGACTTCGCGTTCAGCGCGAACGGCGACCTCGTGGCGAAGGACCTGCACTGGAAGGACTGGGGCCAGGACACGGCGACCGCGAGCGCGACGTTCGTGTTCAACCCCGCCCCGCACACCACGCAGACGACGGTCCACGGCAAGCTCGTGGCCACCGACCTGGAGCGCTGCAGGGCGGTCTCCTACTACACGACCACTCGGCTCTCGTTCGACGAGCGGCCACCGTTCCAGCCGCAGGTTCCGCGGTTGGGCACCCCGTGCGACACCACCCCGGCGGCCTCGGACGCGCCGCCGGAGCCGTCGCCCGAGCGGCCGTCGGCCGCCGACGCGGACATGTACGCGCGCCGCACCTACGTCGTGCAGCCGCAGCTCGGGAAGCGCGTGCTCAAGGTCGAGGGCCCCGGAGCGACCGTCACCGCCGCCGACGGGTCGCAGATCACGGGCTTCGGCGCGGTGCTCGCCGACTCCGGCGACGGCACCGGACAGGCCGTGCTGCTGTTCCGCGGCGACAAGTTCCTGGGCTGGGCCAGCGACCGGCTGGCGATCCACCTGTCGATGTCGAGTGACGGCGACGCCATCGCGGTCAGGTACGGGAACTTCCAGGGCGACGACCCGTTCTGCTGCCCATCTTCGAAGAAGACGGTCCGCTACACCTGGAACGGCTCGCGGATCGTGGCCGACGGCGACCCGCCGCTGGCCTACGGCAAGCAGGGCGACCCGCTTCACCTGGCGTCGGGCGGCTGACCTCAGCGCTCAAGCGCGCCAGGTTCCCGCTCGATAACCCCTCCGTGGAGGGCTATCACCACTGCGCGTTCTGCGGGTGGTCCCGCGCCGCGACATCGTCCACCGTCATGCCTCCGGCGTGTAAGCGGTGCGGCTCGCCCATGCGTGCCGCCACCGCCTCCGAGGTCGTGGAGTACGACTCGTCGTCCCACGGCGTGGTGCCGCCGTCCAAGAGCCCCGACGTGACCGGCCTGTTCGCGGTCTTCGTGATCTGGCCGGTGGTCCTTCCGCTGGTCGGAATGCGCGTGGGATCGCTCGCGTTCGCGGTGCCGCTGGTGCTGCTGCTGTTCGGAGCCACGCGCGCCGCGAAGGCCGCGGCCGGCGCACGGGCCGGGCGAAGGCTCGTCTGGTGGCTGATGTGCGCCGCGGCCTCGCTCGGCAGCCTCGCCTCGGCGGTCACCGTCCTGGCCCCCGCCACAGGGTCGTTCGCCCGCTCGGGCTTCTACCTCGGGTTCGCCGCCTCGGCGTGCCTCGTCGCCTCGATGTGGCGGCTCGTGCGAGTGAGCTCGACCGGCGCGCGCCTCGAGCGCGTCGTGGACGCCGCCCTGCTCCTCCTGCTCATCACGGCGCTGTCCGCGTACTTCGTCGCCATCCCCGGCCTCGTGCATGGCGACGCCGTGCTCACACTGGTCTTCCTGCTCGACCTCACGGCGGTTCTCTTCGCCAGCTTCGCGGCGGTCATCCGTCGCGAGCGCAGCCACCGCCGGGTGGGTTGGGCGCTGGTCGTGACGACCACCAGCGTGGCGATCGGCGACGCCTTCGTCACCCTCTCCGCGGCCGGTCCGCACATCAGTCAGAGCGCCACGGCGCTCCTGTGGGCGATTGCCGGCTTCAGCTGCGCCTACGCCGCCGACGAGGAGCCGCGCGGTGCCGGGGTCGAGGAGGAGCCCGAGGAGGCGATGGGCCGCAACTGGGTGCTCGTCCGGGTCGTCTTCCCGCTCGCGGTGATCCTCGCGTTCCCGGGCGTGGCCGTCCCGCTCTCGCTGTCGGGCAACCTGAGCCCATGGGGCCTCGGCTACTTCGGAGCGTGCTTCGTGATCGCGCTCTGCATCGCGTTCGGACGGCAGGCCTACCTGCTGCTCGACAACCGGCTGGCCGTGGCGCGTGAGCGGGCGCTCCGCAACGACGCGGTGAAGCGCAACGAGCAGCTGGAGGCGCTCACGGGCCTCGCGACCACCATGACCCAGACGCTCGAGGAGGACCCGATCGTGCGGCGGTCGCTGGGCGTGCTCCACGCCGCGGCGCGCGCGTCGAGCTCGGCCCTGTGCACGGTCGACGACGGGCGCCTCGAGCTGCGCGCCGCGCACGGCGACTGGTACAGCGAGCACGCGTGGACGGACCGGATGGACAAGCTGCCGGCTCCGCCGCATCAGGTGCTCGCGCGCGGCGGCCGCACGATCGTTCGCCTGCCGCTCACCACCCGCCGAGACACGCTCGGAGCGGTAACGCTCATGCGCGCGGACTCGGACCCGTTCCTCGACGACGAGCTAGGCCTCCTGGGCCTGCTCGTGGACGAGCTGGCGGTCGCGATCCAGCACGCGCGCGACTACAGCGACCGGCTCGAGCAGGCCATCCGTGACCCGCTCACCGGTCTGTACAACCGCCGTTACTTCCTCGAGGCGGTCGGCAAGGAGCTCGCACGGACGCGCCGCAATGGCTCACCCGCGTCGCTCGTGCTCATCGACATCGACGACTTCAAGGGCGTGAACGACAGCCTCGGTCACGCCGCGGGCGACCAGGTGCTGTGCGGGCTCGGCGAGGCCATCGCCGGCGCGGTTCGGCCGATGGACACCTTCGCGCGGCTCGGCGGCGAGGAGTTCGGGCTGCTGCTGCCGGAGACGGCGCAGGTCGACGCGCTGCTCGTGGCAGATCGCATTCGCGTGGCGGTGGGCCGCGCCGAGCTGGTGAGCGGCCGCTGCGTGACGGTGAGCGCCGGCGTGGCGACGGCGCCCGAGGACGGCGTCGAGCTGACCGAGCTGCACCGCCGCGCCGACGCGGCGCTGTACTGGTGCAAGCACCACGGCAAGGACCTCTGTGCGGTCGCCGGCGAGGTCACCGAGCGCCCGGACGGCGTCGACGAGCCGCGCTCGCTCCAGCACCTCTACGGGGTCGTCCAGATGCTCGACGCGGGCAACCTTCGCACCCGCGCCCACTCGCAGACCGTGGCCGCGTACTCGGCGGCGATCGGCAAGGCGATGGGCCTCGATGCCGACCGCGTGATCATGCTGCGCCGCGCCGCGCTCCTGCACGACGTGGGCAAGGTGTCCGTGCCCGCCGAGATCCTCGACAAGCCGGGGCCGCTGGACGACCGCGAGTTCGCGATCGTGCGCGGGCACTCGGCCGCCGGCGCGCAGATGCTCGCCCACGCCGGACTGGCGGCGGAGGCACGCTGGGTGCGCGGCCACCACGAGCGCGTCGACGGCCGCGGCTACCCGGACGGCCTGGCGGGCGCGGACATCCCTCTCGAGGCGCGGATCCTCTTCGTGGCCGATTCGTTCGAGGCCATGACCTCGGACCGCCCGTACCGCTCCGGCATCGACGCCGACGAGGCGATCGCCGAGCTCGAGCGCTGCGCCGGGGCGCAGTTCGACGCGCAGGTGGTCGACGCTCTGGTGGCGCTCATCCGCAGCGGCGCGCTCGATGTGCTCGCGAACCGCGTCGAAGTCGCCACCTAAGCGCGCGCCCGCCCGGATAGAGTGCCGCGGGTGATGCGGGTTGTGGAGCGCCGGGCCCTCGGGGTCGCCATCGCTGTGGCGTTCGCCATGGCGGTCGCCGTCGCGGGCTGCGGGAGCGGCGGCGACAAGACCGCGGCGATCCCGGACTCGAACGCGCCGGCGGCGTCCAGCTCGACCACCCCGGAGCCCAAGCCAGCCGGTCCCTCGAAGCCGCTGCCCCCGACTCCGGGCGAGGAGAAGCTGGGCAAGAAGCCGCCGATCGCCAAGCCGAAGGGCAACCCGCCCGCCAAGCTCGTCAAGCGCGACATCGTGAAGGGCAAGGGGGCGGTGGCGAAGGACGGCAGCTCGCTGACGATGCAGTACGTCGGCGTCACGTTCTCCACCGGCGAGGAGTTCGACACCTCGTGGGGGCGCGAGCCGTTCAAGTTCAAGCTCGGCGCGGGGATGGTGATCCCCGGCTGGGACAAGGGCATCAAGGGCATGCGCGAAGGCGGCCGCCGGCAGCTGGTGATCCCGCCCGACCTGGCCTACGGTCCGCAGGGCCAGCCGCCGACGATCGGCCCGAACGAGACGCTGGTCTTCGACGTGGACCTGCTGAAGGTCAAGTAGGGAGACCCGACGCCGGCTCTGCGAGCAACGCGTGCGTTCGCCGAGACGATCGAGCGGGTCGGGGCGCTCGACGGCGCCGGCAAGGCGCTCGGAAAGACGGTGCGCGGGCTGGTCGGGCCGGGTGCGGTCAAGGACGCGCTGAGTGGGACGTGGCTGGGTCACGCCGTCCACCCGCCGCTGACCGATGTCGTGATCGGCTCGTTCCTGAGCGCGTCGCTGCTCGACCTCACCGCGCGCGACAGCGACGAGGCCTCGGAGCGACTGCTCCAGATAGGGCTGCTCGCCGCGCTGCCGACTGCGGTGACCGGAGCGGGCGACTGGGCCGACAGCGAGCCGGCGGACGAGCGCGTCCGGCGCGTGGGCCTGGTGCACGCCGCCGTGAACGTGTCGGCCCTGGCGCTCGCCGCGGGGTCGCTGCTCGCGCGGCGGCGCGGATCGCCGGCGGCCGGACGCGCGCTGGCCGGAGCGAGCAACGGGGCGCTCGCCGTGGGCGGTCTGCTCGGGGGACACATGTCGTTCACGCGCGGCGTGGGGCCGAACCAGACGGCGTTCGACCCCGGCCCGGGCGACTGGACGGCCGTGGCCGACGCCGCGGACCTGCCCGACGGGCAGCTCGTCTCCCGGGTCGCCGACGACACGCCGGTGCTGCTGGTGCGGCACCGCGACGGCGTGCACGCGATCCACGACCGCTGCTCGCATCGCGGCTGCTCGCTCAGCGAGGGCGAGATCGAGGGCCACGTCGTGACCTGTCCGTGCCACGGCTCGCGGTTCGACGTCCGCGACGGCGCCGTGGTGCGCGGCCCGGCCACGGCGGTGCAGCCGGCCTACGAGGCGCGCGAGAACGGCGGGCGCATCGAGGTCAGGCTGCCGTCCGGCGACTGAACGAGCGCGGCGCCTAGTCCGCCAGTCCCGCGGCCTCGAGCGCGTCGGCGCGGTCGGGGTAGGTGCGGAAGCTTCGTATCAGCCCGTCGCGGAAGCGGACGAGCCAGCCCCCGCGAGCGTCGATGCCGGCGCGGCTGCCCCGCCCCGACCCCCGAATCCTTCCCAGCGCGAGCACCAGGTCCCCCTCGTCCCTGATCTCCTCGAGCTCCCAGGTCAGGTCCTCCCAGCTCTCCTCGACCGCTGCGCAGTACTGGGCGGCCGCATCGGGACCACGGTAGACCGTCCCCTCCAGGGCCGCGCGCACCGGCACGATCTCGGCGTCGCCGGCGAGCAGCCTCCCGAAGGCGGCCCCGTCGCGCCGATTGAACGCGTCGATGGCCGCGCGCACGCTCTCGGCATTTCCCCGGGACACCGATCGCAGTATTCCCGACTCGCTCACCGAGCCACGGCTCTGGGCCGGCCCCGCGCCGGGTCGCCGGGCTACTTGACGGTGACCCGGTGGCGAGCCAGGGCGGTCCGATTGCCGCCGCAGTAAGCCGTCCGGCCGGTCCAGACCTCCGCGATGGAGCAGCCGGCGTCGTCACCGACCGTCAGGGTGACCGTGTACGTGCCCGCGTGCGCGTACCTGTGGATCGGCTTGGGGCCGGCCACGCGCGGGGCTGTTCCGTCGCCGAAGCGCCAGAAGTAGCGCGTCACGCGGCCGTCCGGGTCGTTCGATCCCGTCGCGTCGAACTGCTTCTTGCGAACACCGGCGGGCGCGACCTTGAACGCGGCGCGCGGGCTCTGGTCCGGCGCCACGATGACGGCCGCCGGGTAGTCGTCGGCGGCGACGGCCGGGGGCGCCTTCGCGTGCAGGCGCCCGGCCGTGTCGATCGAGAACTGCCTGAGGTCGTAGTTGATGTAGCTGCCGCCGCTGTAGGTGCCGCCGTTGGCCACGTAGGCGTTCCGCCCG
>JBJMLK010000099.1:0-4634 GCA_045805345.1 Thermoleophilaceae bacterium | reverse complement strand
TGCCGCGGCAGCAACATCGGATGACTCCGCGCGCCGAGAGATCCGATACAGCCGCAGTGGCGGTCGGTTAGACGAAGCGGGCTGGCGGGCAGTGGTCAGCGAGCTGGCTGTCTTGGAGGAGCGCCTCGGCGTCATCTTCGCGGACAGTGACGCGCGTCTTCTGGCTTCGGGCGAACAGGGAGATGACGCCACGGTGATGATCGTTCAGTTCGTCGCGCCCGACGTGCCGTCGCACCTCCTTCAGGTTGGGCCGGAGCGCCACCAGACGCCGCCCCAGACCCCTAACCCGGCCGCTGCGCCGGCGTCACCGCGTTAATGAGCCACCGACCCCGCCGCTTCTCCAGCGCCACCGTGAAGTAGCGCCGGCCACCCGGCGTCTTGGCGGTCGCGCGCGCGGTCGTCGCGTCGGTGAGCTTCACGAAGGTGATCGTGATCGGCTCGCCCGAGAACTTCTTCGAGGCGGCCAGGCAGCGTGCCCGGCCGGCCGAGGGATCCGGCGAGCCGCGGCCGTAGACGGTCGCCAGCGCCTTCGGCGTCATTAGCGCGCAGGCGTCGGGGCCGCTCGCCAGCGAGAACCGCTTCACGACCGCCTCGATCTTCCGTCCCTCGCCCGTGTCGCGGTCGCCGCTGCATCCGCACACCGCCACCGCCAGCGCCAGAGCCACCGCCACCGTGACGACCACCCCGACAGCCTGAAAACCCGATCGGCCTCGCATCGGCGGGCAACCCTAGATCACGCGCCGTACCGCGCCCGCGGCGCCCCCGCACCGCCGCGCCCAGCCCGCACCTCGCGGCCACCCCCTCGGCTAGCCTCTAGCCGCGGCATGAAGCTGATCATCCAGATCCCCTGCTTGAACGAGCAGGACACGCTCCCCGCGACGCTTGCCGACCTCCCGCGCGAAGTCCGTGGCTTCGACGCTGTCGAGTGGCTCGTGATCGACGACGGGTCGACCGATCGCACGGTCGAGGTCGCGCGCGCGCACGGCGTCAACCACATCGTCCGTCTGACCAACAACAAGGGGCTCGCCACGGCGTTCCAGGCCGGGCTCGACGCCGCGCTGAAGCTCGGCGCCGACGTCGTCGTCAACACCGACGCCGACAACCAGTACGACGGCCATGACATCCCCAAGCTCGTCGAGCCGATCCTCAACGGCGACGCCGACATGGTGGTCGGCAACCGCCTGGTCGACCAGATCGAGCACTTCTCGCCGCTGAAGAAGCGGCTGCAGCGCCTCGGGAGCTGGGTCGTTCGCGGCGCCTCCGGCACCGACGTCCCCGACACCACCTCGGGCTTCCGCGCCTACAACCGCGAGGCGGCGATCCAGGTCCAGGTCGTGTCGAAGTACACCTACACGCTCGAGACGATCATCCAGGCGGGCAAGATGCTCGTCGCCGTCGAGCACACGCCGATCCGCACGAACCCGAAGACGCGCGAGTCGCGGCTCTTCCCCTCGATGTGGTCGTACGTGCGCCGCAACACGATCTCGATCTTCCGCATCTACGCGCTGTATGAGCCGCTCAAGGTCTTCATGACCGCGGCGGCGGTCGTCGGCCTCGCGTCGTTCGTCATCTGGGGCCGCTTCCTCTACTTCTACATCGACGGGTCGGGCAGCGGCCACGTGCAGTCGTTGATCCTCGGCGCAGTTCTGTTCATCGCCGCGGTGCAGCTCGCCGCGCTCGGCGTGGTCGGCGACATCCTCGCCGGCTCGCGCGTGCTCCAGCAGCGCATCCTCGAGCGCGTTAGGCGCGTCGAGCTGCAGCTCGGCGTGGAGCCCTCGCACTACGAGCCGGGCGCCGAGGCGACCGCCACCTCGCAGCGCCCCACCACCGGGGCCGACGCGGCTCCGGCCACCGGCGGCACCGAGGAGCGAGAGGCGCTCAAGCTGTGAGCGACGCTCCCGCGGCCACCGCGGTCCCGACCGGCAACACCTACGACAAGTACGGGTCCACGAACCCGGTCGTCAAGCGCCTGATGCGCGGCTTCCACGACTCGCTCGACGAGCTGTGGGGGATCGCGGCGCCCGAGTCGGTCCTCGACGTCGGCTGTGGCGAGGGCGTCCTCACCTGCGAGTGGGCCGAGCGCCTCGACGGGGGGCGGATCGTGGGGATCGACCTCGACGACGCGAAGCTCCGCGCCGAGTGGGAGCGCCGCGCCCGCCCCAACCTCGAGTTCCGCGTCGAGGACGCGACCTCGCTGCCGTTCGAGGAGCGCGAGTTCGACACGGCCACCGCCATCGAGGTCCTCGAGCACGTGCCGGAGCCGGAGGTGACGCTGGCCGAGATGGCGCGGGTCGCGCGCCGCCACCTGCTCGTCTCGGTCCCGCGCGAGCCGCTGTGGCGGATGCTCAACATGGCCCGCGGCGCGTACCTGCGCGATCTCGGCAACACCCCCGGCCACCTGAACCACTGGTCGAAGGTCGGCTTCCACTCGCTCCTCACCAGATACGGCAAGGTCCAGGAGGTCCGCACCCCCTTCCCCTGGACGATGCTGCTTGTCGGCCTCGACTGAGCCGGACGCGGCGCGCCGGACCGGCTTCGGCCGCGGCGCCGCCGTCCTGTCGGTGGGGATCGGGGTCACGGGCCTCGTGACCTACGCGTACTTCGCGCTCGCGAGCCACTCGCTGAGCCACTCCGCCTACGGCGGCATCACGCTGCTCTGGTCGGCCGTCTTCATCGTCGTCTCGGTGCTCTACCGGCCGGTCGAGCAGCTGCTCTCGCGCACGATCGCTGACCGCGACGTGCGCGGCCAGACCGGCAGCGAGCACCTGCGCGTGGCCGCCACGATCCAGCTCGGCCTCGGGGCCCTGTTCGCGGTCGTCGCGCTCGCGCTGAAGGGGCCACTCGAGGACGGGTTGTTCGGAGGCGCGTCGACGCTCTACTGGGTGATGATCGCCGCCGTCCTGATGTACGCGGCGAGCTACTTCGCCCGCGGCTACCTCGCCGGCCACCATCGCTTCGGGCTCTACGGGCTGCTCGTCCTGCTCGAGGCGACCTCGCGCGTGATGTTCGCGCTGGTCGTGGCGGTCGGGATCGCGCACGGTCAGAGCGTGGTCGCGCTCGGCATCGCGGCGGCGCCGCTCTTCTCACTGGCCGTCGTGCCGTGGGCGCTCACCCGCCGCCTGCGCGCCACCGCCGACGAGCCGGAGCCCTCCGACGCCACGCCCGAGCAGGCCGAGTTCACCCTCGCGCACGGCGCCGGGTTCGCGGGCGCCGTGCTGCTGATCATGATCTCGGAGCAGACGTTCCTCAACGGGGGCCCGCTCCTCGTGAAGGCGACCGAGGGCGACAACGGCGCCGCGCTCGCCGGCTTCGCCTTCAACGTGCTGCTGATCGCCCGCGCCCCGCTCCAGCTCTTCCAGGCGATCCAGACGTCGATCCTTCCGCACCTCACCAAGCTGAGCGCGAGCGGGCAGGCCGATCCGTTCCGCCGCAGCGTGAACATCACCATCCGCGCGATCGCCGGCTTCGCTGGCGTGGTCGCGTTGGCGATGCTCGCGCTCGGCCCGCAGATCATGCGCGCGGCGTTCGGTCCCGGCGGCGGCTACGACCGCGGCGGGCTGGTGCTCGTGTCGATCGGGATGGGCCTCTACCTGAGCGCGGCGACGCTCAACCAGGCGGCGCTCGCGCACGCGCGCACGCGGCAGGCGGCTGCGTGCTGGGTCGGGTCCGCGATCGCGTTCGTGATCGTCCTCCTGATCCCCGCCTTCAACGACCCCGTGCTCCAGGTCGAGGTCGCTTACACCGGCGGGGCCCTGCTGCTGAGCGGGCTGCTCTACGCGCTGTACCGACGGCCGGCGCCTGCAGGGGTGGCAATCCGCGCCCGATCGGAGGACAATTGACCTGCAGTGGAGAGGCGAACGTCTGACGAACGACGCGAGCGGGTGATGGGTCTGCTCGGCCGGCGCTTCGAGGAGGGCTACCTCAGCACCGACACGTTCGAGGTGCGCGCGGACCTCGCCCTGGCTTCGCGCGACGAGCGCGATCTCGACGAGCTGGTGGCCGACCTGCCGCAGTCGAGCAACTGGCGCGACACGCTCGGGCGGATCCTCGACCGGCTGCGCCCGCCGCGGCGCGAGCCGGCGCTCGTCGTCCCGGAGCCCCCGCACGACGCCGCCGCCGACGGCTTGGTGATCGGCCGCGATCCCGACTGCGCGCTCACGCTCTCGGACCCCGCCGTGTCCCGCCGGCACGCCGAGCTGCGGCGCGAGCGCGGCCGCTGGGAGGTGGCCGATCTCGGCTCGAGCAACGGGACACGCGTGAACGGCTGGCGCGTGCCGCGCGCCACGCTCGGGAGGGGCGACGAGCTGATGCTGGGCGCGGTCCGGGTCGTGTTCGGCGGACCGCGCTCGGCGTCCGACTGGCTCGCGGCGCCGGAGCGCCCGCTCGCCCGCCCGAAGGCGCGCTAGATCGGCCGCAGCATGCTGCCGCCGCAGTTGCGGCACTCCACGTTCGCGGTATCCGACATCCGCGCGATCGTGGAGTGGGCGCCGCAGTCAGGGCAGTCCGAGCGGAGCTCGAAGCGCTTCAGGCAATAGACGCAGCGGTAGCGGCCCGGCAGGTTGGTCGGCGACAGCCACGGCTCGCCGCACGACGGGCACTCGGGCCTGTTGATGACCGACGGCGAGCCTTCCATG
>JBJMLK010000098.1:0-5315 GCA_045805345.1 Thermoleophilaceae bacterium | reverse complement strand
GGAGCTTGCCGCCGACGCCGGCGCCCGCGAGGTCGTGATCGGCATGGCCCACCGCGGCCGGCTCAACGTGATCGCCCACAACGTCGGCCGCGGCTACCAGAACATCTTCGTGGAGTTCGAGGGCGAGCAGAACCTCGAGGCCGACACCGCGCTGCCCGCGGGCGGCACCGGCGACGTGAAGTACCACTACGGCGCGACCGGCCGCTACCGCACGCAGTCCGACAAGAACGTGCGCATCACGCTGTCGCCCAACCCGAGCCACCTCGAGTACATCGACCCGGTGGTCGAGGGCCGCACGCGCGCCGACCAGGCGAGCCGGGACGGGCGCGAGGTGACGATCGACACCACGCTCGTGCTCCCGGTGCTGATCCACGGCGACGCCGCGTTCCCGGCCCAGGGGATCGTGGCCGAGACGCTCAACCTCCAGGCGCTGCCCGGCTACCAGACGGGCGGCACGATCCACATCATCACCAACAACCAGCTCGGCTTCACCACGGATCCGGACGAGGCGCGCTCCACGCGCTACGCCTCGGACCTGGCGAAGGGCTTCGACGTCCCGATCATCCACGTGAACGCCGACGACGTGGAGGGCTGCATCGCCGCGGTGCGGCTGGCGATGGCGTTCCGCAACCGCTTCGGCCGCGACGTGCTGATCGACCTGATCGGCTACCGCCGCTTCGGGCACAACGAGCAGGACGAGCCGGCGTACACGCAGCCGGTGATGTACGAGCGGATCAAGTCGCACCCGCCGGTCCGCCAGCTCTACGCCGAGCAGCTGGCCGAGCGCGGGATCGTCACGCGCGAGGACGCCGACCAGCTGGTCACCGACATCCAGAAGCGGCTGACCGACGCGCACGCCGAGCTTAAGGCGGCGATGGAGGAGGGGCCGGACACCGGCGAGCACGAGCTGGACCGCAGCGCCAGCGCCGAGCCGCGCACCACGGTGTCGGCCGAGTCCGTGCGCTCGCTCAACGAGCAGCTCCTGCGCGTGCCCGAC
The DNA here is from genome assembly GCA_045805345.1 of Thermoleophilaceae bacterium. Lineage (GTDB taxonomy): Bacteria > Actinomycetota > Thermoleophilia > Solirubrobacterales > Thermoleophilaceae > AC-37. Next base: position 4,318 of record JBJMLK010000098.1, on the reverse strand, counting down.
GGCTTCAACGTGCACCGCAAGCTCAAGCCGCAGTTCGAGAAGCGGCGCAAGGGGCTCGAGGAGGGCGCGATCGACTGGGCGCACGCCGAGCAGCTGGCGTGGGCCACGCTGCTGGCGCAGGGCGTGCCGATCAGGCTCACCGGCCAGGACACCGAGCGCGGCACGTTCAGCCAGCGCCACCTGGTGCTGCACGACGCCGAGACCGGCGAGCGCTGGACGCCGATCCAGAACCTGCCGAAGGCGGAGGTTCCTTTCGAGCTCCACAACAGCCCGCTGTCGGAGAGCGCGGCGCTGGGCTTCGAGTACGGCTACAGCGCGCAGGCGCCCGAGACGCTCGTGATGTGGGAGGCGCAGTTCGGCGACTTCGTGAACAGCGCGCAGGTGATCGTCGACCAGTTCATCGTCTCCGGCCTGGCCAAGTGGGGGCAGTCCACGCGTCTCACCCTGCTGCTGCCGCACGGCTACGAGGGGTCGGGGCCCGAGCACTCGAGCGGGCGGCTCGAGCGGTTCCTGCAGCTCGGCGCCGAGGGCAACATCCGCGTGGCCAACTGCTCAACGCCGGCGCAGTACTTCCACCTGCTGCGGCGCCAGGCGCTGATCGCAAAGCGCCGGCCGCTGGTGGTCATGACGCCCAAGAGCCTGCTCCGGCTGCCGGCGGCGACCTCCGCTCTGGAGGACCTGACGGGCGGACGCTTCCACCCAGTGCTCGACGACCCGACGCTGCCGGGCGCCCGCGAGGACGTCACGCGGCTGGTGCTCTGCTCGGGCAAGGTCTACTTCGAGCTGGCGGCGCACGAGTCGCGCGACCAGCTCGACCACGTGGCTATCGGCCGCGTGGAGCTGCTCTACCCGTTCGCCGAGAACGAGCTGCGCGAGCTGATGGAGAGCTACCCCAACCTCCAGACCGTGGTGTGGGCGCAGGAGGAGCCGAAGAACATGGGCGCCCGCAACGTGATGGAGGGCCGCCTGTCGTGGATCCTGCCGGACGGCGTGGGCTACGAGTACGTGGGGCGGCAGCTGCGCGCGAGCCCGGGCGAGGGTTATGCCGCGGCGCACAGGGCCGAGCAGGCGCGGATCGTGCGCGAGGCCTTGGGCGTAGCGGGGTAGGCCCGCCCCCGCGGTTTTGTCCTGCTTTTAGATCGCATAGCGACCTGAATCCAGGACGAATCGCGAGATCCTTCCTGAATCAGCGCTTCTCGCGCTGGGCCTCGGCCATCTGCTCGGCGAGCTTCCCGCCCCCGCCCGCGCGTGACACCGCCGCCACGAGGCGGGGGAACGTGCCGAACAGCAGGCCGCCGACGCGCTGCACCGGCGCCATCACGTCGATCTCGGGCCGGTTGGTGGCGATGCCGGTCAGCACCGCGTCGGCCACCGCCCAGGACGGCTTCGTGCCCATCCCGGGCGGCAGCTTCACCTTGGTGTCGGCGTACATGCCGGCGTCGCTGATGAAGCCCGGGAAGACGGTCGTCACTCCCACGCCGCTGCCGCGCAGGTCCTGGTGGAGGCTGAACGCGAAGGCGCGCAGGCCGAACTTCGTGGACGAGTACAACGAGGCGCCGGGCAGCGCCACCTTGCCGGCCGTCGAGCAGATGAAGACCAGATGACCGCGGCCGCGCTCGAGCATCCCGGGCAGGAGCGCGTGGGTGAGCCGCATCGGCGCGTGCAGGTTAACCACGAGCGCGCGGTCGAGCTCCTCGCGCGAGTAGTCGTTCAGCAGCCCGCTGCCGGGCAGGCACGCGTTGTTGACCAGCACGTCGACTGCGCCGGCGCGCTCGGCGAGCGAGGCGACGGCGTCGAGGTCGGACAGGTCGGCCGGCAGCACCTCGGCCCGGTCGCCCAGCTCCGCCGCCAGCTCCTCAAGCACCTCGGCCCGGCGGCCGCTGAGCTTCACCTCGGCCCCCTGGCGGTGCAGCGCGCGGGCGATCGCGTTCCCTATACCGCCGCTCGCGCCGGTCAGGAGCGCGGTCCTGCCGCTCAGGTCGGGGGCGGTCGCCACGGCACGGATCCTATTCGCGCGCGGACGCCGCCTCGAGCGCCTCGGCCTCGCTGTCGTAGCCGACCTGGCTCAGCAGCTTGCCGCCGCGGACGGTGAAGACGTACGCCCAGCGGCGCTCCACGTCCGCGCCGCTGCGCAGCCCGCGCAGCCACAGCGTGGCCACGAGCACCACGCGGTCGGGCGGGACGTCCACGATCTTCTCCTCGCGCCACTCCCACTCCGACCAGTTGCGCCGCCAGCCCAGGCTGTAGCTGCGCAGCTCGTCCAGGCCGGACACGCGCGCGGCACCCGGAAGGGTCCGGGACTCCAGCATCTCGAACGCCGGGTCGCAGCACGCGAGCGAGGCATCGAGATCGTCCTCGTTCAGGGCGCGAACCCAGCCGCGCACCAGCTCCACGTTCTCCTCCGGCATCGCCGCGCAGTATCGCCGGTGACGTTGGCGTCATGGCGATGATCTTGTCGCCGCCCGCCCGTCGTAGGTGAGGTCGATGGCTCTGAAGGGGTTCGCAGAACTCACGCTCGAGGCGCGCGACATGCGGCGCCTGGAGCGCTTCTACGTGGAGGCGCTGGGCCTCGAGCCGCTGTCGCGCCAGGACGACCGGATCTGGCTCGCCGCCGGACCGGACGCGCGCCTCGGCATCTGGGCGCCGGGCGAGAAGGAGTTCGGCGACGAGGGCGGCCGCCACGTGCACTTCGCTTTCGCCGCCTCGCCCGGCACGCTCGACGGGCTGGCGGAGCGACTGCGCTCCAGCGGCGCCGCCGTCCACGGGCCGCAACGGCACGCCGGCGGCGACCGGTCGATCTACGTCGAGGACCCGGAGGGCAACGTGGTGGAGGTCTGGGACTTCTTCGAGCGCGGCGATGGCGCCCGCGAGGGCGTGACGGCGCTGCGGTCGGACTAGGGCGCGCCCAGGGTCAGTGGCCGCTCATCCACGGTGGCGACTTCGTGTGGTCCCCCGCCCGCCAGTCGAACTCGCCGCGCAGCGCCGGCTTCGCGCCCTCGCAGTGCTGGACGAAGCGCACGCCGAAGTGCTGCATTGCGCCGTGTGCGTCGTAGCGGGCGTCGGCCACCGTGAAGTGGCCCTTCACCGTGTTGCAGCCGGTGCCCGGCCCGTCGACCTCCAGCCCCGGGGACGAGCCGCGAAACGCGTCGCGCGCGGCGCCGGTGTAGGTCTTGCCGCTCGTGAAGATGTCGCCGTCCGCGGGGCTGAAGTTCGCGCTCCAGAAGTAGTCGTTGGCCGCCGTCACGTAGAAGTTCACGTGCTGGCGCGAGCCGCCCGCGGCGATCCGCGCGTTCCGAGGTGTGTAGAGGTAATCGCCGCCGTTCCCTATGTAGTCGCCCTTGTCGCTGTGCAGGACGACGCGCGTCCGCCCGCCCCAGTCGAAGGCCTGGAGGGCGGCGCCATAGCTGCGGCGGCCGACGGGGACGCGGAGCTTGGCGCGGTGGGTTCCAGCCTGTCCCCGAAAGCGGACCCAGACCTGACACGACCCACCGGCGGCCACCGTCTTCCCGCGGCAGTCGTCGAGCCGGATCGCGAACGCGCGCCGCCCGCTCCCGGTGAGCCGCGCCGAGCGCGGGTGCAGGGCCCTCGATGCCGACAGCGTGATCGGCACCGCCGTTCCGAGGCGTCCGTGGTCGCCTACCGGCCAGCGAACGAGCGCCGGCACCGCGGCGCGGTGACCCTCGCGGATCCTCACCTCGCCGAACGCCGCCGGGTACGCGCCCTCGCAGTGGTACTCGAAGACGAGCCACAGCCGCCTGATCGCGCCGGAGCGCGCCGCGGCGACGTCGCGCACCTCGAAGCGCCCGCTGGCCTCGTTGCAGCCATGGCCGCCGCCGAAGATCTCCATGTGCGGCCGCTCGGCGTGGAATGGCGAGTAGCCCTCGGCGAAGTCGTATACGCCGCGCCGCAGGCGACGGTTGAACGGGGCGGCGAACTTCAGGTGATAGTCGGTCCCGTAGGCCCCGCCCTGCACGTCGATCTCCACCTGGTGCGGTGTACCGCCGATCGCGAACTTCGAGTCGCGGTTCGTGAACAGCTGCTGAGCGCCGCCGCCGAGGAAGTCGCCGGAGTCGCTGAAGAGGGCGAGCGACGATATCGCCCCCTCGGCGGCCGCGGGCGCGAGGAGCGCCACGGCGATGACCGCCACCGCGCCGATCGCCCCGCGGACGTGCATGCTTTGGATTATTCCCCCAAAGCGGGCATTATGCGGCGCCCCCGCTAGGCTGAGATCGCTCAGCGGGCGTAGTTCAGTTGGTTAGAACGCCGGCCTGTCACGCCGGAGGTCGCGGGTTCGAGTCCCGTCGCTCGCGTCGCTGTG
>JBJMLK010000097.1:0-7116 GCA_045805345.1 Thermoleophilaceae bacterium | reverse complement strand
GACGCGGGCTCCGGCTCGGGCTCGGGCTCGGGAGCCACCTCGGGCTCGGCGACGGCCGTGTCGGACTCGGCCACCGGCTCCTCGGCGAATACCTCGGGCTCGGGCTCGGGCTCGATGGCGGCGACCTCGTCGTTTGCGGACTCGAAGTCCGCCTCGGCCTCGACCGCCGCGACGCCCGCCACCACCTCGGGCTCGGCGTCCACGGGGCCGGCGTCCTCGACGGCGCTCACGCCGCCACCGCCGCCACCCGTACCGCTCTCGAGACGGTCCTCGCGCACGCCGGCGAACTCCGCACGGAACGACTCGAGCTCGCCCTGGAGCGAGGTCGCGCCGCCGTTGAGGTTGTCGACGAGTGCGTTCGCGGCCGAGCGGAGCTGACCGAGCAGCCGGTCGATCTCCGACTCGACGCTGCCCGCGCGCTCGAGCATGCGGTCGCTGGCCTCCTCGGCCTTGCGCACGCGCTCGACGGCGTCGGCATCGGCGCGCTCGCGCGTCTCGCGGGCGCGCTGACCGGCGTCGGCCGTGATCCGGCGCGCCTCGTCCTCCGCCTGCCCCTGGATGTCCGCGGCGCTCTTCTCCGCGGCTTCCACGATCGAGCGGACCTGCTCCGCGGCCGCGCTGGCCAGCGAGGCCGGCGACGGCTTCTGCTGGCGCTTGAGCTCACCAACCGCGTCGGCTAGCTCACGCAGGTGGCGGTCGACCTCGTCCGGGTCGTAGCCGCGACGCGCCGCGGAGAAGTCGTTGCGCTCGATGAAGTGACGATCCAGTTCCAAATTCAGCTCCCTCAGACGGTGCCCAGAGGCGGGCAGGCAGCCCCCATTACGGTGCCCAGAGGCGCGCAGCGTAGCGCACTCGGGGGTGTCGGCCGCCCTTTCTTCCCTGCGAGCCGCGTAGTTCCTTCAGGGCCGGGGCACGGCTCAGCCCGCGGTGGCCTCGGCCTCCTCGAGCTCCTGGCGCAGAGCCTTGATCTCGTCGCGCAGCTTGGCCGCGTACTCGAAGCGCAAATCGTCCGCGGCCAGCAGCATCTCCTCCTCCAGCTCGACGATCGTCCGCGACATCTCGCTCGCCGACATGCCCTCGCGATCCGGCATCCGCGCCCGGCGCTTGCCCTTCGGGACCTTCGACTCGAGGGCGAGGAAGTCCGTGATGTCCGAGATCCCCTTGCGGACGGTCTCGGGGGTGATCCCGTGCCTCTCGTTGTACGCCACCTGGATGGCGCGCCGGCGGTCGGTCTCCTCGATCGCCCGCTGCATGGCGGTCGACTTCTTGTCGGCGTACATGATCACGCGCCCCTTCACGTTGCGGGCCGCGCGCCCGATCGTCTGGACCAGCGAGGTCTCGCCGCGGAGGAAGCCCTCCTTGTCCGCGTCGATGATGCAGACGAGCGAGACCTCGGGCAGGTCGAGCCCCTCGCGAAGCAGGTTCACCCCGACGAGCACGTCGAACTCGCCGAGCCGCAGGTCGCGGATGATCTGGATCCGCTCGAGGGTGTCGATCTCCGAGTGCAGGTAACGGACGCGGAAGCCGTACTCCATGAGGTAGTCGGTCAGGTCCTCGGACATCTTCTTCGTGAGCGTCGTGACCAGCGTGCGCTCCCCGGCGTCGGCGCGGGTGCGGACCTCGTTCATCAGGTCGTCGATCTGGTTCTTGGTCTCCCGCACCTCGACCTCGGGGTCGACGATGCCGGTGGGCCTGACGATCTGCTCCACGGTGCGCGACGCGTGCGCGCGCTCGAAGTCGCCGGGCGTGGCGGAGACCATCACCACCTGGGGAACGATCGCGAGGAACTCGTCGAACGTCTGCGGCCGGTTGTCCATCGCGCTCGGCAGGCGGAAGCCGTACTCGACCAGCGTCTGCTTGCGCGAGCGGTCGCCCTCGTACATGCCGCCGATCTGCGGGATCGTCTGGTGCGACTCGTCGACGAAGCAGACGAAGTCGTCGGGGAAGTAGTCGAGCAGGCAGTAGGGGCGCGCGCCGGGCGCCCGGCCGTCGAGGATCCGCGAGTAGTTCTCGATCCCGTTGCAGAAGCCCAGCTCGCGGAGCATCTCCATGTCGAACTGGGTGCGCTGGCGCAGCCGGTGCGACTCGAGCAGCTTGCCCTCGGCCTCGAGCTCGGCGCAGCGCTGCTCGAGCTCGTCGCGGATCTCCACCACCGCGCGGTCGATGGTCGGCCGGTCGGTGGCGTAGTGCGTGGCGGGCCAGATGCCCACGTGCTCGAGCTCGCCGAGGATCTCGCCCGTGAGCGGGTCGAAGTGCTGCACCGACTCGATCTCGTCGCCGAAGAACTGCGCCCGGAAGGCGGTCTCCGAGTAGGCGGGGAAGACCTCCAGCGTGTCGCCGCGGACCCTGAACTTGCCGCGCCCGAGCGCCTGGTCGTTGCGGCTGTACTGGATGTCGACCAGCTTGCGCAGGACCTCGTCGCGGTCGGCCATCTCGCCGCGCTTGAGCAGCAGCATCTGCGCGTCGTACTTCTCGGGCGAGCCGAGGCCGTAGATGCACGACACGCTGGCGACGATCACCACGTCGCGGCGCGCGAACAGCGCGGCGGTGGCGGAGTGCCTCAGCCGGTCGATCTCCTCGTTTATCGACGAGTCCTTCTCGATGTAGAGGTCCTGGGCCGGTACGTACGCCTCGGGCTGGTAGTAGTCGTAGTACGAGACGAAGTACTCGACCGAGTTCTTCGGGAAGAACTCGCGGAACTCGTTGCAGAGCTGCGCCGCCAGCGTCTTGTTGTGCGCGATCACGAGCGCCGGCCGCTGGACCTTCTCGATCGTGAACGCCATCGTGGCCGTCTTGCCCGAGCCGGTCACGCCGAGCAGGGTCTGGAAGCGGTCGCCCGCCTCGATACCCTCGGCCAGCCCGTCGCGCGCCTTCGGCTGGTCGGCGATCGCGGTGTACGTGGAATTGACTTCGAACTTCGGCATCGCGAGTTGAAGCTAGCACTCGGATCGGCCCGCCCGGGAGATGCCGTGCCGGCGCCGTGAGCAGGGATTTCGCGACGCGTATCCGGCGACTCGACCCGCTGACTCTCGCGGTGGGCGTCGCGGCCGCCCTGCCGGTGATCGTGTCGAGCGTCCGCGCGGCCACCGGCGGCTGGATCGCGCTGAGCGACGACGCGATGATGCTCGTGCGCGCGCTCGACGTGCCCACGACGCACTCGCCGCTGGTGGGCGCCCACTCGGCCTCGTCGTCGATCATCGGCGAGGCCGTGGCCGGCTGGGGGCCGATGCTGTTCTGGCTGTTCGCGCTGCCGGCGCGCCTCGGTCAGGTGGCGCCCGCGATCGCGGCGGGCATCGTGAACATGGCCTGCGTGGTCGGGATCGTCGCGCTCGCGCGCCGCCGCGGGGGCGTCGTGCTGATGCTGGCCGTGGCGGCGGGCCTGGCGCTGGCGTGCCGCTCGCTCGAGGCCCAGATCTACCACGACGTCTGGAACGCGAGCGCCGTGCTGCTGCCCTTCACGCTGCTCGTGTTCCTGGCCTGGTCGGTGGCCTGCGGCGAGCTCGCCCTGCTGCCGCTGATGGTGGTGGTCGGCAGCTTCGCCACCCAGTGCCAGGTGACCTACGCACTGCCCGTGGCCCTGCTGTTCGCGATCGCACTCGGCTTCGCGGTCGCGCGCCGCGAGGCGGTGTCGCGGCGGATCGTGGTGACGACGCTCGCGGCGCTGCTGGTGTGCTGGAGCCTGCCGATCGTCGACGAGGCGCTGCACCGCCCCGGCAACATGGAGCAGGTGGTGCGCGTGGCGACCGCCGACGCCCACCGCTTCGGCTGGCGGGCGGGCTGGCACACCGTCCAGCACACGGTCGGCGTGCCGCCGTGGTGGCTCCAGCCTCAGCACGACGCGTTCGCGCGGCTCGCCGATGTCGGCTTCGGCCGAAGCGCAGCGGCGATCGCGTCGACGGTCGCGATCCTCGCCGCGCTGGTGGCGGCCCTGATCGTCGCCCTCCGGCGGCGGGAGCGCGAGCTGGCCGCCGGCCTCGCGCTCGCCGCCGCCCTGTGCCTCGCCGCGGCGGCGGTCACGTCGCAGACGCCGACCGAGCACGGGCTCTTCGTGACGATCGACTACACCCTCCGGTGGACGTCGTTCGCCGGCATGTTCGTCTGGGTCGTGCTGGCGTGGGCGGTCGTGAACCTGCTCCGGCCGGTCCGCCGCGTCGACGCCCTGCGCCCCGCCGCCGCCGTCGCAGCGGTCGCCGCGGTGGCGGTCGTGGGCGCGCTGGTGGCCGGTGGCGAGCGGCCCGACCCCCGCCAGCGCTGGTATGCGCCGGTCGACCGGCTGGCCGAGCGGGTGCGCGACGCCGTCCCAGCGGGCGGGACGGTGCAGGTCGAGGGGCCGTCCCCGGCGGCCGGGCTCTCCGCCGGACCGGAGGTCGACGTGACCGCCACCGTCGCCTACGAGCTGCGGCGCCACGGCGTCGACTTCGTGACCGACGACGTGATCGGGATCGGGCACCACTACGACCCGGGGGGCCGCCACTACGCGAGCGTCGTGCACATCGAGCCCGACGCGCCGGGGTCGCCCCCCGCCGGCCGGGTGATAGCGCGCGCGGTGCTGCCGGGCGCGCCGGCACCCGGGAACCGCGTGGTGGCGACGCTCGAGCCCTGACGGGGCCGGGCGAGCCCTACTTCAGGCCCAGCTCGCGCGCGTAGTGGTCGCGGTAGTCCCGCTGGTGCAGCTCGACGTTCTTCACGTACGCGCGCGTCTCGGGAAACGGGATGTCAGCGGGATCGAAGTTGCCGGCGCCGCCCGCCTCGCTTATCCATTTCCCCACGTTGGTCTCCCCCGCGTTGTACGCGGCGATCGCGAGCGTCTCGTTTCCGTCGTAGCGGTTCAGGAGGTAGCGCAGGTAGTACGAGCCGTAGGCGATGTTCACCTGCGGCGTGGCCAGGTCGCTGGGCACGAAGGCGGTGCCGCCGCTGCGACCGGCGATGAACCTCGCCGTGCTCGGCAGGATCTGCATGAGCCCCTCGGCCCCGGCCCGCGAGGTACGCGGGCGGAACTTCGACTCCTGGTAGATGACCGCCGCGATCAGCGCCGGGTCGAGGTCCTTGTCGCGCGCCTGCTGGCGGATGATGTCCTCGTGGCGGAGCGGCAGGGTGATCTCGCGCAGCGCCTTCTGGCCGGCCGAGAACCAGAGCGCCGCCAGGCCGCCGATCGCGGCGATCGCGATCAGCGCCGTCCAGCGACGGCGGCGCACCGCCGACCGGCGGCGCGATCCGGGGCGCGCCCTGTAGACGCGCGGCTGGCTGCGGGTGGTGCTGGGCGTCACGACTCCATCGTGCCAAGAACGCGGGACAGCTCCTGCTCCAACTCTGCCACGCTGCCGTCGTTGCGGACCGCGAAGTCAGCGCGCGAGGCCTTCTCGTGCTGGTCGAGCTGGCGTTCCTCGCGCGATTCCACCCCCTCGTGGCCGCGGACGCCGATCCGCTCGGCGCGCAGGCCGTCGTCGGCCACGACGGCGACTGTGCTGTCGAAGACGCCCTCCATGCCCGACTCGAACAGCAGCGGCACCTCGACGACCGCCGCGCGCGGGGGCGGCTCGCGCGACGGGAGCTCCTCGCGCCACGCGGCGATCCGCTCCCCCACGCGCGGCCACAGGTAGCCCTCGAGCCACTCGCGCGCCTCGGGGTCGCCGAACACGGCGCGCGCCACGGCCCCGCGGTCCACCTGCCCGCCGGGCGCGACCTCCTCGCCCAGGCGCTCGACCAGCGCCTCGCGCGCGTCATCGGTCGCGAGGATGTCGTGGACCACCGCGTCGCTCGACAGCGTGGCCGCGCCCAGCCGCTCGAGGGCGGCCAGCGCCTCCGACTTCCCGGCCCCGATGCCCCCGGTCAACCCGACGAACGGGATGACGTCGCGGGCCTCGTCGCCCGCGCCCATCTAGCCCGCTGGTTCGTCGGGCGCGGGGTCCGGCTCCGGCGCGGCGTCGCCGGCCTCGGAGCCGTCCGTCTCGGCCGCCGAGTCGTCGGCGGTCTCGGCCGCCGAGTCGTCGGCGGTCTCGGCCGCCGAGTCGTCGGCGGTCTCGGCCGCCGAGTCGTCGGCGGTCTCGGCCGCCGAGTCGTCGGCGGTCTCGGCCGTCGAGTCGTCGGCGGTCTCGGCCGTCGAGTCGTCTGCGGTCTCGGGCGTCGAGTCGTCGGCGGTCTCGGCCGCCGCGGCCTCACCGTCGGCGGCCGCGGGCGCATCGGCTTCCGCCGCGGGCGCCCCGGCCTGGGCCGCCTCGTCGCGCTCGGCCTTGGCCGCGGCCATCGCCTCGCTCATCGCGGTCTGCGGGCCGTCCGGCTGGTCGGCGCCGGCGAAGACGTCGTCGGAGAGGCCGAGGTCGCGGACCTCGCCTATCTCCCCGTCGCCGTCGCCGGCGGGCGGCACGGCGCCGGCCGAGCGCAGCGGAAGCTCCTGGTCCTCAACGCGCTTCGCGCTCAGCGACAGGCGGCGGCGCTCGGAGTCGATCTCGAGGATCTTCACGCGGATCACGTCGCCCTGGCCCACGACCTCACGCGGGTTCTCGACATGGTGCTGGGCAAGCTCGGAGATGTGCACAAGCCCCTCGACGCCGTCGAGGATCTCGACGAACGCGCCGAAGCTCACGACCTTGGTGACCTTGCCCTCGAGCTCGTCGCCGAGCTGGTAGCTGTCCACGACCCGCTGCCACGGATCCTCCTGCGTCTGCTTGAGGCCGAGCGAGATGCGCTGACGGTCGCGGTCGATGTCGAGCACCTTGACCGGCACGGTCTGGCCGATCGACAGGATCTCCGACGGGTGGTTCACGTGGCTCCACGAGAGCTCGGAGATGTGGATCAGGCCGTCGATCCCGTCGAGGTCCACGAACGCGCCGAAGTCGACGATGTTCGAGATCGCGCCCTCCACGATCTGTCCCGGCTGGAGCCGGTCGAGGATCTGCTGGCGGACCTCCTTGCGCTCCTCCTCGAGCACCGCGCGGCGCGAGAGCACGACGTTGTTGCGCGAGCGGTTGAGCTCGATCACCTTGCACTCGATCGTCTGGCCGAGGAAGTCGTCGAGGTTCTGCACGCGGCGGATGTCGACGAGCGACGCGGGCAGGAAGCCGCGCACGCCGAGGTCGATGATCAGGCCGCCCTTGACGACCTCGATCACGCTGCCCT
>JBJMLK010000096.1:0-10156 GCA_045805345.1 Thermoleophilaceae bacterium | reverse complement strand
CGCCCGCGAGGCGGGCGTCGAGGTGCTCGCGCTGTCGGATCACGACACCGTCGACGGCGTGCAGGAGGCGCTCGACGCGGGCGCCAGGATCGGCGTGACCATCGTGCCCGCCACGGAGATCTCGGCGGTCGAGGGCCCGCACGAGGACCTGCACGTGCTGGGCTACGGGATCGACCACACCGACGCCACGCTGGCCGAGCGGCTGCTCGACGCGCGCGAGGACCGCGTCCGGCGCGCCGACCGGATGCGCGAGCGGCTGGCGGAGCTGGGCTACGAGATCGACCCGGTGCCGCTCGAGGCGCGGCGCGCCGCCGGCAAGCCGATCGGTCGCCCGCATCTCACCGCCGCCGTGCTTCAGCACCCCGCCAACGCCGAGCGGCTCGCGGCGGAGGGCTACACCGACGTCTCCTCGTTCCTGCCCGACTACCTGATCCAGGGCAAGCCGGCGTACGTCGCGCGCACGCACCCCACGGTCGGCGAGGCGATCGCATGGATCCACGACGCCGGCGGGGTGGCCATCTGGGCGCACCCGTTCTGGGACATCGACGACGCCGACGAGGCGCTCGACGCGATCGACCGCTTCGCGGAGCAGGGGCTCGACGGGGTCGAGGTCTTCTACCCCACGCACGACGCCGCCCAGGCGCGGCTGCTGCTCGAGCGCTGCGAGGAGCGCGACCTCCTGGCGACCGGCTCGTCGGACTTCCACGGCGTCGAGCACCGGCTCTTCAGCGACTTCCTCGCGTACGACCTGCACGGGCTCGAGCCGAGGCTCGGCTCGATCGTCCCGGCGGCGTAGCGCCCGACGTATCTGCTATCCCCGCACCACGCACGCGAGAGAGAAAGGACTTCAAACGTGAAGACAGGGACAGGGACAGCCGTGATCTCGGCTGTCGTGACGGGGGCGCTCGTGCTCGTGCCGAGCGCCGCCGCGAAGACCCGGACCGTGAGTCCCGGGCACTCGATCCAGGCGGCGATCGACAAGTCCAAGCCAGGCGACACGGTGTTCGTCGAGAAGGGCAAGTACAAGGAGTCGCTCGACATCGGCACCAACGACGTCACGCTCGAGGGCGAGCGCGGCACGATCGTCAAGGGCGGCGCGGGACCCGGCAAGAGCCTCTGCAACCAGGACCCTGAGCAGCCCGGCGCGTTCGTCGGCATCTGCGTGCACGGCCAGATCGCGCAGCCCGCGGGCGGTCCGCCCGACGTGGTCAAGGAGGTGGAGGGCGTCGTGGTCCGGCACCTCACCGTGCAGGGCTTCGGCGGCGACGGCGTGTTCGTCTTCGGCGGCCGCAAGAGCATCGTCCGCGCGGTGCACCTGCTGGGCAACGGTGGCTACGGGGCGTTCTCGAACACCTCGCGCGGCACGCACTTCATCAACAACGACGTGCAGGACAACGGCGCGCCCGGGCTGTACGTGGGCGACTCGCCCAACGCGAACGCCACGATCCGCGGCAACTACGTGAAGAACAACCACGGCGAGGGCATCCTGCTGCGGAACGCATCGCACGGCCACATTCGCAAGAACATCCTGAAGGACAACTGCGCCGGTCTGCTCGTGCTGGCCGACGCGCCGGGCCCGGCCCGGAAGTGGTCGATCGTGCAGAACGCGGCGTCGCAGAACAACAAGGCGTGCGCGGGCGATCCGGGCGAAGGCGAGCCGGCGATCTCGGGCATCGGGATCGGCCTGATGGGGGCGAAGGACACAACGCTGTTCAACAACGCCCTCTACCGCAACCGCGACAAGCACCCGTCGATCGCGCACGGCGGGATCGTGGTGACGGCCGGCGTCGCAGGCACGCCGGAGCACAACCTGCTGATCAAGGCGAACGCGCTGACCGAGAACTCGCCGTTCGACATCAGCTGGGACAAGAAGGGCGACCTGATCTCGTTCATCGACAACCAGTGCGCGACGTCGAAGCCCAGCTCGATCTGCTCGGGCTAGCAGAGGCGAGCCGCTAGCGGTACTCGGGCGCGCCGGCTCCTCGCGGGGCCGGCGCGCTCAGCCCGCGCCGCCGGTGTAGTGCGGCAGCCGCTGCCCGCGCGGCGGCGGGTCGTCCAGCAGGAGCTGCGGGACGGTCACGAGCCGGTAGCCGCGGTGGCGGAGCTTGCGGATGATCTCGGGCAGGGCCGCGACGGTCTGCGACCGCGGTCCACCGGCGTCGTGGAGCAGGACGATCGCGCCCGGCTTCGCACCACCCGTCACGCGCCGGACGATGGTGCTCACGCCCGGCTGGCGGTAGTCCTGGGCGTCGACCGACCAGAACACCATCAGCATCCGGTTGTGCCTCAGCACGCGGAAGGTGCGGGCGTCGAACGAGCCGAACGGCGGCCTGAACAGCCGCGGCCGCGGCGCGCGGAGCTTGGTCAGCCAGTTGGCCTGGTCGACGATCTGCTTGCGCTGCGCCGGACGCGAGAGCACGGCCAGCCTGGCGTGGTGGCCGGTGTGGTCGCCGATCACGTGGCCGTCGCGGATGGCGCTCGCGGTGGCGGAGTGGAACCAGCGCTCCATGAAGCCGACCTCGAAGAACGTCGCGTTCACCTTCATCCGGCGCAGCACCCGGAGGACAGCGGGCGTGTACGGGCCCGGGCCGTCGTCGAAGGTCAGCGCGATCTCGCGCCTCCGGCCGCCACCGCTTGTGACGAACGGCGTGTAGGCCAGCACGCGATCCACCCCGCGGTCGCGCTCCGCCGCCCGGCGCTGCGCCAGCGCGGTGGTCGCCTTCAGCCCGCGGGCGCCGCTGGGCGAGGCGCCGGCCGCGCGCTCGCCGCTGCCGCCGCCCGAACGCCCGACCTCGACCGCGATCGACGCGAGTAGGAGCACCAGGCAGGTGAGGGCCACGGCACGGCGGCGGCGCACCCTGCGCGTCCGGGCGGGCGACGGGCGGTGGCCGCGCGTCCTGAGCGCGCGCACGGCCAGCACGGCCTGCCGCTGCAGGGACAGCGGGACGAGGTCCAGGAGCAGCGCGACCGCTCGCCGCATGACCCGCGACGCGCGCCCCGCGCCAACGCGGCGCGCGGGATCTGGATGTGGTCTAGATGGAGTCTGCGTGGGCATCGTGCGTTCGCCGGCTCCTCCGCTCGCCGAGCCAATGTACCCGCCGCCACCCGGCGGCTGGGCGTGTTCTTGCACGACCCGGCCACCTGACTTCCGCGCCCCCTGGCGCTAGCATCGCGTCCGCAATGGAGGCCCGCCGCACAGACGCCCTTCGCGCCTCGCCGCGGATGTTCGACAACGAGCTCCTGGACAAGCTCTCGCGCGTCCATCCGGCCGTGCCGGTGATCATCTTCGTGCCGGCGATCGCCGTGCTGTTCGGCCTCGCCGTGGGACGGGTCGGCGCGCTCGGCTTCGCCGCCCTGGCGGCAGGCGGCTACGCCTTCTGGACCCTCGCCGAATACTGGATCCACCGCGTGATCTTCCACTTCGAGCCCGAGGACGGGTTCGGCGCGCGGCTGCACTGGATCATCCACGGCGTGCACCACGACCACCCGAACGACCCGCTGCGGCTCGTCATGCCGCCGTCGGTGAGCGTCCCGCTGTCGTCGCTGTTCGTGCTCGCCTTCTACGCGATCCTCGGGTCGCCGCTGTTCCTGCCGTTCTCGGCCGGCTTCCTCGCGGGCTACCTGATCTACGACATGACCCACTACCACCTGCACCACCACAAGCCGAAGACCTGGCTGGGCCGGCGCCTGCGCGAGCTCCACATGCGCCACCACTTCCAGGACCACACGACCGGATTCGGCATCAGCGCCCCGTACTGGGACCGCTTCTTCGGCACGTTCTCGCGCTTGGCGGACCGCGAGAAGACGCCGGCGGCGCAGTAGCGGCGCAGCGCTCAGGCCCGGACTACACTCCCGTGCCGCAGGCGGCTGTGGCGGAATTGGCAGACGCGCGGCGTTCAGGTCGCCGTGGGGGCAACCCCGTGGAGGTTCGAGTCCTCTCAGCCGCATTACCGGCGTGCCGGCTCCCGGCGACGGTTACGACCAGAAGTCGTCCCACGCGTAGAGGTCCTCGAAGTGCTCGCGACCGTCGGTCACCCGGCCGTCCTTGAGCTGGAAGACGATGCAGTTGTCGACGTCCAGGTGCTTGCCGTCTCGATCTCCGGTACTGCGTTGGATGCCGACCACGCGGTTGTCCCCGTCGGCAGCCAGCTGCTGCAGCTCGGCCCGGAAGGTCCCTCCGGTCTCCTGCGCGAGCTGACCGAAGTACGTCAGGGTCGCGTTGCGGCCCTGGTAGTCCTTGGCGAAGGAGCTGCGTCCCGGCAGGTGCCACAGGCGGCTCGTGCTTTCCAGGACTACGAGTCGTAACGGCCGCCGACCTCTGCCACCTGGGGCGCGCCCTTGTGTCCGGCCTCCTGCAGGATGGGCCGGACCTCGGGGTCGGAGGCAAAGCTCTGCCAGCCCTCTGCGTCCCAGTCGAAGAGCACCCAGACGCGGCCGTCCTCGTTGGGATCGCGGAAGACCTGAGCGCCCTTGGACCCGTGCTCGCGCCGCTTCTCGGCGCCCTTCGTCGAGAAGATGCGCTCGAAGCGGTCGTAGTCCTCAACCGTCGTCGTCGCGAGGAGTGTGGGCATCGTTGTTTGGCCCCTTCCGTGCCGAGCCCCTGCGTGGCTCGGCGTTTGGAGTCGGTGCGCCCACCGCGGACTGCCACGCCGACACTACCTCAAAACGGGGACCCCGAGCAGAATCTTTATTTCCCGCTCCTCGGCCCGTCGGCGTCCAGTCGCCCGGGTCCCACATACGTCCAGCGAGCCGCCTACGTCCAACCGGCGCGCCTCCCACGTGTTGATAAGGAGAGGAAGCGAGAGCTTCTCGAAACGGCGAACCCGTCGCGAGGCGGGGGCGCAAAGCCAAGGGGCCTCCGCAGGGACGCGGAGGCAGCCCGGTTTCCGAAGGAGGCAGTTGATGCAGTCGAGGTACACGCGCCCGCTGGTCGCGCTCGGGGTGGTCGCCGCGCTGGCGCTCCCCGCCGCCGCGGTCGGCAAGGGCCCGAGCGGTGACCATGGCAAGGGGGCCGATCACTCACACGCCGGCGAGCACGGCAAGGGGTCCAAGCGCCCCAAGACGCCGAAGACGCGGGCGCTCAACATCAGGGGCACCGTCGCGGCCCTCGGGGACGGCACCGTCGACGTCCTCGTCAAGGACGCCAACCATCACGGCCGCGCCCTCGCGGGCCAGACCGTGACGGTCGACGTCTCGAACGCGCGCATCGTCGTGCGGGACGTGAACGGCGACGGCACCCGTGACATCGCCGACGTCGCCGTCGGCGACCGCGTGCTCGTCCAGTCGCGGATCGCGAAGGGCGCGGCGCCGGACCCGGCCGAGCCCGTCGTGGCCAAGCGGCTGGTCGACAAGGGCGCGCCGAAGGCCGACCCCGCACCCGAGGACCCGGGCGCCGGGGACGACACGGGCGACGATGACGGCGAGGGCACCCCGCCCACCCCGTAGTCACAGCTCCCCCAGAGGTGCATGAGGGCCCGGCCGCGCGCTGGGCCCTCGGCGCTTCTACAGACGCTCGAGGATCGCCGCGGCGATCTGCTCGCCGCGGTCCTCCTGCAGGAAGTGCGCGGCGCCCTCGATCTTGACCTGCTCGCCGGCCGTCGCGATCGCGTCGCAGAAGACCTGTCCCGAGCGCGGGAACGGGAACACCGGGTCGGAGTCCGAGAACGCGACGACCGCGGGCTTGTCCCAGCGGGTGAGCGCGTCGAGCACACCCTTCATCTCCGCCGCGCCCGGCGCGTCGTCCGAGGTGGGCACGATCAGCGGGAACTGCGCCGCGCCGGCCTTCGACTCAGCGTTGGGGAACGGCGCGTCGTAGCCGGCCACGACGTCGTCCGGCAGGTCCGTGGCGGTCGCCCCCTGGATCACGAAGCCCACCGGCAGGTCGGGGTTGCGCTCGGCGAAGTCGCGCCACGCCATGAACCCCTTGCTCACCCGGCCGGTGAACAGCCCGGTGTTGAGGATCGCGAGGGCGCCGACGCGGTCCTGGTTCTCCACCGCCCAGCGCAGGCCGATCGGCCCGCCCCAGTCCTGCACGACGGCGACGGCGTCGGTCACGTCGAGCTGCTCGAGCAGCCGGGTGACGAGGTCGACGTGGCGGTCGTACGTGTACCAGCCGCGGTCGGTCGGCTTGTCCGAGCGGCCGAAGCCGGCGTAGTCCGGGCAGATCACGCGGTTGCCGGCCGCGACCAGCGGCGGCACCATCTTGCGGTAGAGGAACGCCCAGCTCGGCTCGCCGTGGAAGCAGACGATGGGCCGCCCCTCGCCCTCGTCGACGTAGTGCAGCCGCAGCCCGTCGATCTCCGCGTAATGCGGCTCGAACGAGTAGCCGGGGAGCCCCTCGAAGCGCTCGTCGGGTGTTCGGAAGACGTCCACGCGCGGGTCCGCCCCGAATTATGCTTGCCCGCATGGTTTTTCGTCAGATCGTCCACGACGACCTCGGCTGCGCCTCGTATCTCGTGGGCGACGAGGACGCCGGCGTCGCCGCCGTGGTCGACCCCCGTTTCGACATCGCGCCCTACCTCGAGCAGGCCCGCTACGTGGGCGTCGAGATCGCGCACGTGCTCGAGACCCACACGCACGCCGACCACGTGTCGGGCCACGGCCGGCTCAGCGCCGCCACCGGCGCGACCATCCACGTGCACCGCGAGGGCCACGCCGAGTACGACCACGAGCCGTTCGAGGACGGCTGGGAGCTCGAGCTCGGCGCGGTGCGCGTGCGCGCGATCCACACGCCCGGCCACCGGCCCGAGCACACGGCCTTCGCGCTGATCGACACCGGCCGCGGCGACGAGCCGTGGGCCGTGCTCAGCGGCGACTCGCTGTTCGTGAACGACGTGGCGCGCCCCGACCTCGCGGTCGAGCCGGAGGACGGCGCCCGCGCGATGTTCCACACCCTCCACGACCGGCTGCTCACGCTGCCCGGCGAGTGCGAGGTGTGGCCGGGCCACCTCGGCGGCTCGCTCTGCGGCGGGCCCGGCATGGACATGAAGGTGTCGACCACGATCGGCTACGAGCGCCGGCACAATGCGCTGCTCGCCGAGACCGACGAGGAGCGCTTCGTGGAGAACGCGCTGGCCGCGCTGGCGCCGCAGCCGCCTAACTTCAAGGCGATCGTCGAGGTCAACCGCGGGCCGCTCGTGACCCGCGGCGCCGAGCTGCTGCCGCTCACGCCGCGCCAGATCGAGGGCAAGCGCCGCGACGGGGCTCTCGTGGTGGACGTGCGCACCGACTTCCAGTTCGACGACGCCCACGTGCCCGGCTCGGTCTCGAACACGATGATGCGGTCGGGCTTCGGCACCAAGCTCGCCTGGCTGGCGGAGGGCGAGGGCGAGATCGTCTTCGTCGGCCGCGACGACGCGGACGGCCACGAGGCCGCGCGGCTGGCCGTCGCGGTCGGCGTCACCCGTCTCGGCGGCTTCCTCGCCGGCGGCCTGACGAGCTGGCGCGCCGAGGGGCGCGACGTGCAGCGGATCGAGCGCGTGGACTCGGAGGGCCTCCACGACCTCGGCGACGAGGTCCAGATCCTCGACGTGCGCGAGGAGAGGGAGTGGCGCGAGCGCCGCATCCCGGGCTCGGTGCACTGCCCGTACCACGACATCCACGAGCTGCCGGCCGGGATCGACGCGGATCGTCCCGTCGCGGCGATCTGCATGTCGGGGCAGCGCAGCGCGGTGGCCGCGAGCCTGCTGCAGCGCCACGGCGCCGAGAGGGTGCTGCACGTGGTGCCCGGCGGCGTCGGCACCTGGGAGCGGCTCGGCTACCCGACGGAGAACGGCAGCCCGTAAGCGGCGGCAGCCCGTAGCGGGACACCAGGCGATGAACCTGGCGCTCCGCTACGAGCCCTGTGGCTGACGCGGTCGCGAACCGCCGGGGGGAGGGCATACGCCGCGGCCGCCGCCTAACGAGGGAGTCTCCCCCGGGCGGCTGCCCTAAACGATTTCCCCCCGATCGGGGGTTGCCCCCCGGTCGGGGGCCCCGATCGGCTGGCGGACCCCCGGGCGGGGGCCCCGATCGACCGGGCTAGCGCTCGGCCGCCCCCACCGGCTCGCGCTCGAGCGCGCCCTCCTCGAGCCGCTTGCGCAGGACCTTCTTGTCGAACTTCCCGACGCTCGTCTTGGGCACCTCGTCGATGAACGCGAACTCGTCGGGCAGCCACCACTTCGCGACCCGCGGGGTGAGGTGCTCGCGCAGGTCCTCGGCCGACACGTCGGAGCCCTCGCAGCGCACGACGCAGGCCAGCGGCCGCTCGGTCCAGCGCTCGTCCGGCTTCGCGATCACCGCCGCCTCGAGCACTCCGGGGTGAGCCATCAGCTCACCCTCGAGGTCGACCGACGAGATCCACTCGCCGCCGGACTTGATCACGTCCTTGGAGCGGTCGGTGATCTTGATCGCGCCGTGGCTGTCGATCGACGCGATGTCGCCGGTGCGCAGCCAGCCGTCGTGGAACTTGTCGCGGCCGCTCGGGTCGTTGAAGTAGTCCGAGGCGATCCAGGGACCGCGGACCTCGAGCTCGCCGGTCTGCTCACCGTCCCAGTCCACCTCGTTGCCCTCGTCGTCCACGATCCGCGCCTCGACGAGCGGCAGGATCCGCCCCGCCTTGGCGCGGTGCTCCCACTGCTCGTCGCCCTCGACGCCGCGCGGCGGCCTCGCGACCGACCCCACCGGGCTCGTCTCGGTCATCCCCCACGCCTGCAGCACGTAGACGCCGTGGCGCTCCTGCCACTGCTTCATCAGCTCGAGCGGCACCGCCGCGCCCCCGCACGGCACCACCCGCAGGCTCGAGAGGTCGGGCTTGTGCTCGTCCGCCCAGCGCAGCAGGTCGGACCAGATCGTCGGCACCGCGGCGGCGACCGTCACGCGCTCCTGCTCGATCAGGCGCGCGAGCGGCTCGGCCTGCAGGAAGCGCGACGGCATGACCATGTCGGCGCCCACGAAGAGCGACGCGTGCGGGAGGCCCCAGGCGTTCGCGTGGAACATCGGCACCACCGGCAGCACCCGGTCGGCGTTCGACAGCGCTATCGCGTCGGCCAGGCACGAGCCGAGCGCGTGCAGCACGTTCGAGCGGTGCGAGTAGAGGACGCCCTTCGGGTTGCCGGTGGTCCCGCTCGTGTAGCAGAGGCCGGCGGCGGCGCGGTCGTCCAGCTCGGGGTAGTCGAAGCTCGCCGGCTGGTCGGCGATCAGGTCCTCGTAGCGGATCGCGTTCGGAAGCGAGCCCGCGTCGCCGTCGCCCATGATCACGTAGTGCTCGACGGTCTCGAACGAGGGCGCGACCTTCTCGAGCGCGGGCACCAGCGAGTCGTCGACCAGCACGACCTTGTCCTCGGCGTGGTTGGCGATGTAGGTCAGCTGCTCCTCGAAGAGCCGGATGTTGAGCGTGTGGAGGATCGCCCCCATGCACGGCGCGGCCATGTACGCCTCGAGGTGCCGCTGCGAGTTCCAGGCGAACGTCGCCACGCGGTCGCCGTCCCCGACCCCGAGCGAGCGCAGCCCGTTCGCGAGCTTGTCGATTCGCTCGCACACCTCCGCGAAGCTCGCGCGCGTCGTGCCGTCGTCGGTGAGCGTGACGACCTCGCTGTCGCCGTACATCCGGCGCATGCGCCGGAGGATGTGCTGGAGCGTGAGCGGATGGTCGTGCTGGACGAGACCCTCGAGCATGTGCGTTCTTCCTCCCCTTCGCTGAGGACCGAATGCTGGCACCATTCGGATCGCGATGAGCCTCTGGGGCCGAATCTTCGCCGCCGGCTACGACACCTTCCAGGCGCGGATGGAGGCCGGGTTCTTCGGCGACATCCGGCGCGACATGCTCGCCAGCGCGCGCGGCGAGGTCGTGGAGATCGGCGCCGGGACCGGCGTGAACCTCCAGCACTACCCGCGCTCGGTCGAGCGACTCGTGTGCACCGAGCCGGAAGCGCCGATGGCGAAGCAGCTGCGCCGCAAGGTCACCGGCAGCGACCTGGCCGTCGAGGTCGTGGAGGCACCGGCGGAGTCGCTCCCGTTCGCCGACGACTCGTTCGATACCGCCGTCGCCACCCTGGTGCTCTGCACCGTGAGCGACCCGGAGCGGGCGCTCGCCGAGATCGACCGCGTGCTGCGCCCGGGCGGGCGCTTCATCTTCGTCGAGCACGTGCGAGCGACCGACCCCGGCCTGGCCCGCTGG
>JBJMLK010000095.1:0-4499 GCA_045805345.1 Thermoleophilaceae bacterium | reverse complement strand
TTCGCCGGCCGCCACGACGCCGTGACCTGCACGATGCTCCGCTACCAGCCGTCGATCGGGCCGACGGCGTCGACCCAGATCCCGCAGTACCTGTCGCTCCCGGTCGTGCCCACCTACCTCGGGTTCGATCCGCGCATGCAGCTCGTCCACGAGCGCGACGCCCTCGACGCACTCGTGGCCGCCGTGCGGCACCCGGTGCCCGGCCCGGTGAACGTCGCCGCCGAGGGCACGATCGGTCTCACGAGGATGATCCGGCTCGCCGGCCGCCCGACGCTGCCGATCCCGTCCCCGCTCTTCGGCAGCGCGACCGGCGCCGCCAAGCGCGTCGGGCTCTTCGACTTCTCGCCGGACTTCCAGCGCCTCCTCCGCTACGGCCGCGGCGTCGACACCACGCGGCTCGCGGAGGAGATCGACTTCCATCCCCGCTTCACGACGGTGGCCGCCGTGGAGGACTACGTGGCGGCGCGCGGCGCGCGGCCCGAGGAGGAGGCCGCGGCGTGAGCGACGAGCGCGCCGGCGCGGGCGACGGCCCGCTGCCGCTTCGGCCGGTGGTGTCCTTCCTGCGAGCGCTTCGCGGCGGGCTCGACGGCGGCGCGGGCCTGACCGGCGCGCTCGGCGACGCCGCGCTCGCGATGCCGCGCGAGGCGCGCGAGAGCCTCGAGGCAGCGGTCCGCCGGCTCGGCGGCCACTACGAGGAGGACGACTGGGGGTACGACGAGGGCTTCGCCGACATCGCGCTCCCGTTCCTCGAGTTCATGTACGACAGGTGGTGGCGGGTCCACGCCGACGGCGTGGCGAACGTGCCGGCCCACGGCCGCGCGCTGCTGGTGGCCAACCACGCCGGCATCATGCCGTGGGACGCCACGATGATGGGCGTCGCGCTGATGCGCGATCACCCGCTGCCCCGGCCGCCGCGCTTCCTGGTGCTCGACTGGGCGTTCGGCCTGCCCTACATCTCGGTGGCGATGCGGAAGCTCGGCGGGGTCCCGGCGTCGCCGTTCAACGCCGTGAGGCTGCTCGAGGACGACGAGCTGGTGGCCGTCTTCCCGGAGGGCGTGAAGGGCGCCGGCAAGTCGTTCCGCGACCGTTACCGCGTGCAGCGCTTCGGCCGCGGCGGGTTCGTGGAGATCGCACTGCGCACCGGCGCGCCGATCGTGCCCGTCGCCGTTGTGGGGAGCGAGGAGATCCACCCCAAGGTCGGCGAATCGGCTCTGCTCGCCCGGCTCACCGGCGCGCCCTACTTCCCGATCACCCCGACCTTCCCGCTGCTCGGGCCGCTCGGCGTGGTGCCGCTGCCGTCGCGCTGGCGGCTCGAGTTCGGCGAGCCGGTCGACCTCTCAGAGCTCGGTCCGGAGGCCGCGAACGACCGCGGTCTCGTGCTGGAGCTGTCGGACCACGTGCACGACCTGATCCAGCGGATGGTCTACGACAACCTGGTCAAGCGCCGCAACGCCTTCGTCTGACCCACCGCTACACACCCGGGCCGTGCGCGGCGTGCACGTCGACGCGCAGCGTGAAGCGCCCGAGGGTGAGGTAGCCGGCGCAGTTCGGGTGCGCCGGTCCGCAGGCCCCTCGTTCGTGCGCGTCGCCCCAGCGATACGTCAGGACGCCCTCGTACCAGCCGCGGCACCAGTGCTTCACCCGGCTCAGCACGATTCGCACTCGTCCCGGCTCGCGGGTGACCTCCTGACGAGGGTCGTAGTACGCGTCGTGACACGTCCCGAGGTTCTCGATGTCGTACAGGCCGGGGTGAAAGCGTCCGTCAGCAGGCAGGTCGCCGGGCAGGGGCACCTTCAGCTCGAAGCGCGCATGCCGGCCGCCCGGGTCGGGGTCGGGCACGTACCTGCGCGGGTCGACGAACGGCACGTGCACGTGCTCGCGGGAGCCGCGCGTGTCGAAGCTCACCGACGAGTCGTGGAGGCGGAGCCCGTCGATCGGCTCGCGACGGCGAGTGACCAGGTAGTCCTCATGGGTGTCGCCCGCCCGGACGCTGCACGGACAGTCGCCGGCGCGATTCCTCGTCACGATCCACGCGAAGCGCCCGTCGCGGTCCCGCACCATCTCGGGGATGTCGCCGAAGCGGCCGTCCAGGAACGCGAGGCCGAGCTGCCCGCGCAGCCGGAAGATCACGAGCTCCTTGGTGTGGTAGGTCCCGCGGTTCTCGTAGTCGTCGCCGTGCTCCGAGAAGCCGACGACGACGCGCTCCCCGAACAGGTACATCCGCACGATCCGGGTGTGGGAGCGGCCGCCGAGGTCGAACAGCCACAGCCTCCGCCCGGTTCGCCGGACGCACGCCGACACCTGCTTGTCGCGCCGCCACACGACGACCTTCGCGGAGCGTGCGAGCACGGTCGCCTCGGACGGCGGCTCGCACGCGGCGGTAGCCGCCGGCGATAGCGCGAGCGAAGCGACTGCCGCCGCGAGCATCACGCTGTCAGCCGTCGGTCTTGATCAGGTCGTCGCGGAAGATGAAGGTCCCGTTGGTCTCCTTCGCGCAGACGATGAAGTTGCCGTTCTTGTCGGTGCCTGGCGGCGCGATCTCGAGCGGGAACACCTGGAAGTTGTCGGGGCAGGTCATGGCGGGGTCCGCCTGCGCGACACCCGGCGGCGCGACGAGCGCAGCGCCGGCAAGGCAGGCGAAGGCGAGGGTCCCGGCGGTTCTTCTCACCCATCCAACCTAACCGCTCAAGCGCCGTTAAGCCAGTGATGCGGGTAACGGCGGGGGTCGCGCTCGATTAAGGTTCCACCCGGTGGTGGAGTTCAGCTCGGCAAAGGAGTTTCGCGAGGTCATGGACCAGGTGTTCACGATGATGAGCACCGATCCCGAGATCGGGCCGAAGCTACGCGACGCCGAGACGCCTCAGCGGTTCGAGTTCCCGGACCTCGACCTCGTGGTGAACATCACCTACGCCGACGGCGACGGCGACGAGAACCTGCGCTGGGAGTGGACCGACGACGTGGCGTGGGATCCCGAGGTGAAGATGACCATGGACTCCGACGTGGCGAACCGCTACTTCCAGGGCAAGGAGAACGTGGCGATGGCGATCGCCCGCCGCCGCATCAAGACCTCCGGCAACGTGAAGAAGGCGCTCGCGCTGATCCCGATCACGAAGCCGATCTACGAGCGCTACCGGACGCTGCTCGAGGCCGAGTACCCGCACCTGGTTGCCTGAGCAGGCGCCGTAGCGAGCCCGGCGTGTGGCCGAGCTCGCGCCGCACCACGCGGCACATGTGGCTCTGATCGGCGAACCCGGCGTCGGCGGCAACGCGCGCAAGGTCCTCGTCCCCGCCGCCCAGCCGCTCGAGCGCGGCGCGCGTCCGTAGGCGCATCCGGTGGCGCGCGATCGTCGAGCCGGTCACGGCGCGGAACACACGGCTCAGATGGTGCGGCGACACCGCCAGCGCCGCGGCCACCTCCACCAGCGACCGCTCGGGGTCCTCGGCCAGCACCTCGCGCGCGCCGCCGGCCAGCGCGGCCCGCGCGCGGGCGGTGGCTGGCCGCCCGGCCGCGACGGGCCGCGGGTCGTGGCTCGCGAGCGCCTGGGCGGCGAGCCCGAGCGCCCGTTCGGCCACCTCGTGGTCGTCGTCCCCCGCCGTCGCGCGCAGCAGCAGCCGGTGCTCCAGGTCCAGGCGCGCGGTCACCGGGAGCGGGCGCGACGGCAGTCGCGGATCGCCGCGCAGGGAGGTGACGAGCCCCGGCGCGAGGAAGACCACGGTGCAGTCGTCGCCGGCGTCGTGCGGGTGGTCGTAGCGCTGCTCCTCGCCGCCGATCATGCAGTACGCCAGCGTCGGGTCGAGCACGAACGTGCCGCCGCGCCCGGCCCTGACGAAGCAACCGCGCCTGACGAACACGATCGCGCTGCCGGGCGCCTCCTCGACGTCGGCGCCCCGCCCGCGGCCGTGGCGGCAGGCCACGTCGGCGATCTCGATCCCGTCGCGGGCCACCACGCTGCGCGCCGTGAGCATCGGGCGATGTTCGCAAACGAGCACGGATGTCCAAGGCGGGAGGCTCACGGGGTGCGACGCTCGTCCGTGTAACGCACCGGCACGGAGGTATGTGAGAAATGGCTTCAATCCACAAGGAGACGGCGCTCGCGGCTACACCGGACGACGCCTGGGACGCGCTGCGCGACTGGCCCGCGCTGCACGAGCGCCTCGTCCCCGGCTTCGTGGTCGACGCTCGCGTCGAGGGCGAGGACAGGATCGTGACCTTCTTCACCGGCATGGAGCTGCGCGAGCGGATCGTGTCGCTCGACGACGACTCCCGCCGGCTCGCCTGGTCGATAGTCGACGGCCCGTACGAGCACCACCACGCGTCGGCGCAGGTGATCCCCGACGGCGAGGGCGGCTGCCGCTTCGTCTGGATCGCCGACGTGCTGCCCCACGCGGCGGCCGAGCGCACGTCCGAGATGATGGAGAGGGGGACCGCCGCGGTGCGGACCGCCCTCGGCGGCTCCTAGAAGTGCACCCCGCGCATCAGGTACGCCATCGCGATCGCC
>JBJMLK010000094.1:0-22684 GCA_045805345.1 Thermoleophilaceae bacterium | reverse complement strand
TCTCGATTCCGAACGCGCGGTCGCCGAGGCCGGGCGAGGCGCTCATCAAGCCGCCGAGGTCCTTCTCGATCTCGTCGCCGCGTCGGCGCCGCGCCCGGACCGGGCGGCGTAGGCGGCGCTAGGGGAGCGACAGGAACGACTGGAGATCGCACTCGGCGAGTTGCGACTTGAGCACGAATCCGCTTGCTCCGCAGGACTCGGCGCAGGCGTACCGCATACCCGCGACGCTCGAGCAGCGATCGCAGCTGTGGGCGCCTTGCCCAGAGCGCAATTGCATGATCAATCGAGGTGGGCTTCGCCGAGCGCCTTCGCGACCAGGTGCGCGCGCGAGTGGGCGCCGAGCTTGGTCATGGCGTTGTAGACGTGGGTGCGAACGGTGTTGTGCGCGATGTGGAGCTCGTCGGCGATCTCCGGGCCGGTGCGTCCCTCACTGAGCAGCTGCACCACCTCGCGCTCGCGGTCGGTGAGGCGCCCGTGCTCGCTGCGCCGTCGCGCGCGCCGCCGCCGCGAGCGCGTCTGGAAGAGGACGACTGCGAGCACGTAGCGGCGGCCGGTCACCGTCTCGGGATGACCGGCGAACTGAACGGTCACGGTCTTTCCGTCGTCGCGCGCGAGCTCCGCCGTGCCGGAGAACTCGTCTCGGCCGAGCGCCACGCGCCACTGACCCTCCGTCATCAATGGGCCTCCCACCACGCGCTCCCACACCGGGTGCTGGATGAGGGCGTCGTGCCGCGTGCCCAGCAGAGCGACGAGTGCGGGGTTCGCTTCCACCACGCGACGCTGATCGTCGAGCAGCGTCATGCCGTTGCGCGATCGTTGGAAGGCGTTCCAGAAGAATCCGGCCCACCCAGGTGGCCGCGCCATGACGTCAGGGTGGCGCCGAGCCGCAGCGACGGCATCGCCTGATTCGGACGATGCCGCGGGACCTCCGGTCCGACGAGACTCGAGGCGTGAGCGCGATCGGTTATGCGGAGCGCCCCGCCGCCGTCCCGGTCCCGGGGCTGTTCGGGCGGGTCATGGGGCTCGTGGCACTGACCGTCGGCTTCGCGTCGCTGGGGGCGTGGATGGCGCGCGACTGGGGCGGCGCCGGATGGTTCGTCGCGTGGATGCTGTCGCTCGGGTGCCTGATCGGCCTCAACGCGGCCACGGCGCGGGGAAGCACCGGCGTGGCGTTGACGTTGCTGTTCGCGTTCGGGCTCCTCGTGGGCGTGAGCGTGGCGGCGACGATCGACTACTACGCGGCCAACGACCCCACCGCGCTGCGCCAGGCGTTCGGCGCCACGGCCCTCTTCGTGGGCGCTCTCGGCGCGGGCGGCTACGCCATTCGCCGCGACCTCTCGTTCCTGTATCGCACGCTGTTCTGGCTGCTTCTCGCCCTTCTGGGCGCCGGCATCGTGCTGATCTTCGTACGGATCCCGGGCGCCTACACCGCGTGGTCGCTGCTCGGGCTGGCCGTCTTCGGCCTCTACACGGTCGTCGACTTCAACCGCCTCCGGCGCGCCGGCAAGGACGAGGCCATCCCGCTCGCCGCGGGGATCTTCCTCGACGTGCTCAACGTGTTCCTGCTGTTCCTTCGGCTGTTCTCGCGCTAGGGCCGCCCGCCGCTCAGGCGTCCAGCTCGAACGTGACCGCTCCGCGCGCGCCGGCCGCGGACCAGCGGTCGGCCAGGCGCGTGACCACGAACAGCGCCGGTCCGTTGATCGTCGTGGAGCTTCGGCCGGGCCCGGCCCGCGAGCTGACCTGTCCCACCACCCGGTCATCGCTCACCTCTACGGACAACTCGATTCGCGCGTCGCGCTCGGCGCCGCGCAGGCTGGCGGTAACGAGCTCCGTGACGATCATTCGCAGCCGCGCGAACGTGCGCGGGGACAGCCGCTGCTCCAGCGGGGCGAGCGCGCGGCGCGCCAGCGCGGGTGCGCTCGGGCGGGCGGGCAGCTCGACCGACACCTCGGTGGCGCTCGACTCGGGCGTCGCGCGGGAACCCGCGGGGCGGCTCACGGAGCGGGCGCGGCCGCGCGTGGCGTGGCGGGCCCCGGACTCTCCGCCACTCGCTCGGACGCTCCGCCCAGTGCCTCTCCCGGCAGACCGCGTGCGAACCAGAGGCCGACGAGCACGAACAGCGACGCGGCCAACAGCGCCCGCTTGAGCGCCGCGATCTGGGCGTCGTCGTAGAGGTCGACGACGGTGTCGACCTGCCCCCTGGGCAGCCCCGACTGCTCCGCGATCGACTTCGCGTCGGACCGCGAGACCATCGCCAGGCCCTGCTCGGTGCCGGATGCGATCTGCTGCTGCACGTGCTGGGGGATCGACGGATCCGCGCGCACGCTGTCCTGGAAGTTGGTGGTGAGCGAGGTGAGCAACACCGCGCCGATCAGCGCGGTGCCCAGTGACTGACCCAGGTTCTGCGCCGCGCCCTGCACGCCCCCGGCCTCGCTCGAGCGCGACTCCGGGACCGACGACATGACCACGTTTCCGAGCTGCGAGATGACCAGGCCGATGCCGGCGCCGAAGCCGGCGAGCGACACCGCGAACGCGACCGACGCGAGATCCTCCGAGATCGTCGCCATCAGCCCGATGACCGATACGAAGAGGAGCCCCAGCCCGATCTGCACCACCCGCCGCGGAGACATCCGCGTGGCCAGGCGCGGTCCGCTGAGCGCCGTGATCATCATCGCCACCGAGATCGGGAGGATCTTCAGGCCCGTGTGGAGCGCGTCCTTGCCGAGCACGAGCTGCAGGTAGAGCGGGATCACGAAGAAGGTCCCCGCCAGGATCAGGTACTGCGAGAGGACCATCGAGAGGCCGGCTCGCATCTGCGGGATCCGCAGGAGGTCCGCCCGCAGCAGCGGGGTGCCGCCGGCTCGCTCGACGCGCTCCTCCCAGCGCGCGAACACGCCGAGCACCACGACCCCGGCGAGGATCAGGAAGGGCACGACCGAGAGCCCGAACGGCGTGATCTTCGTCCCTCCGATTGTGAGCGCGCCGGTCGGCTCGAACAGCCCCCACGTGCTGATCTTCAGGATGCCGAAGACCGTCAGCCCCAGCCCGAGCGCCGACAGGACGGCGCCGACCCCGTCGAGGTCGGGCTTCCTATCGGGCCGCGCGGCCGGCATCCGGCGGACGAACAGGATCACCACGATCACGACGAGGGTCTCGGCCGCGAACACCAGCCGCCAGGTGAAGGCGGTCGTCACGAAGCCGCCGATGAGCGGGCCCACCGCGGCGCCCGCACCGGCCACGCCGCCGAGCAGCCCGAAGGCGAGCGCGCGGGCGTGGCCGCTGTAGGTGGACGCCGTCAGCGCGGCGATCGCGGGGATCACAAGCGCGGCGCCGAGCCCCTCGATCAGCGACCAGCCCACGAGCAGGACGCCAAGGTTCGGGCTGAGGGCGGTGGTGAGCGAGCCGATGCCGTACACCCCGAGCCCGATTGCGAACGCGCGCCGCCGGCCCCAGATGTCGCCGAGCTTCGCGCCGATCAGCATGAACGCCGCCATCACGAGCGTGTACGCCGTTATTGCGAGCTGGACGCCCGTGACGGTGGTGTCGAGGTCCTTGACGACCTGCGAGATCGACACGTTCATCACGGTCGTGTCGAGGACCATGATGAACTGCGCCATGGCGAGCAGGATCAGCACGGCGCGGTTCGGGAACCCCTTCACGAGTCGGTGCGCCCCCGGCGCCGGCTGGCCATGTCGCCCACCAGCACGCCGATCACGGTCACGAGGTACAGCTGGCCGGTCAGCATCTCCACGACGGCCATCGCGCGCCCCGATTGGTGCGCGGCGGTGAAATCGCCGAACCCGGTGGTGGTCAGCACCGTGAAGCTGTAGTACGCCCGATCGCTGAGCGAGCCGTCGGTGCCCTGGGCGAAGTAGTCCACGTGCCCGATGGCCGCGATCACGCTCACCGCAAAGGCGAACAGGAGGCCGACCAGGAGGTAGATCGTGAGCGCCCCCGCCACCACCTGCAGGTTCACGCCGCGCCTGCGGATCAGCCTGATGAGACCACCCGTCAGGCTGGCGGGTATCAGGAACGCGAGCACCGCCGCGATGCCGAACGTGACGCTCGCGGGAAGCGCATCGGTGCCGACCACGACGGCCAGGGCGACGGCCGCGGCCCCGAGAGCGATCGCGCGGTGCCTGCGGACCCGCTCGCGCGAGCGCGAGGTGAGCACGACCACGAGCAGCGCCGCGAGCTCGAGCGTCACCGCGATCGCACGCGACCAGCTGCCGGCGGGAGCGCCGACCACGAGCACCACGATCGCGAAGGTCAGGGCCAGGACCGCCCCGTAGCGAAACTCGGCTTCGCGGGGGCCGCCCGGATCCGCGCGCTCTTCGCGCGGCGGTCTGACCTGCGATCCGGCGACGGCCGGTTCCATGGTCCTGGCCGCCGTCAGCCGTGCGCCGGGGTCGCCTGACGGGGTGCGCCGTGCGACACGGTGCCCGGCACGGACGGAGCCTGAGGTTCGAAGCGGTGCACCTCGTCATGGCCCATGCCCACCACTCCGTAGGTGGACTGCGGCACCTCGTTCCAGACGCCGGGCATGCTGCCGAGGGGCTCCGAGACCACGAGCCGCGAATCGTCCGAGAGCTTCTCGAGCACCTCGTTCTCGGGGTACATCGTCCGCAGCGTGTGGACGTCCGTGGTGAAGAAGAGCGAACGCGCACTGCCCGAGCTTGCGTACCGGAACACCCACATCCCCTGGCCGTCGGTCGTCGCGACGGTCATCTGGATCGGATGCTCGACGCCGTGCCGGCGCCCGACGCTCTCGACCAGCCCCACCGCCTGCGCGACCGCCGACGGTGGATCGTCCTCGAGGCCCAGCGTCAGCGCCAGGTAGAACAACAGCTCAGAGTCGGTGCTTCCCTCGATGTGGGAGTAGAGCGACGGGTCGACGGCGAGGGCCAGGTCGCGCTTCACCTTGCGCAGCTCGTCGATGTAGCCGTTGTGCATCCACAGCCAGCGGCCGTGCCGGAACGGGTGACAGTTGGTCTGCTGGATGGCCGTGTCCGTGGCCGCCCGGATGTGCGCGAAGAAGTGCGACGACTCCACGTGGCTGGCCACGTCGCGAAGGTTGCGGTCGTTCCACGCCGGCTCGGTGCTGCGGAACACGCCCGGCGTCTCGCCGCGCCCGTACCAGCCGATGCCGAAGCCGTCCCCGTTGGTCGTCTCCGCCCCGAGCCGCGAGTGGCGGCTCTGGTCGATCAGCGAGTGGGCGGGGGCGAACAGCGCATCCTCGAGAAGGATCGCGGCGGAACCCGAGTAAGCGAGCCAGCGGCACACAGGTCATCTCTCCTCTCGATGGCCCTGGGGGGCGGCGCCACGCGGACGCGGGGCGCCGCCGCCCAAGAACGGAACGCGGCTCAGTCGCGGCCGACGTGCACCGCGAGGCCGTAGATGATCACGATGTCCAGCGCGAACAGGCTCACCGAGTAGAACGGGTACGACGGGATGTTCAGGAGCTGGGCCATCGCGTTCAGGCCCGCGAACCCGATGCCGAGCCACACCGCCGGTCTGCTCCGCGCCCAGATGCCGAACGCGGTAAGGAGCTGCACCGCGCCCGTGAGCAGGATGATCCAGCCCCAGGTGTTCAGGTCGCCGAAGACGTACTTGACGTCGTGGACGTAGAACTTGGAATCGTCGATCGCGGCGATTCCGCCGATGATGTTCAGCGTCGCGACGATCGCGAGCATGGTGCCGGCGAAGATCGCCCACCCCACACCGTGCTCGGTCTCCGCCTCGTACGCCGCGGGACGTGCACCCGCTCCGACTCGCTCGGCACTAGCGCTCATGTGACCCTCCTTTGTCGCCTTGACTCGAACCTCAGTCGCACTTCGAGTCCGTCTTCTTCTTGAGGTCCGCGAATGCCGTGCTCACGGCGTCGAGCTCGTCGGGAATGCGGGCGAGCGCCGCCTTGCGCTTGTCGGCGTCCGGCAACTGCCGCGCCGTCGCTCCAAGCGTCATGAGGGAGGTCTTGAGCGCGTTCGCCTGCGGGCTGAAGTCGCTCTTGACCGCGGACACCGCGGCCTGCCCGGTGGTCTTCACCTTCTTGGCCGCGGAGACGACCCCGTCGACACCCTCCGACTTGACGTCGAGCCCCTTCAGGTCGTCGAAGGCGCTCTGGAAGTCGTCGACCTTCCCGCAGTACGCGGGCTTGTCGCCGCCGCCGCAGCCGGCGGCGAGCGCGACGAGCACGACGAGCACGACGAGCAGAGCGATGGGGATGCGACGAAGCTGCATGTCGAGGATCACGATCTCGCGCCGTCCGAGACCCTGCATCGCCCAAAACGGATGATGCCCCGCGCGAGCCGCGCACCTAGCGTGGCGGCATGAGGCGACTGGCCGCGCTCGGCGCGCTTGCGTTGCTGGCCACCGCGATCGCAGTCGCGGTCGCGGCGGCGATCTCAAGCTTCCCGAACGGGCTCACTGTGCTGGCGTGCTTGGCCGTCGCGCTCCTCCTCGCGTGGTGGGCGCTGCTGCGGCCCAGCCCGATCGGCGCGGTCGCCGCCGTCGGCGCCTGCGCGCTGGTGGTCGCGGCGGTCGTGCTGACCGTGGTCGAGGGGAACGTCCTGGCGGATGCGGTCGTGGTCGCCGCGATGCTCGGGGCGATCGAGCTGGCGCGGCGCGCCCTGGCCGCGAGGCCCGAGCTCCAGACCGCCCGCCCGCCGGCGAACGCGGTGCTGTTCTACAACCCCAAGTCGGGAGGCGGCAAGGCCGAGAAGTTCCACCTTGCGCGCGAGGCCCGCGCGCGCGGCATCACTCCTGTCGAGCTGCGGCGCGAAGACGACCTGAGGGAGCTCGTAGACGCCGCCGTGTCCCGCGGCGCGGATGCCCTGGCCGCCGCGGGGGGCGACGGCACACAGGCGATCGTCGCGGCGGGAGCGGCCGAGCACGGGCTGCCGTACGCGTGCATCCCGGCGGGCACGCGCAACCACTTCGCCCTCGACCTCGGCGTGGACCGCGACGACGTGGTGGGAGCCCTCGACGCGTTCGTGGACGGCGGCGAGCGGCGCGTGGACCTGGCCGAGGTGAACGGCCGCGTGTTCGTGAACAACGTGTCGCTGGGCGTGTATGCCGAGGCCGTGCAGCAGGCCGGCTATCGCGACGCCAAGCTCAGGACGATCGCCCAGACCGTGCCGACCGTCGTCGGGCCGAAGGGCCGCCGTCTCGACCTCCATTGGATCGACGGCGACGGGCACAAGCACGCTTCTGCCGACGTGATGCTGATCTCGAACGACCCCTACCGGCTGGGGCGCGCCCTCGGCTCCGGCACCCGGCCGCGGCTCGACACCGGAGTGCTCGGCATCGCCGTGGCGGTGGCGGGCAACGGCCGCTCGTCGCGCGGCCGCTTCATGACGTGGTCGGCCGGCGACTTCGAGATCGAGTCCGAGGACCAGGTGCCCGCCGGGCTGGACGGCGAGGCGGTCCGGCTCGACTCGCCGCTTCGGTTCCGGTCGCGCCCGCGCGCGCTGCGCGTACGCGTCGCTCGCCGGCACCCCGGACAGTCGCCGTCGGCGTCGCTCCCCGACACCCCATGGGGCGTGATCGCCTCGCTGGCGGCGATCGCGGTGCACGGATGAGCGCGACCGCTCTAGCGCCGGCGGCCAGCGGCCGCGACCTCAGGGCCGAGGCCCCTCGATCGAGCCACGCCGAGTGGGCGCCGGCCGCCGGGCGCGATGCGCTCGCGCTCCTCGAGGACCAGGCGGCCACGCGGCTGCCGGAGCTAGTGCCGCTCCGTCGCGCCCGCATGGCCGAGTCGCCGTTCGCCTTCTATCGCGGTGCCGCGCGGGTGATGGCCTTCGACCTGGCCGACACGCCCGCGACCGGGCTGAGCGTCCAGCTGTGCGGGGACGCGCACCTGTCCAACTTCGGCGGCTTCGCATCGCCCGAGCGCGGGCTGCTGTTCGACTTAAACGACTTCGACGAGACGCTGCCCGGCCCGTGGGAGTGGGACGTGAAGCGGCTGGCCGCGAGCGTCGAGATCGCCGCGCGGGAGTCGGCCTTCGGCGCGGCGCAGCGCCGCTCGATGGTCCGCGGCGCGGTGGCCGAGTATCGCCGGGTGATGCGGCGGCTCGCCGCGATGAGGACGCTCGACGTCTGGTACGCGCGCGTCGACCTCACCGAGCTGCAGGCGCTCGACTCGGAGCTGAGCCTGGCGCACGTCAAGCGCGTGGACCGGGCGGTGGCGAAGGCCCGCCGCAAGGACAGCGTCCGGGCCTTCGCCAAGCTCGCGCAGGAGGTGGACGGTACCGCCCGGATCGTGGCGCGGCCCCCGTTGGTGGTGCCGCTCCGCGACCTGCTTCCGGAGGCCGAGGCCCGCGACGGCGAGGAGCGGATCCGCGCCTTGCTCGACGACTACAAGGCAACGCTGCCCGCCAACCGCCGCCGGCTGCTCGAGCGGTTCCAGGTGGTGGACATCGCTCGCAAGGTGGTGGGCGTCGGCAGCGTCGGCACCCGCTGTTGGATCGTGCTCCTGCTCGGGCGCGACACGAGCGACCCGCTGTTCCTCCAGGTGAAGGAGGCGGGGCCGTCCGTGCTCGAGCTCGCCCTCGACGAGAGCGAGTTCGAGAATCAGGGCCGGCGCGTGGTCGAGGGCCAGCGGATGATGCAGGCCGCCAGCGACATCATGCTCGGCTGGCTGCGCGCTCCCGGCATCGACGGCGTTGAGCGCGATTTCTACGTGCGCACGATGTGGGACTGGAAGGTGTCGGCCGACATCGGCGCGATGCCCCACGACGCGATGGGCACCTACGCGCGCATGTGCGGATGGACGCTCGCGCACGCGCACGCGCGCAGTGGCGACGCGGCGGCGATCGCCTCGTACCTCGGTTCGAAGGAGACGTTCGAGAAGGCCCTCGCCACCTTTGCCGCCGCGTACGCCGACCAGAACGAGCTCGACCACGCCGAGCTCGTGCGCGCGATCGAGACGGGCGAGCTGGAGGCGGCGCCCGAGCCCGAGTAGGCCCGAGCGCGCTCCGCTACATCCCGAGCAGCTTGGCCTTCTGCTGCGAGAACTCCTCGTCGGTGAGCACGCCCTGCTCGTGCAGCCTGCCCAGCCGCTCGAGCTGCGCGATGTTGTCGACCGGCGGAGCCGGCGCGGGGGCCGGGGCCGGTGCCGCGTATTGCGGCGGCGCCGCGTATGCCTGCGGCGGCGGCTGGGCCGCGTATGGGTCGGCCGGCGGCGGCGCCGCCTCGGCGGCGTGCTTCTTGTCGATGTAGTGAGTGCCCGCGGCGACGGCCGCGGCCCTCAGGAGCGGACGTCGCCTCCGCATCAGTGGCATGCCGCCTCCTCTACTCCATGCCCTCGGGCAACGACAGCCCGAGCGCCAGCATGATCTCGGGTGCCGCGGCGATCACGCGGGGGCCACCCACCTGCGGCGCGATCGCGCGGAGCACGCCCAGGATGTCCTCGGGGGTCACTCCGTCGCCCACCGCGTTCCCGATCTGCCAGAGATAGGACGCCGGCGGCGCGTCGAGCGCGACCAGCGTGGCGATCTTCGCGAGCGCGAAGGTGCGCGCGTCAAGGCCGCTGTCCTCGAGCTCCGACTCGCGCAGTCCGACCGCATGCGCGAGGAAGTCCCGGTCTCCGCCCGAGATGCCAGTCAGTACCTGATGTGTCTCCGTAGCGACCGCCGTCATGAACCGCTCCTCTTTCCTTCGAGAACTGTGTCTGCGGAACTCTGAGGCGCCCGCGCGCGCCCGGCATCGGCCGAAAGGGATGAAGACCGGTCAGTTGACCCGTTCGTTTGCGTCGGCGCCAGGGACCAGGCGACGCTCGTCGGCGAGGAACATCAGCGCCGCCTTCACCCGGCGACTGACGTCGTCGGAGTTGCGGAGGCTCAGCTTGAGGAAGATCGCGTTGATGTGCTTCTCCACAGCCCGCTTGGTGAGGAACAGCGTCTCGGCGATCGCCATGTTGCTCTTGCCGGCGGCAACCTCGGCCAGCACCTCGCGCTCCCTCGCGGTCAGCTCGCCGAGCGGCGACCCCTCGGTCCGGACCCGTTCGGCGATCAGCTCGTCCACGATCTTCGCATCCACGACCGAGCGGCCCTCGGCCACCGCGTGCACCGCGCCGACGATCTCCTTGCGGCTTCCGACGCGCTCCTTGAGCAGGTAGGCGCGCTGCTCGGACCCGGACTCGAACAGCTGGAGGGCGAAGCCCGGCTCCGAGTACTGACTCAGGATCACGACGCCGATCTCGGGATGCGTCTCGCGGAGCCGGGCGGCCACCTCGATCCCCTCGGCCTCGCGGAGCGGCGGCATCCGGATGTCGCTCAGGACCACGTCCGGGCGCTCCCGTTCGATCGCCTCGACGAGCGAGTGCTTGTCCTCGCACACGCCCACGATCTCGACGGTGGGCTCCGACGCCAAGAGCTGCGTGAGACCCTCTCTGACGACGAACGTGTCCTCCGCGATCACTATGCGTAAGGCCACGGCACGGAGCCTAGGTCGGGGCCGGCCCGGAAGCAACCGCAGCGGACGATCCGACGAGACCGAGCTCGGTCGCGCGCGTCACCGCCTCCGAGCGCGACGACGCGCCGAACTTGCGGTAGACCGAGTAGGCCTGCGTCTTCACGGTGTTCGCGGTCACGTAGAGCTGCTCGCCGATCTCCCTGAAGGACAGATGCGTGGGCAGCAGCGCGAGCACCCGAAGCTCGGCAGCCGTCAGGTGATCGGGAGCCGCCGCGGCGGCCGCCACGTGCACGGACCGCCGCAGGTCGTCCACCCAGCGCTGGAGCGTCAGCGCATCGGGCGCCCCGCGCGCGTCCCGGGCCGCCTCCGCCGCGAGCTTGCGGGCCCGCCCCGTCTCGCCCAGCCTCAGCGCCGCGCGCGCCAGGACGACGCGGGTCTCGCCGAGGTACCAGGCGAGGAAGCCCGGCAGCTCCGCGAGGAGCCGGTCGGCGCGCGCGAAGTCCTCCTGCGCCTGCTCGACCTGACCGCGGTGCGCGCGCACGTACGCGGCCACCGCATACGGCAGCGCCGAGGTGGGATACGAGTCGAGCCCGTACGCGTCGAGCTGGGCGGTCGCGCGGTGTACGCGCGTGGCGGCGAGCTCCCAGTCCTCGAGGTCCGCCGCGGCGAGCGCCAGCTGCGCGAGCGCGAGCGCCTGCACGTGCGGTGCCACCACGACGCCGCTCCGCGCCGCCTCCTCGAGCGCCGGAAGGGCGCCGGCCGGATCGCCGGAGAGGTGTCTCGCGACGCCGGACAGCAGGCAGCTCGTGGGCCGCCACTCGCTGTCGTCGGTGTCGATCTCGCGAGCCCGCTCGGCGTCGCCGCCCATCGCGCGGAGGTCGCCCTCCACGACCGCGGCTCGGACGAGCGACACCGCGGCCGTGAGCCCGCGCTCATCGCGCCGGGACTCGGCCACGGCGCGTTCGGCGGCCGCGGCGTAGTGGCGCGCGGCGTCGAGGTCGCCGGAGGCGACGTTGCTGTGGGCGGCCGCGAGCGACAGGCGGGGGTCGCCGGCGATCTGCTCGTCGGTGAACGCGGCGAGGCCGGCACGAACCGCGTCGTTCCTCCCGCCTCCCACCCAGCGCGGCAGGTGGCGCCAGAGGAGCTCGCCGGCTCGCGGGACGTCGCCCGCTGCACCGGCATGCCGCACGGCGCGCTCGCCGTCACCCTGATCCTCGAACCACCGGCTCGCGCGCGAGTGGAGCCGCGGCTCAAGTTCGGGCTCCAGCCGCCGGAGCTCGCCGATCAGCGTCTCC
The DNA here is from genome assembly GCA_045805345.1 of Thermoleophilaceae bacterium. Lineage (GTDB taxonomy): Bacteria > Actinomycetota > Thermoleophilia > Solirubrobacterales > Thermoleophilaceae > AC-37. The sequence continues at coordinate 10,976 of JBJMLK010000094.1, read as the reverse complement.
CGGAACAGCCGGTGCAGCCGGAACGACTCGCGCGTGCGGTCGACCGCGCTCAGCATCACGTTGCGCCGTAGGACCTCCTCCAGGAGCTGCGCCGAGTCCTCGCGGTCGAGCGTCGCGTCGCAGGCGGCCGCCGACAGGACGTCGAGCACCGAGCAGCGGCGCAGGAACGCCACGAGGTCCGGTGCGAGGGCCTTGAGGTACTCGTCGCGGAGGTAGTCCGCCACGGCGCTGTCGTGTCCTCCGAAGCCATCGAGGCTTCCCGCGCTCGCGCCCTCGTCGCGAAGGGTGACGGCGGCCAGGTAGATACCCGCCGCCCAGCCCTCGGTGCGCTCCACGAGCGCCTCCACCCCGCCGGCCGTCGCCGGGGCGCCCGCGAGGGCGAGCAGGGCCGCGGCCTCGGGCACCGTCATCGCGAGGGCCCGCGCACGAACCTCCGTGATCTCGCGGTGCGCCCGCATCCGGCCCAGCGAGACCGGCGGCTCGGTCCTGGTGGCGATGGCGAGGCGCGACCCGCGCGGTACCCGTGCCGCGAGGTCACGCAGCAGCTCGAGCGACGCGGGCTCGTGCAGCAGGTGCACGTCGTCAAGCGCGATCACGAACGGGCCACTTCGCCCGACCTCGTCGAGCGCCGCGTCGAGCGCCGCGCGAAGCACCTCGGCGTCGTTGAACCGCTCCTCGGTCGCGATCCATGCGAATGGCCGCTCCTCGTGCGACGCCCACTCCGCCAGCAATGTCGTCTTGCCGTACCCCGCGGGGGCGATCACGACCGCGAGCGGGCGGGTGTCAGGCTCCCTGAGGGCACGCACCAGCCGCGGGCGGGGCACGAGGCCCTCGACGAAGTCCGGCGGGACGCAGGATGTGCGTGCGGGTAAGGCCGGGAGGCCGGCTTTGGGCGCACGTGTGGTGGGCATGGGCTCAGCTTCCCGCGCGCAGGGGGCTCCCACAAGGGCGCGCGCCTGCATCCCGGCGTGTGCACGCACCACACGGCGAGTGTGAGCATGCCCGGGGCGTCCGGCTTCACCCCGTTCGGATGATGTGCGGACGGCGCCCGAGACCTACGGTCGAAGAGCCAGGAGCCCGGCGCTCCGAGCGCACACCACCACTGGACCACAGGAAGGCTCACATGGCCGAGCTGGTTGCCATCGGTTACGACGACCAGACGACCGCTGCCGCGGCGGCGGACGAGGTCAGGAGCATGTCGAAGGACCTGATCATCGAGCCCGACGCCATCGCGGTCATCACGCGCGACGCCGAGGGCAAGTACCACGTGACGACGAGTCACCACTCCGTCGGCGGGGGCGCCTCGTGGGGAATGTTCTGGGGGTTCCTGTTCGGCATCCTGTTCTTCGTGCCGGTCTTCGGCATGGCGGTCGGCGCCGGCCTCGGCGCGCTCATGGGCAAGGTCGAGAAGGCCGGGATCAAGGGGGAGTTCCAGGAGCAGGTGCGCGACATGGTGGCGCCCGGCACGTCGGCCCTCTTCCTGGTGGTGGAGAAGGTGACACCGGACAAGGCGGTCGACCGCCTCAGTAGGTTCGGCGGCACCGTGCTCAAGTCGTCGCTTTCGAAGGACGCCGAGCACGAGCTTCAGGACGCGCTTCACGGGACGCCGGTCGCCGCCTAGCCGATGCGCCCCAGCGGGGAGGTGAACATCAACGTCGGTTCTGCCGACGCCGTCGACCGGGTGGGAGTGCTGGTGGTGGACGACCAGCTCGTCTTTCGTCAGGCCGCCCGCGAGGTGATCGAGGCGACAGAGCCCTTCGAGCTGCTCGGGTACGCCAGCTCGGGCAACCACGCCCTGGCGGCGGTCGGCGAGCTCGAGCCCGACCTGGTGCTGCTCGACGTGCGGATGCCCGGGATGAGCGGGATTGAGACCGCGCGGCTCCTGAAGACCTCGGCCGTCGACCCGGTGGTGATCCTGATCTCGATCGAGGAGCGCCCCAACCTACCGGCCGGGATCGAGTCGAGCGGGGCCGCCGCCCTCGTGCGAAAGCAGGACTTCGGTCCCGCGTTGCTGCGGCGGTTGTGGCTCGCGCACGGGCGGGGATCCGCCTAGGGGGGTTCGGCGCCAGGTCTCGCCCCGCCCGTCCAGAGGGTTGGTTTACGGCGGCGGTGCGGCTATAAATGGAAGGACCCGTCTATGGCGGTCATGGCCGAGAGCTCGCGCAGCGGACGTATCCGGACGCTGGGAGACTTGGATCGGTACCTCTTCGGACTCGCATCCGTCGGCACTGTGTTGGCGCTGACGCTCCTGGTGGCATCGGACCTCTCCACCGGACACGTCGTGCTGCACGCGGTCGCGGCCGGCCTCCCGATCGCGGGCGGCCTTGCACTGCTGCAGGTGCGGACGGCTCGGCGCGTGGCGCTGGCACTGCTCCTGGCCGGCCTTCTCTGCGCTGTCGCAGCACTGGCGGAGTCGAGCGACAGCGTGGCCTACAGCGTCGGGCGGGTGGCCGTGTGGGTGCTCGAGCCGGCGCTGGTCTACGTGCTCCTCGCGTTCCCCAGCGGTCGCTTCGCCAGCTTGCTGGAGCGCCGCCTCTTCCTCGCCACGGTCCTGCTGGCCGGCGTGCTCTACGTCCCCACCGCCCTGCTCGCCGAGTTCCCCACGCCGACCCCCTGGGCGTCGTGCGGCACGAGCTGTCCCCACAACGCGTTCAACTTCGTGAGCCTCGGGTTGGTGGACGACGTCGTGCGGCCCGTGCGCGAGCTGCTCACGGCGGTGGTCTACGTCGCGGTCGCGGCGGTGATCGCCCGGCGGGCGTGGCGCGGTGGCGTGCTCACGCGCCGCGTGCTCGGCCCCCTGGCCGTGGTCGCGGCGTTCCGTGCCGCCACTATGTGCGTGTACTTCCCGGTGCGCGCCGCCGGCGGGGCGTCGGCCGCCACCGACACGCTCGGGCAGCTCTGGGCGCTGTCGGCGCCCATAATCGCCGTCGGCTGCGCCGTCGCGTTGATCGCTCAGCGTGTTTTCGCCGCCGGCGCCCTGCAGCGGCTCGCGGCTCGCCTGCGCCCGTCGGCGACGGGCGCGGATCTGGAGCCGGCGCTCGTCGACGCCCTCGCCGACCCCGGGGTCACGGTGCTGTTCCGAGTCACGAACGGCCGCGGCCGCTGGGTGGACCACAACGGGTGGCCCGTTCGACCGCCCGAGCCGCAGCGGGGGCAGGCCGTGACCGAGATCCGCTCCGGCGGGCGCGTCCTCGCGGCGATAGTGCACGACGCCGGGCTGCTGATGGACCCGTCGCTCGTCGAGACGGCGGCGGCGTACGCGCTCACGGCCGTGGAGAACGGCCGTCTGGTGGACCGGCTCGAGTCGTCGCTGAGTGAGCTGTCCGACTCGCGCGTTCGTATTGTCTCCGTGGCCGACCGCGAGCGCCGGAAGATCGAGCGCGACCTGCATGACGGCGCGCAGCAGCGGCTGGTGGCGCTACGCGTGAAGCTCGAGCTGGCAGCGGAGCAGATCGAGCCGCGCTCCCCTGACGGCGCCGAGGCGATCCGCGCGCTCGAGGGCGACGTCGAGGAGGCAATCGACGAGGTCCGGCGCTTCGCGCGCGGGATCTATCCCGCGCTCCTTCAAGAGCGAGGGCTCACCGAGGCGCTCGCGGCCGCCGGACGCAGCTCGCCGGTGCCGACGCTCGTCGACGCGGCCGGAATCGGACGCTACGCGCCGGAGATCGAGTCGACCGTCTACTTCGCGTGCACCGAGGCGCTCCAGAACGTGACCAAGCACGCGCACAGCGCGTCGAGCGTGATCATCAGGGTGCACGGGAACACCCACCTGGACTTCGAGGTGCGCGACGACGGCGACGGCTTCGACGCCGCGCACACCCCGCTCGGCAGCGGCCTGTCGAGCCTGCGCGACCGCCTCGCCGCCGTAGGGGGCGAGCTCACGGTCGAGTCGCTCCCCGGACGCGGGACGCGCGTCGCGGGAATCGTGCCGGTGGCCTGAGGTGCCTGGGCTCGGCAGCAGGCGCAAGGACGCGGCGCGACGGCCGCAGGCGCATCGCGCGCACGTGACCGACGTGCTCCCCGCCGAGCTCGCGTCGACCCTCCTCGAGACGCTGCCCGAGGCGCTGATCGTGGTCGACTCCACCGGGACGGTCGTGGTGTCGAACCGCAGGGCGCGGGATCTCGGGGCTCCCGCGGCGCCGATGCCCGTGGCCGAGTGGGCATCGCGCTGCGAGCAGCTCTACCCCGAGGACGAGGCCACGCTGCTCACGCCGCGCGACCTCCCGCTCGACGAGGTGCTCGAGGGCACCGAGACCGAGGATCGCGAGCTCGTGCTCCAGACCGGGGACGACCGTTGCGTGTACAGCGTCAGCGCCACCCCGCTGCGCGACGCGCGGGGCGATGTGCGGGCCGCCGCGGTCGCGATTCACGACGTCACGTCGCGGGCCGCCCTCAGCACGGCCGTTCGCCTTCAGAGCGCGATCGCGACCCACATCGGATCCGGCATCGGCCTCGTGCGCGCCGAGGACGGGCGGATCGTCTTCGCGAACGACGCCTGGGAGCAGATGCTGCGCTACGAACCCGGCACGCTCGTGGGCGTGCACATCTCGCAGGTCACCTCCCTCCCACGCGACCAGGCCCCCGAGCACCGCGCCCACGAGATCGACCAGAATCTCAGCGGCGGTGGCTTCTGGAAGGGGGAGGCACGTAACGTCCGCAGCGACGGCACCAGCCTGTGGTGCGCCGCGACGCTCTCGGGGTTCGACCACGCCGAGCACGGCCGAACGTGGATCCTCGTGCAGACCGACATGACCAAGCAGAAGGCCGCGGAGGACGCGCTCCGGGTCGTGGAGGAGCGGTTCCGCGGCGTGTTCGAGCACGCGCCGGTCGGCATCGCGATCGTCGGCAACGACACGCGCCTGCTCAACGCCAACCGCGTGCTGGCGGAGATCACGGGCTACTCGCGCGAGGAGCTCCCCGGCCGCAGCCTCACGGACATGACGCATCCCGACGACGTCGCGCTCGACACCGAGCTCGCCAGGCAGGCGTTCAGCGGCGAGATCGAGCGTTACCGGATCAACAAGCGCTTCGTGACCAAGGACGGCGACGTGGTGCCGGTGGCGCTGACCGCCACCTACGTTCGCGACCTCGCCGACAGGCCGCTGCACACGATCGCGATCGTGGAGCCGCTGACGATGGGCCGACCGTCGGCCCTGCTCGTCAAGCGCGACTGATGGCCCGCGCGGTGCACTGGGCGAGGAAGACGCCGGTCACCGCGCCCACGACCACGTCGCCGGGGTAGTGCACGCCGGTGTGCACGCGCGAGTACGCGACCGAGAGCGCCAGCGCGTGGAGCGGGAGCGCCGCGCCGGGGAGGACCGAGCCCACGCCGGTGGAGAACGCGAACGCCGCGGCGGAGTGGCCTGAGGGGAGCGAGCTGGAGACCGGCATCCGCACGTGGCGATCGACCACCACGGAATGTGCGTCGCGCTCCGGGCGGCGCCGCCGGCCGAGGGGCTTCATCAGGAGGTTGACCGTCGCCGCCGTGACCGCGACCGAGGCCAGGCCGGAGCGCGCGGCGCGGCGCCCGGCGGCGCCGCCGGCGGCGCCCAGGGCCAGGGCGGCCGCGATCGACAGACGCGAGTAGTCGGCCGCGTGGGACAGGGTGCGCAGCGACCGGTCGAGCGCCGGGGTGTCGGTGCCCGCGATCGCCGCATAGACGGCGACGTCGAGGCGATCGGCCTCCGCCAGCCAGCGCCGCGCGCTCACCGCGGCGGCGGGGCGGGCGTCACCGTGACCACCACCGTGCCGGCGAGCATGTCGTACACGCCGCGCCTGCGCTCGTTCACGAGGATCGGCAGGTATCCCCAGAGGAGCGGGAACGACACCAGCATCCCGATCAGCCTCACCAGCGCGTGGCGCGGCCGCAGCGCCGACCCGTCCGCCCGCACCACGCGCAGCCGCATCGCGCGGTTTCCCGGCGTCTCGCCGGTCGTGGTCCAGAAGACCGTGAAGTAGGCCACGGTCCAGATCACGAAGGCCGCGCCCCCGATGATCACGAACGCGTTGCGCGTTCCGTGCGAGATCGGGAAGAGCGAGAGCACGAGCACCGCGACCGCCGCCACCACCACGGCCACGAGGTTGATGAGCGCGGCGTCGATCGCGAACGCGATCGTCCTCGTCACGAAACCGGCGTACTCCACGTCGCCGGTCGGCGCTTCCTCCCGCGCCATCTGGGCTGCGGCGCTCGAGCGGGACACCGGCAGCGGCCCGGGCACGCCAGCGTCGTGGGCGATCGTCATCGCCCGTCGCGCCCGACCAGGCGGCGAGCCGTGTGCTCGATCCGCGCGTCGGCCCTGCGCGAGCGCTGCCGCACGGCCGCCGCGATCTGATCCGCGAAGCCGATGCTCTGATGGCCGATCGCCTCGGTCACCGACGGGCTCCGCGCGATCTCGTCCACGAGGTGCCACAGCTCGTCGCTGTCGAGCAGGTGAGCCACGGCCTGGTCCATCAGCCGGCTGTCGATCGTGTGCGCCACCAAGCGCTCGACGGCGGGGCTCTCAAGCACCCGGTCAACGAACTCCTCGAGCTCGGGGCCGTCGAGCACCCGGGCCACCACCTCGCCGGCCACGCCGCTGCGAAGCACGCGATCGGCCGCGTCGCGCGCGACCTGCGACTCGGCCACGCGGTCGACGGTGCCGAGCAGCGCCTGCCTGAGGACGCGGTCGACTCCGGTCCGGTGCGCCACGGCCTCGGTGATCCGGGCGCCGCGAGCCACGACCGCCCACAGCGGCCCGCCGCCCGCGCTTGTGTCCACTCGCTCGTTCATCGCCGGCTCGCGCACCCGATCCTCGCCCAGTCGCGCGCGCGTCACATCACGCGAAGGGGATGATGTGTGCGGCGCCGTCGCCGTGTGTGATTGGCGGATCAGGCTCACGTGGCTAGGACACGCGACGACGCTGGTGGAGCTGGACGGTCTGCGCGTCCTGACCGACCCGCTCCTGGGCGAGCGGGCCGGGCCGCTGATCAGGACCGTGCCGGCCCCGCCGGCCTCGGCCGCCGAACGACTTGACGCCGTGCTCCTGTCGCACCTGCACCTCGACCACGCCGACCTGCCGTCGCTCGCGCGAATCGGCGCGGCGACGCCCGTGATCGCGCCGCGCGGCGCGGGCTCGTGGCTCAGGAAGCAGGGCGTGGCGGACGTGCGCGAGCTGGCTGCGGGCGAGTCGCTCTCGCTCGGCGGAGTCGACGTGACGGCCACCGAGGCGTTGCACGACGGGCACCGGCGCCCGTTCGGAGCGCGCGCGGATCCCGTCGGGTACGTGGTCAGCGCGTCGAGCAGCGTCTACTTCGCCGGGGACACCGACCTCTTCCCCGCGATGTCCGACCTCGCCGGCTCGCTGGACGTGGCGCTCCTGCCGGTAGCGGGCTGGGGCCGGTCGCTCGGCCCCGGTCACCTCGATCCGGCGCGGGCCGCGATCGCGGCGACCCTCACGGCGCCGCGCCTGGCGATCCCGATCCACTGGGGCACGCTCGCTCCCCGGCCGCACCTCCTGCGGCCGCGCGACCCGGCCGCCGCGCCGCGGCGGTTCGCGATCCTCGTCGGGCGGTACGCACCGGCCGTCGAGGTGCGCGTACTCGAGCCGGGCGAGGCGACCGCGCTCCCCGCGGCGGTGCCCGCATGAGCCGCCGGACGCCGATCCTGCGGGTGCTGCTCGTCTGGCTGCTCGAGGCCGTCACGCTGCTCGCGCTCGGCGGGATCCTGAGCTCGGTGCAGGTGAAGGACTTCGGGGCCGCGCTGGTGGCCGCGGCGCTCATCGGCATCCTGAACGCCTTCGCCTGGCCGCTCCTGATCAGGCTCGCGCTGCCGCTCACCGTGCTGACGTTCGGACTGGGGGCGATCGTGCTCAACGGCGTGCTCGTGTACGCGGTCTCGGAGCTGCAGCCGGGGCTCGAGGTCTCGTCCGTGCTGGCCGGGTCCGTGGTCGTGCTGGGCCTGACCGTCGTCAACACCGCCGTGTCGGCGCTGCTTGCGATCGACGACGACGACCTCTGGTTCCGCAACGCCGTCGGGCGCCGGACGGCGGGCGCGAGCGACCCGACCGCGCAGGCCGCCCCGGGCCTCCTGCTGCTCGAGATCGACGGGCTCGCGCATGCGGTGCTGAGTCGCGCGATGAGGGACGGCAACGCCCCGGCGCTCGGCCGCTGGGTGCGCGACGGGACCCACCGGCTGGCCCGCTGGGAGACGGACTGGTCGTCGCAGACCGGCGCGTGCCAGGCCGGGATCCTGCACGGCGACAACGACGACATGCCGGCCTTCCGCTGGTGGGAGAAGGATCGCGGCGCGGCCATCGTCACGAACCACCCCCGCGATGCGATGGAGCTGGAGCGCCGGCACTCGGACGGCCGAGGACTGCTGTTCTCCGACGGCGCGAGCCGCGCCAACATCCTGTCCGGGGACGCGCCGCACAGCCTGCTCACGATGAGCACGGCGCTGCGGCGCGACCGCCCCGGCCGCATCGGCCAGGACTACTTCGCCTACTTCGCCAACCCCTACAACGCGATGCGCACGCTCGCGCTCGGCGTGCGCGAGGTGGTGAGCGAGCTGTGGGCCGCCGCGCAGCAGCGCCGGCGCGACGTCCAGCCTCGCATCGATCGCGGCTTCGCCTACGCGTTCATGCGCGCCTACGCCACGGTGATTCAGCGCGACCTCCAGGTGCAGGCGGTGATCGCGGACATGTACGCGGGCCGGCCCGTGATCTACACGACCTTCCTCGCCTACGACGAGGTCGCGCACCACTCGGGCATCGAGCGCCCCGACACGCTCGCGACCCTGAGCCAGGTCGACCGCCAGATCGCGCGCATCGCGGCCGCCGCACGGCGGGCGCCCCGCGAGTACCGGCTCGTGGTCCTGTCCGACCACGGCCAGTCGCAGGGCGCGACCTTCAGGCAGCGCTACGGTCGCACCCTCGAGGAGGTGGTGCAGGCGTACGTCGACGCGGGAACCGAGGCCATCGACGGGCCCGCCACGGATGCGCTGGGGTTCCTCGGCGCCTCGATCACCGAGGCTTCCGCCGGCGATTCGCGCGGCGCCGGCATCGTGCGGCGGGCGTCGAGCCGGCGCGCCGTGGACGGCGAGGTCCGGCTCGGCGAAGGCGATGCGGGCAGCGACGGCGACGGCGCGCGCCCGGACTCCGAGCTTCCCGAGGTGGTGGTCATGGCGTCCGGATGCCTCGGGCTCGTGTCGTTCCCGCGCGAGCCCGGCCGGGTCACGCTGGAGCGCATCGACGAGCTCTACCCACGGCTCGTGCCCGCGCTGCGCGAGCAACCCGGCATCGGGTTCCTGCTGGTCCGCTCCGAGCAGCATGGGGCGATCGTGCTCGGCCCGCGCGGCCGCAACCACCTGGACGAGCACCGGGTCGTGGGCCACGACCCGCTCGAGCCGTTCGGCCCGCGCGCCGCGCAGCACGTGCTGCGCACCGACGGCTTCGCGCACTGCCCCGACATCGTCCTCAACAGCACCTACTGGCGCGAGCTGGACGAGGTCGCCGCGTTCGAGGAGCTGGTCGGCTCCCACGGCGGGATGGGCGGCCCGCAGTCGCATCCCTTCCTGCTGCACCCCGTCGACCTCGAGCTGCCTGACGAGGAGATCGTCGGCGCCGAGGGCGTCAACTCACAGCTGCGGCGCTGGCTGGTGGAGCTGGGTCACGAGGAGTACGCGACGACCTCGGGCTCGCCCGGCGGCGCCCACTCCGCCCCGGTCCTGACCCGGAACGCGTCGACGGCGGCGTCGATGGTGGGGAAGAAGTGGGCCGGCTCGAGCGGCCCGATCAGCTCGTAGCGCTCGAGCTTGCTGCGCACCGGGTCCTTGAGCTCGGCGAAGACCAGCGACACACCCTTCGCGTTCAGCTCCTCGTCGAGGTCCTCCAGCACGTCGGCCGCCGTGGTGTCGACGTCCGTGATGGCCTCCGCGGCCACCACGATCCACTTCGGACGCGCGCTGTGCGCGAGCGCCCTCACCTGATCGCGGAAGGTCCGCACGTTGGCGAAGAACAGCGGGGCGTCGAAGCGGAGGATCACCAGCCCAGGCAGCTCCTCGGCGCCGGGATACATGCTGCGGTCGTGGTGGCCGGGCATGCCCGGCACGCGCCCGAGCGTGGTGCGGTACGGCCGCCACGCGCGCCGGAAGACGTTGAAGATCGAGAGCCCGACGGCCACGGCGATGCCGGGGAGCACTCCCAGGAGCGCGACGCCGAGGAAGGCGACGATCGACAGCGCGAACTCGGTGCGGCGCTGCCGCCACAGCCGGACCGTCCCGGGGACGTCCGCGAGCGACAGCGACGCGGCGATCACGACCGCGGCGAGCGTCGGCTGCGGCAGGTTGCGCAGCAGCCCCGGAGCCAGGACCAGCATCAGCACGATCGCCAGCGCACCGACGAGTCCGGCCACCTGGGTCTTCGCGCCGGCCTGCGCCGCGACCGCGGTGCGCGAGCCGCTCGTGCTGACCGGGAATCCCTGGAACAGCCCCGCTGCCACGTTCGCCGCGCCGATGCCGACCATCTCACCGTCGCCGTCGACCTCCTCGCCGCTGCGGGCGGCGAACGACGACGCGGTCGAGATCGTGTCGGCGAGCGAGACCACGGCGATCCCCAGCGCCCCCGCCACCAGCAGCGGGAGGTCGGAGACCGTGCCGGGCAGCGTGAGCGGCGGGAAGCCCTCCGGCAGCGTCCCCACGAGCTTCACCCCCTCGTCCCCGAGGCCCAGCGCGGACGCTCCGGCGATCGCGACCACCACGGCGATCAGCACGCCCGGGATGCGCGGCAGGAAGCGTCCCAGCACCAGCATGAGGGCGAGGCTCACCGCGCCCACGCCGAGCGCGGCGGCCACCGTGTCGCCGGCCCCGACGCCGTCCACGAAGCCGCGCAGCTCGTCGATCAGCCCGTCCGCGTCGGTCGAGAACCCGAACAGCTTCGGCAGTTGCCCGACCAGGATCGTCAGCGCGAGGCCGTTCATGTATCCGATCTGGGTGGGCTTCG
>JBJMLK010000093.1:0-3265 GCA_045805345.1 Thermoleophilaceae bacterium | reverse complement strand
GCGTTGCGCAGGCTCTGACGCCTACGGGTCCGGGAACGGCTGGATCGGCATGCCGTGGTCGGTCTCGCGCATGCCCAGCTCGTACGCGGCGCCGTGGGCGGACGTGAGGCGCCGTGGCGGCTGGCCGTCGCGCTCGATCGTCAGCTCCATGCGCGCGATCGAGCAGTTCACCGTGTTGTGCTCGCCGCCGTCCGGGTCCGAGTAGACCCAGCCCACGAAGTCCTTCCGCGGCGCGGCCACCTCGCCGCGAATCGTCAGGCCGTCGCCGGGGATGGCGAAGCGGCAGGAGTCGGGCTGCTCCTCGATGTTCGTGCGCCGCGCCGCAGCCGGGCCGCCCAGCGCCTGGCGCTCGCCGCCGATCGAGATCGCGCCCGCGGCCGTCCACGGCGTGGTCAGCGGCCCCAGCTTGATCCGGCCCAGGCCGAGGTCGAGCCAGATGTCGTCGGCGCCGTCGAACGCCGCGCCGTGCATCCAGATCCAGCGCTCGGCGTGCTGCGCTCCCCAGTTGTGCCCGGTCGTTCCCGGCCAGCGGTCCAGCTCGACCCGGCGCTCGCCGATCGTCACGTGCCCGCTGAAGGTCGCCGCCGGGTAGGGCGAGAGCAGCTTGGTGCGCGGGATCGGCGCGCGGTACATCCAGGGCTTGGGCAGGTGCCGCATGCGCCGCTCGTCCGTCGAGAACGACAACTCCCACGAAGCATCGCCGGCGGCCCCGGTCGCAAGCCCGTCCGCGACGGCGCCGGCGTCACCCACGCGGATGTACGGCGGCTCGGCGGACACCTCCCCGGGCCCGAGCGTGACCTTGGAGGCGACGGGGCCCTCGGGCGTCGAGGCGTCGAACAGCGTCAGCCAGAGCGACCCGCGCGGCTCCTGGTCCGGCCGCTTGAGCACGGTGTAGCGGATCCAGGCTCCGACCGGCTCGGTCGGGTGGAAGGCGCGGATGAAGAAGCTCTCATAGTGGCCGCGGCCGCTCGCCACCTGCGGAAAGCGCGCCTCGGTGCGGAGGTCGGCCATGCGGCGCCGGAGGCTACCCGAGCGGGGCTGATAGAACCCGTGGCGTGAGCGACGAGCGCGTGATGCTGATCACCGGCGCCAGCACAGGCATCGGCGCGGCCACCGCGCGGATGGCCGCCGCCGACGGCTACCGGCTGGTGCTGGCGGCGCGATCCGAGGACAAGCTGCGATCGCTGGTGGACGAGCTCGGCGAGGACCGCGCGCTGGCCCACCCGTGCGACGTCATGCAGTGGGAGCAGCAGCAGGCGCTCGTGGCGGCGGCGCTCGAGCGGTTCGGCCGGGTCGACGTCGCGTTCGCCAACGCGGGCTTCGGAGCCAAGCGCGGGTTCCTCGAGGAGACGCCGGAGCACTGGCACGACATGGTCAACACGAACGTGCTCGGCGTGGCATACACGATCCGCGCCGTCCTCCCCCACATGCGCGAGCGCGGCAGCGGGCACTTCGTGCTCACGAGCTCGGTGGCGGGCCGGCGCGCCCTGCCGGGGTCGCTCTACTCGGCCACCAAGTGGGCGGTCTGCGGGATGGGCGAGGCGCTGCGGCAGGAGCTGGCGGAGACCGACATCCGCACGACCCTCGTCGAGCCCGGGATGGTCGACACGCCGTTCTTCGAGAGCGAGGTGAGCGACGCGCTCGAGGCCGACGACATCGCCCGCGTCGTGATGTTCGCCCTAGCTCAGCCCGCGCACGTGGACGTGAACGAGGTGCTGGTGCGGCCCGTGCACCAGCCGTCCTAGCCCTGGCGCCGGATCCACGCCTTCGCCTGGCGGTGCACCAGCGCCACCAGGTTCCCCAGCGGCAGGTTCAGGTCCACGAGGTGCAGGCCCCACGTGTCGTCGGGTGACGGCGTGAGGTGGCGCGCGCCGTCCACCGGAGCGGTCATCAGCACGTGTGCGTGGTTCGACGTCACGCAGCGCCCGGTGTAGTGGTCCTGCGGCTGGAGCCACGGCTTGTCGCCGGTCGGCGGCGCCCCGTTGTAGAGGCGCACCAGCAGGGCCGCGATGATCCCCGGCGCGAACGGCTCCGATGGGGTCAGCGTGCGCAGGCTGCGGCCGTCGCCGAGCAGCGCCGCGGGGTTGGTGCAAATCACCTTCAGGCCCGGTCCGTAGGGAAGCCCGAGCGCGGTCTTGGCCGGGTCGGTGTCGGTGCGCCCGAAGCGGGTGTCGTCCGGTGGCGTCTCGTTGAAGGTCGAGAACGAGACCACGGCCGGTCTCCGCCCCCCGCCTGCACGCGGGCACGTGGTGGAAGTCGGCCACGTTCGCGTTCGCGCCCGGGATGACCGCCGACACGAGGCGTCGCCGGAGCTCGGGTTTCGAGTCGATCTCGTCGCGAATCAGCTTGCGCAGCATTCGGCTGCCCTGCGAGTGGCCGATCAGCACGAAGCCGCGTCCGTGGTTGTAGCGGGCCAGGTAGTTTCGCCACGCCTCGCGCACGTCGCCGTAGGCCAGCGTGTACGGCGCGGTGTCGTGCGAAACGGTGATGCTCGCGACGCCGAGCGCCGTCACCTGCCGGTAGAGCGGCGCGAACATCCGGCAGTGGCGCGAGAACCGCTGCGCCTGGTACTTGGCGATCGACCTGATCTCGGGGTCGGCCGATTTCGTGGCGTTCGTGGTCGGCTGGTTCGAGGTGGTCGGGTAGACGTAGAAGCAGTCGATTCGCGGATGCGTGGCGACCCTCGGGTGCCAGACCCGCGAGGAGCCGTCGGGCTCGTAGGCGCGCGTGGTCAGGTCGCCCACGCACGGGTTGCCGGCCAGCCCGGGGCGGCAGAGCCACTTCACGTCGGCGCCGGCCGGCGCGGAGGCGAGGCCGAGGGCTGCGGCGGCGAGTAGGAGTGCCGCCCCTGTCCGGACCATGCACCGGGTGTACCACATCCGCTCGTGGTCGTAGCGTCTCCGGCATGGACCGGCGCTGCATCGCCCACGTGGACATGGACGCCTTCTACGTGAGCGTCGAGCTGCAGCGGCGGCCGGAGCTGCGCGGTTTGCCGGTGGTGGTGGCCGGCACCGGCCCGCGCGCCGTTGTGACCACCGCCAGCTACGAGGCGCGCAAGTTCGGCGTCTTCTCGGCCACCCCCGCCGAGCGGGCGCGGCGGCTGTGTCCGCAGGCCGTGTTCGTGCCACCCGACTTCGAGCTCTACCGCGCACGCTCGCGCGAGGTGATGGCGGTGCTGCACGAGCACGTGGACCGCGTCGAGGTGGTCGGGCTCGACGAGGCGTACCTCGACCTCTCGGGCCTCGAACGGCCGCGGGCGGCGGCG
>JBJMLK010000092.1:0-14929 GCA_045805345.1 Thermoleophilaceae bacterium | reverse complement strand
GGGAAGACGATCGAGGTCGTCTACTTCGATCACGCGTCCTTCGCGTCGGCCCCCGTCGAGCGCGAGGCGGCTCCCGCCGCGCCGAGCACCGACGAGGACCGCGACCTCCACCTCTGCGTCAACTGCAGCTCCCACCTCGTCTACCCCATCCAGTGGGACGAGGCGGGCGCCCAGGCCTGGAACGTCACGCTCCGCTGCCCGGAGTGCGAGTGGACCGAGGCCGGGGTGTTCTCGCAGACGCAGTGCGACCGCTTCGACGACGAGCTCGAGGCCGGCACCGACGCCCTCAGCCGCGACTACAAGCGGCTCGTGACCGCGAACATGTCCGAGGAGATCGACCGCTTCGCGGCCGCGCTTCGGGCAGACGCGATCCTGCCGGTCGACTTCTAGGCCGGCTGCACCCGCGCGGCGCGCGTCGCGCGGCGCTCAGCGCCACCCGGCGCGGCTTCCCGGCCGCGTCCGATTGGCTTGGGAAGGGTGCGCGGGCGGTTTCGTCCTGCTTTGAGATCGCCTAGCGAGCTAAATCCAGGACGAAGGTGAAATCCCCGCCCGGGCACCCCTCATAAGCCGCAGTTCGGACCGCGCCGGCGCACCGGCGCCGGCCGCGAGCTGAGCGCAACGCGGCGAGCGCCTACGCGTACCGCTCGACCGCGCGATCCGCGGCGAGATCGAGCAGCGCCCGCTGCTCCGACGGGAGGTCCACGCCCTCCAGCGCCCGCTTCCCGGCCGCCACGTGCTCCAGCGCCGCCGCACGCGCGTCGTCGAGGGCTCCGGTCGCGGTGATCCGGTCGCAGAGCGCCGCGGCCGCCGCGGCGTCCGTGACCGTCGCCCGGAGGTCCAGGCCGGCGACCGCGGGATCGCGCTCGCGGGCGAGGATCAGCGGCAGCGTGACGGTGCCGTCGAGGAGGTCGGTGCCGCGCGGCTTGCCCGTGCGCTCCGCGGGGCCCGACACGTCGAGCACGTCGTCGAGGATCTGGAAGCCGATGCCGATCTCGTGGCCGAAGCCGCTGAGCGCGGCGGCCCCGCCGGCGCCCGGCCCGCCGAGAAGCGACCCGATCGCGCACGCGGCCTCGAACAGGCGCGCGGTCTTGAGGCGGCAGCGCTCGAGGTAGCGCTCGGGCGTGACCGCCCGGGCCCACGCGTCCTCGCGCTGCATCAGCTCGCCCTCGGCCAGCCCGGACGCGGCGTCGGAGAGGATGCGCACGGCGTCGCGATGGCCGGTGGCGGCGAGGACGGCGAACGCCCGCGAGAAGAGGAAGTCGCCGGTGGCAGTGGCGGCGCCGCGGCCGTCGCTTGCGAAGATCGTCGGCCTGCCGCGGCGCAGCGCGGCGCGATCCAGCACGTCGTCGTGCACCAGCGTGGCCATGTGGAGGAGCTCGACCGCCACGGCGGCGCCCACGAGCTCGTCCGACGCCGCCTCGCCGGCCGCGATGAACAGGAGCGTGGGACGCAGCCGCTTGCCGCCCGCGGTCAGCGTGCGCCTCACGAGCTCGGCCAGGGCGTCGCCGTAGCCGGCGGCCGCCTGGCCGAGCTTGTCCTCGGTCCGCTCGAGCAGGTCCGCGAGCCGCGGCCCGCCGGCCGCGAGCACGTCGGCGGCCGGCGCCAGGCCGCCGCTCACCCCTCGACCTCGCCGGAGTGGATCGCGATGATGCCGCCGGCCGTGAGGACCCAGCGCACGCGCACGAGCCCGACCGCGGTCATCGCGGCGGCCAGGCCGCGCGCGTTCGGGAACCGGCGCACCGAGCTCGGCAGGTACGAGTAGGCGTCCGGGTCCCCGGCGAGCCGCCCGAGCAGCGGCACCACCCGGTCGAACCAGACCCTGAAGAACACCGACAGCGGCGGTCGCTCGGGCGTCGTGATCTCCAGCACCACCACGCGCCCGCCGGGCCGCACCACGCGCGTCATCTCCGACAGCCCGCGCGCCAGGTCGGCGAAGTTGCGCGCCCCGAAGCCCACCGTCGCGGCGTGGAAGGAGTCGTCCTCGTAGGGGAGGTCGAGCGCGTTGCCCGTCTCGAACGCCACGTCGTCAGCCTTGGCCCGCGCCAGCTCGAGCATCGCCTCGGAGAAGTCGGCGCCCACCACCTCGCCGTCCGCTCCCACGCGGCGCTTGAGCGCGATCGCGAGGTCGCCGGTCCCGGTGGCCACGTCGAGCGCGCGATCGCCCGGTCGCAGCGCCGCGAGGTCGGCCGCCCGCTCGCGCCAGCGCTCGTCCAGCCCCACGGTCATGACCCGGTTCATCAGGTCGTAGACGCGCGCGATGCGGTCGAACATCGCCCGCACCTGGTCCTCGGGCAGGGTGCCGGGCGCCCCGGGCCCGGCGATCCGTCCCGCGCTCATACCGGGCCCGCTACTTGAGCGAGCTGAGGAAGTCGACCAGCTGGTTGAACTGCTTGGGGTTCTGCTGGCGCAGCTTCGAATAGGTGGGCATCGGCGGCGTGGGGTTGATCAGCGTGCGCGCGATCGCCTGGCGCGGCAGCCGCGCGCCGACCTTGGTCAGCTGCGGACCCGGACCGGAGTTGCCGTTCTCGCCGATCTTGTGGCAGCCGAGGCAGCCCGACGAGGCGGCCACGGCCTTGCCCGGCTCGAGCGATTTCGCCACGCCCATCTCGATCTCGGTGGGCGCTCCGGCGAGCGCGCCCTCGACCGTGAGGTAGGCCATCGCCGCGATCGTGGTGATGCCGGCGAGCGTCGCGATCGGCCGCCTGAGCGGGTTGCGCTCCGGGTTGCGGTCGTAGAACGGCAGCAGGAACAGCAGCACCATGCAGATCGTCGGGATGCCGACCGTGGCGATGAACACGAGCGCGGGCGGCTTGACCACGCGCAGGAGCTCGAAGAGGAAGAAGAAGTACCACTCGGGCCGCGGCGTGTAGGTGGTCGACGTCGGGTCGGCCTTCGGCCCGAGCTCCGAGCCGAACAGGATGGCCATCGCGATGATCACGGCCATCACGATGCACGCCATCAGCGAGTCCTTGAGCACCGCGTAGGGGAAGAACGGCTTCCCCCGCATCTTCATCACGTGGTACTCGCGGAGGTACTGCTCCTTCTCGCGCGCGTTCACGAGCCCGGACCCCTAGATTTCTTCCCGGGCGAGGTCGCGCGACTTCTCGGCCTTCAGCCACGGCGGCGCCGTGGTGCCCAGCTTGGCCACCAGGTAGAGGTGCGCGCCGATCAGTGCGGCGATCAGCCCCGGCACGAGCAGCATGTGGATCGAGTAGAAGCGGCTGAGCGTCGTGGCCCCGAACTCCGAGCCACCGCGCAGGAAGTCGGCCAGATAGGGCCCCACGAACGGACCGGACGAGTTGAGGTTCACGCCAACGACCGTCGCCCAGAAGGACCGCTGGTCGAACGGCAGCAGGTAGCCGCTGAAGCCCATGAGCATCGTGAGGATCAGCAGCACGACGCCGATGATCCAGTTCAGCTCGCGCGGGTACTTGTAGGCGCCGAAGAAGAACGTGCGCCCCATGTGGAGGAAGATCAGGATCACCATCACGCTGGCGCCCCAGCGGTGCATGCCGCGCACGAACTGGCCGAGGAAGACGTCGTTCTGGATGTGCTGGATCGACTCGTAGGCCTGCGTGGTCGACGGCCGGTAGTACATGGCCAGGAAGACGCCGGTCACCGCCTGCGAGAGGAACGCGAACATCGTGGCCGAGCCGAGCGTGTAGAACCAGTTGGTGCCGTGCGGAACCTTGCGGTAGAGGAAGCCGCGCAGGAACGGGCCGGCGCCGGTGCGCTCGTCCACCCAGCCGACGACCGCGACCGGCACGTCCTTGAGCGCCTCGCTGCGGCGCTCGCGCTCGGCCTCCTTCTCGCGTTCCTTGACGAGCGCCTCGCCGCCGTTGCGCAGGTCGCCGTCGGCGCCGTTTCCGGGCGGCGGCGCGGGTTCTTCGCGGCGGCGGCGAAGTGGACCGGGGAGCAGCTTCACGTGGTCGGCCTCGACGGGTAGAGGTACTGCCACAGCCCGTCCAGGTGGTTGGACGGGTCGCGGACCTTGAAGCGATGCAGGTGGGAGTCGAGCGAGAAGCGCGGGCCGACCTTCACGCGGCCCTTCTCGACCTTGGTCTCGAAGCGGTCGAGCGGCCGGACCGGCGGCCCGCCGGCCACCTTGCCGTCGAACTCGTAGACGCCGCCGTGGCACGGGCAGATGAAGCGCTCGGACGCCTGCACGTAGCGGACCGGACAGCCGAGGTGCATGCACCTGTTGGAGATCGCGATGTACGGCTGCTTCAGCTTGTCCGTATCGCGCGTCGGATCGAACCTGCGCACGTACACGGTGGTCTTGCCGGCCTCGCCCTCGTTGGCGACGATCGTGATGACCTTGGTCACGTAGGTCTGCGGGTTGAAGTCAGCGACGGGACCGACGTCCTGGAAGTTGCCCTGCTCGGTCTTCTCGAAGATCGGGCCGAGCGCGAAGCCAAGCGCCGGAAGGCCGAAGGCGGCCGACGCGACCCCGCCCGCCGCCAGCGCGCCGGCCGTGAACAGGCGCCGCCGCGTGACGGTCTCGCCCTCGAACGCGCCGGGCATCCCACGGTCGGCGGCGTACGGGGACTTCTTCTGGTGGGGTCTGCTGGAAGGGTCTGCCAAGGCTCTTCAGGCGTAATCGTTTGCGCTCGGAGGGCCCACCTGACTTTACCGGTTCGGGTCCCGGGGCTGTGTGCGCGACAGCGCACTGACGCTGGCGTCCCAGTGCTCCCGAGCGCCGTCGCGCCTGCCTTCGGACTCGGCCTGCGCGCACGCCGAGATCAGGTCCGCCAGCACCGCCACCGCGGCCAGGTCGCCGGCCTCGGCCAGCCGGGCGAGGCCCAGTGCGTACAGCGAATCCCCTGCAAGGAGGCGTAGATCGGGGTCCATTCCGGCGAACGCGCGGGGCTCGCCGTAGTGCAGCAGGTAGCCCTCGCGCACGGCCTCGAGCACGAAGCCCCGGTTCGGGTCCGGCATGCGTGCCTCGAACTCGCCCGTGGGCGGGTCGGGGACCCCGTGCGGGCGCACGCTCGGGTCGGCCGCGGCCACCAGCTCGCGCAGCGCGCTCACAGCGACGCGAACGCCTCGCGCGCGGCCTCGAGCGTCCGCTCCACGTGCTCGTCCTCGTGGGCGAGCGACACGAACCACGCCTCGAACTGCGAGGCGGGCGGGTACACGCCGCGCTCGAGCATGGCGCGGCAGAAGGCTCCGTAGGCGGCGGCGTCGCAGGCCTTGGCGCCCTCGTAGTCGCGCACCGGCTCCGCCCCCATGAAGACCGTGAGGAGGCCGCACGTGCGCGGCACCGTGACCGCCACGCCGGCATCCGCGGCCGCGGCCTCGAGCCCGCGCGCCAGGCGCTCGGTGGTGGCCTCGAGGCGCCGGTACGCGGCGGCGTCGAGCAGACGCAGCGTGGCGAGCCCGGCGGCGGTGGCCAGCGGGTTGCCCGAGAGCGTGCCGGCCTGGTAGACGTCGCCGGCGGGCGCGATTCGCTCCATCAGCTCCTCGGACCCCGCGTAGGCGGCCGCCGGAAGCCCGCCACCGAGCACCTTGCCGAGCAGCGTCAGGTCGGGCACGACTCCGCTGCGCGCCTGGATCCCCCCGGGGCCCGTGCGGAAGCCCGAGATCACCTCGTCGAACACCAGCAGGGCGCCCGTGGAGGTCGCGGCCTCGCGCAGCAGCTCGAGGAAGCCCGGCTCGGCCGGCACGAGGCCCATGTTGGCCGGCGCCGGCTCGCAGAGCAGCGCCGCCACCGGACGGGCGGCCAGCGCCGCCTCGACCGCGACCGGGTCGTTCCACGGCAGGACGATCGTGTCGGCGGCCTGGGCCGCGGTCACGCCCGGGCTGGCCGGGATGCCCTGGGTGGCGAGGCCAGAGCCGGCGTCGGCCAGCAGCCCGTCCACGTGCCCGTGGTAGGCGCCGGCGAACTTGACGACGGCGTCGCGACCCGTGGCCGCCCGGGCCAGGCGCACGGCGCTCATGGCGGCCTCGGTGCCGGACGAGGTCATCCGGACCATCTCCGCGCTCGGCACCCGCCGCACCACCTCCTCGGCCAGCTCCACCTCCCGCTCGGTCGGCGCGCCGTAGCTCGTGCCGTGCTGGGCGGCTCCCACCACTGCGGCCACCACGTCGGGATGCGCGTGCCCGGCGATCAGCGGACCCCACGACATGACCCAGTCCACGTAGCGGTTGCCGTCCACGTCGACGAGCTCGGCACCCTCGCCGCGCTCGACGAAGATCGGGTCGCGCCCGATCGAGCCCATCGCGCGGACCGGGGAGTTGACCCCGCCCGGGATCAGCTGGAGCGCCCGGTTGTACAGCTCGAGCGACCGCGTGGCCGCTAACGGATGACCGATCTCGACCCCCCGCATCCCTGGATACCGCTGCAAATCGTCGCCCGCCTGCGTCCTCGGGACTCGTCCATGCATTCATGCATGGACATCGCCCTGCGTCCTTGGCCGGCTCGATTTTCGCGGCCCCAGGAACGCGCGGGTCCGCGATCGGTCATCCGAGGTGTGCCGCTTCCCACCGCTTGAACTCGTCGGTGAAGTACAGGAGGCGGATCTTCTTGAACTCGGTCGAGGAGTAGAGCGTCGAGCGCTCGTGGATGCCGGTGTCGATGGCGATCGACTCCAGGATCGCGTCGCACTCATCCTTCGAGCGGCCGTGGGCCATCGTGAACACCGAGTAGGGCCAGTCCTCGTAGGTCGGGCGCTGGTAGCAGTGCGAGATGCCGCGGACCGCGGCCATGCGCGGGGCGAGCTCCATGATCCTGTCCTCGGGCACCTTCCAGACGCCCATGCCGTTTGCGGAGAAGCCCGCGCGGCGGTGGAAGAGGATCGCGGCCACGCGGCGCAGCAGGCGGCGCTCGCGCATCGCCTCGAGGTGCTCGAGCAGCCGCTCCTGCGGGATGCCCAGCTCGGCCGCGGCGGGCGCGTAGGGCTCGGGAATCACCGGCATGTCGCCCTGCAGGGCGCGGATCACCGCCACGTCGAAGTCGTCGTACGGCTGCGGCTCGGTCTCGGCCGGCGCCTCGGCGACCGTCTTCTTGAGTGCGTCGGTGTCGCCCTCCATATCGAGGTCCATGCGGATCTTGAAGAGCTTCAGCGTCGGCAGTTGGCGGACCGACGTGGCGCCGGCCTCCGCTGCGAGCGCCTCGAGCGTCCCCTCCAGGCCGAGCTTCGAGTCGGGTTCGACGGCGATCGTGAACCAGAGGTTGAAGTCGTGGTTGCGGAGGTAGTTGTGCGACACGCCGGGGTGGGCGTTGATCACGCCCGCGGCGCGGTGCGGGTTCTCGGCGTCGACCTTCGCCGCCACCAGCATCGACGTGTAGCCGAGCGCGCGAGTGTCGAAGATCGGAGTGACCTGGCGGATGATCCGCTCGTCGACCAGCCGCCGGGTGCGGGCCAGCACCTCGTCCTCGGCCACCCCGGCCGCCTCGGCGACGCGGGCGAACGGCCGCGGCTCGAGCGGGAAGCTGCCCTGCAGCAGGTTGAGCAGGCGGCGGTCCAGCTCGTCGAGCGGCACGGCCGCGCCGCCGCTGCGGCTGCGGACCTTGGGCCGCGCCCGCGTCAGCTCAGCCATTCGGCGGCGTCCCGCGCGTGGTAGGTGATGACGATGTCGGCACCGGCGCGACGTATGCCCGTGAGCGACTCGAGCACGACGGCGCGCTCGTCGACGTAGCCGGCCGCCGCGGCGGCCTTGACCATCGCGTACTCGCCGGAGACGTTGTAGGCGGCAACCGGCAGCCGCGTGGCCTCCTTCACGCGCCGCACCACGTCGAGGTAGGGAAGCGCGGGCTTGACCATCACCACGTCCGCGCCCTCCTCGACGTCGAGCAGCGCCTCGCGCACCGCCTCGTCGGCGTTGGCGGGGTCCATCTGGTACGAGCGCCGGTCGCCGAACGCCGGGGTCGAGTCGGCCGCCTCGCGAAACGGCCCGTAGAAGGCCGAGGCGAACTTGGCGGAGTAGGCGATGATCGGCGTCTCGGAGTGGCCCTCGGCGTCGAGCTGCGAGCGAAGCGCGCCCACGCGGCCGTCCATCATGTCGCTCGGCGCGACGGCGTCGGCGCCCGCGGCGGCCTGCGAGATCGCGGTCTTCGCGAGCAGCTCGAGCGTCATGTCGTTGTCCACCTGCCCATCCTCGCGCACCACGCCGCAGTGGCCGTGCGAGGTGTACTCGCAGAGACAGACATCGGCGATCACGACCAGCTCCGGCAGCTGCTCCTTGATCGCGCGCGTGGCCAGCTGGACGACACCCTCGGCGTCGTAGGCGCCCGACGCCTGCTCGTCCTTGTGCGACGGGATCCCGAACAGCAGGACGGCCGGCACGCCGAGCTCGTGCGCCGCGGCGGCCTCCTCGACGGCGTGCGAGATCGAGAGCCGGTCGACGCCCGGCATCGCCTCGATCGGCGTGCGGTGGTCGGTGCCCAGCTCCACGAACAGCGGCTGCACGAGGTGCGCCGGCGTGAGCTCGGTCTCGCGCACCATCCCGCGCAGCAGGCCCGAGCGGCGGAGCCTGCGCATGCGCGTAGCCGGGAATGCCATGCCGATCAGTCTACGGACGCGAACCGGACCAGCGCGAGGCGTGCGATCAGCGTGAAGGCGATCGTCAGCAGCGCCAGGTGGAGCAGCGGCAGGCCGATGCCACCGGACTCGCTGAGCGCGGACTTGAGCGCGTCCAGCGCCGGCTTGAACGGGAACACGGCGGAGACGATGCGGATCGCGTCGTAAAGGCCCCCCGCCACCGCGCCGGAGGGGACGAGTCCGAGCACGGCGATCGGCAGCGAGGCCATGAAGGCGAGGAGCGAGGCCGCCCGGACCTCGCGTGCCACGGCGCCCATCGCCACGCCGAGGGCGCCGAAGGCGAGGCCGCCGAAGGCCAGCGCCGCCACCCAGAGGGCGAAGCGGTCCCACGGCAGGTCCACGAACAGCGCCAGGCCGGCCAGGAGCAGCAGCGCGACCACGACCGAGCACATCGCCGCCAGGCCGACCTTCTCGACCAGCAGGCCGGTGCGCGAAACCAGGCCGCGCACGAGCCGCGGGAAGGCGTTCTCCTCGCGCTCGAGGGCCAGCGCGCCCGCCGCCAGCAGCAGCGTGACGAACATGAGCGTGACCGTCACGGCGATCGCCGCCGCGAACGACCCGAGCGGCGTCTTGCCGCCCTTCACGATCGTCGAGTCCACCTTGATCGGAGTCCCGACCGCCGCGAGCACCTTGTCGGCCAGGCCGAGGTTCTCGCGCGCGAGGCGGGCGAAGCGCGTGACCGCGGCCAGCTCGGCGGCGGTCCCGGAGCCCTTCGGCGCGTGCTTGCCCACGTCCGCCAGGATCTGCTCGGTCCGCTCCAGCCCGAGGATGTTGAGCGTCTGGCCGAAGAGGCTGAGCGAGCCCCCGCTCGACAGCAGCTGGATGTAGCCGGCCGCCACCTGGGTGAACTTCTTGGCGAGCGCCGCGTTGGCCTCCTGCACGCGCGCCTTGATCGTGTTCTCCACGAAGCGCTGCTTGGCGGGGTCCTCGGCGTTGTAGAACACCTCGACGTGCGGCGGCGCCCCGTTGCCGGCCGTGGCCGCCTCGAGCTTGCGGGTGATGTCGGGCGGCAGGATCAGCGCGGCCAGCACGTCGCCCGACCTGACCTTGTCGACCGCCTCCTTGCGACTGTGCACGTAGACCGGGTCGATCGCGTCGAACAGCGGCTTGGCCTCCTCCGCGACGTTCACGCTCTCGCCGCCCAGGTCCACCTGGTTGGCCGACTTCGGCACCTGGTTGAGGACCGCCACGCGCGGCTTGCTGGGACCGCTCGTGAGCGCGAAGCCGACCAGCGCGGCGATCACGATCGGGTAGATCACGAGCATCGCCACGAGCATCGGCGAGCGCGACAGGATGCGGAGGTCCTTCTGGAGCAGCCAGCGCATCAGTGGCCCCGCTGGCGGAGGAACTCGACGAACGCCGACTCGAAGTCGCGCGCGGTGTCCTGGCCGACCGCGTCCTCCAGCTCGCGAGGCGAGCCCGTGAACAGCAGCTCGCCGTCGGCCAGCACGAGCAGGCGGTGCGCGTAGCGGTCGACCTCCTGCACGTTGTGGCTCGAGTAGACGACGGCCGTGCCCTGCGACGCGTGCTCGACGATGAACTCCCACAGCCGCTCACGCTGACGCGGGTCGAGCGCGGCGCTCGGCTCGTCGAGCAGCAGCACCTGCGGGTTGGACAGCAGCCCGATCGCGATGTTCAGGCGCTGCCGGTTGCCGCCCGACAGGGTCGACGCGAGGCTGTCCGCGCGGTCGCGGAGGTCGGTCTGGTCGAGCATCGCGTCGACCGCGGCGGGCACGTCGGGCGAGCCCTCGAGGCGGGCGAACAGCTGGAGGTTCTCCGCGACCCTGAGCTTGCCGTACAGCGACGGCTGCTGCGGGACCCAGCCGATCCGGTCGGGCGCGGTGAGGATCTCGCCGCCGTCCGGGCGCTGGATGCCGGCGAGCATCGACAGCAGCGTCGTCTTGCCGGCGCCGTTCGGGCCGATGATCCCGACGAGCTCGCCGGGCGCGGCGTCGATCGACACGCCGCTGACCGCGACCCGGTCGCCGTACCGCTTGACGAGGGCGCGCGCCTCGAGCAGGGCCATGGCGGGCAAAGGTAGTGGGATGGGACACAATGCCCGGCCGTGAGGCTCCTGTTCGTGGGCGACGTGGTGGGCAGCCCCGGCCGGCGCGCGCTCGCCGACCTGCTGCCCGGGCTGCGCGACCAGCACCGACCCGACTGGGTGGTCGTGAACGGCGAGAACGCCGCGGGGGGGATCGGCATCAACGCGAAGATCGCGCGCGAGATGCTCGACGACCTCGGCGTCGACGCGATCACGCTCGGCAACCACGCCTACCGCCACCGCGACGTGTACGAGCTGCTCGACACCGAGCCGCGGATCGTGCGCCCGGCCAACTACCCAAAGGGCAACCCCGGCCGCGGGCACACCGTGGTGGAGCGCGACGGGATGAAGCTCGCGGTGGTGAACCTGAGTGGCCTCGTGTTCATCGACGCCGCGCGCTCGCCGTTCTCCGAGGCCGACGCGATCCTCGCCGAGCTGCGCGACAAGGCCGACCACGTGCTCGTTGACTTCCACGCCGAGGCGACCAGCGAGAAGGTGGCGATGGGCTGGCACCTCGACGGGCGCGTGACCGCCTGCGTCGGCACGCACACGCACGTGCCGACGGCCGACGGGCGCGTGCTGCCCGGCGGGACCGCCTTCATCTCCGACGTGGGGATGACCGGTGCCCGCGGCGGCGTGATCGGGGTGCGGCGCGAGCAGGCGGTGGAGCGGTTCCGCACGATGATGCCGGTCAAGTTCGAGACGGCCGACGAGGACCCGTGGCTGATGGGGGTCCTGATCGAGGCCGGCGACGACGGGCGCGCGACCTCGATCGAGCAGCTGCTGGTGGAGGCGCCTCGCTAGTCCGGTCTCCGCCGACCCGCGCGCCGGCGCCGTCGCAAACTGCGGCTTTTGAGGGTGGGCCAGGAGGGGCCCCACCCCCGCTCGGGCCGCCCGTTATTGCCCGACGAGCGCGGCCTCGGGCTCCGGTGAACGCACGGGCGGAGCGCCACGCACCCGGGGCGAGGCGACCGGCGCCGCCAGCAGCGCCACGAACACCAGCGGCGCGAACCACGGGATGTAGAGGTAGAACCAGTGGTCGGCTCCGAGCTGGAGCGAGATGAGCACGGCCGCGGCGAGCGCCGCCACCTGCGCTGTGGAGCGATGCCCGCGCGGGAGGAAGGCGACGAGAACGGCGAGCCCGAGTGCCGCCACGAGAACGATCGTCTGCAGCCACGTCCACGCGCCGTACTGCCCCCAGATGCTGAACGGCGAGTTGCGCCCGGCCTGGTAGCCCAGCGTGCGGTCCCACAGCCCGCGCACGCCGTCGTCGGGGAGGAACGGCAGGAACGCCGCGGCCGCCACGACCGCGAACGCGAGCGCGGCGAGCAGCACGCCGCGGCGGGTGGGCGAGCGCCCGCGGATGAAGAGCGGCGCGAGCGCCGCCGGCGCGAGCTTCGACGCGCCCGCGAGCGCGGCCATCGCACCACGGGCGGGCGGCGAGTTGATCGCCACCAGGCCCCACACCACGAGCAGCGCCACCACCGCGTCGTTCGAGTTCGACTGGAGCACGAACGTGGTGTACGGGTACGCCGCCCAGGCGAACGCGAGCGCCACGCCGAGCTCGGTGCCGGCCGGCCCGGCCCTCAGCCTCCGGCCGAGCACCAGCAGTCCGAGCAGCGTGAAGAGGTCGAAGAAGATCGCGGCCGCGTGCGCGGACGGCAGGTCGTCCCACTTGCCGTGGAAGCCGAAGGCGCGCTCGAACGGCAGGTACAGCAGGTAGTTCACCGGCCCGTAGGTGTCGCCGTGCTCGCTGTCCGCCGCGAAGCGGCCGTCGTAGAGGCCGCGTCCGTCGGCAATCCGGTGTGCGCCCACCACGCTCGCGTAGCCCACGTCGATCACGCTCGAGTCGGCCACGTTGAGCGCTATCCGGAACCCCACGAGGAACAGCACGGCCAGCGCAACGGCCGCGACCGGTAAGACCGGCAGCACGCGCCCCGACGACTCGCGTCGCCGCCGGCCGGCCCACAGCATCCGCACCAGCAGGTAGACGAGCACCGGGTACACGAGCGGCACCGACACGTCGATCTGCCCGCGGTTGAAGAACACGTGCGAGACGCCGAACGCCAGCAGCGCCAGCAGGTCGAGGTGGAGCATCCGGAACGGCCGGCGCGGGTCCACGAACGGCAGCAGGAAGAGCACGCAGAGCGGCAACCACACGTACGGCGCGTTGAGCTTGCCGCCGAACTGCCCCTCGTAGCCGCGCGCCATCTTCCACGGCACCTGCCAGCCGGTCCACACCTCCAGAACCGCGCCGGACGCGTCGTCGATCTTCACCTGCGCCCGCTCCTTGCCGCCCTGGAAGAAGCTGATCTGCCAGCGCAGCGGGCCGTCCAGGTACGCGAACGCCGCCATCATCCCGCGCTTGCGCTCCTCGGCGCGCACCTTCGGGTCGAAGCGCGCGATCTCCTTCGCCTGGTTCGCGGTGAGCCGGTGGAACGGCGGCGGCTTGGTGAGCGACGGCGGTTGCGGCAGCTGGTCGGCCCATGCGCTGGCCGCGAGGCCCGCGAGCAGGACCGCCGCTAGGGCGAGGAGCCGGCCTACGCGGCGCGCGGCCCGCGGCGCGCGAACGTCCACATCTTGTTGCCGACGAAGTTGAGCGGCGTCGCGGCGATGATCGAGATCGCCTGTGCGACGGTCGCCGGCAGGTCGGTGGTCGACACCAGCAGCTGGAGGATCGCGAGCGCCACGAGGAACGCCACGACGCTCACGCCGAAGAAGCGCGCGGCCTGGAACCCGGCGTGGTCGTCGCGCGCGCCGTGCTTGCCGAACGTCCAGTGGCGGTTCCACCAGAAGTTGTTGATCAGCGCCAGCACGAACGCGACCGTCGCGGCCGCGATGTGGTGCACGCCGAGCAGGTGGTTCACGACGAAGAACACCGAGACGTTGACCACGAAGCCGGAGCCGCCGACCACGCAGAACTTGATCAGCTGCCACCAGTTGTGCGGCCGCTTCATGCCGTGACGGACCCGGGTGTGGATCCGAAGCTCCCGCGGCGGGGTCTTGCCAGGCGCCGGCACGGAGGCCGTTGCGGTGTCCTCGGGCATCGCGGTCACGAGGGTAGCGAGAAGTGGTGGAGCACGAGCGGTGTCACGTCGGCGATCGTCCACTGCTCGGGCGCGGCCTCCGGCGGGGTCTCGAGACCGCATGTGATCAGCGCCCCGAGCGAGTCTCCGCGCAGCAGCGAGCCGTGGCTGCCGCCGCCCACGTGGGCGATTCCGCCCCAGTCGACGAACTCGTAGCCGCCGTCGGCGGAGATCAGCAGGTCACCCGTCCGCGAGGATTGGAGAGCGCTCCACAGGCGCGTCAGCGCCAGCGGGTGCGAGCGGCTGCGCACGCGCCCGTCCTCGGTCTCGAGGCCGAGCGCCGACGGATCGCCCTCGACGCTCCAGGAGTTGCCGCGCCTGTCGACCAGGTCGCCGCCGGGCGCGAACCGCAGGTCCCCGCGCGGGGTCCACACAGCAGCCTCGTCGCCGTCGCGGAACGCGATCGCGTCGAGCCCGTTCACCTCGCCCAGGTCGCGCAGGAGGCGCGGCATCAGCGCGGCGCGCTTGTCGGGATCGAGCACGTAGATCTGCGCCGAGCGCTGCGACGGGCAGACGGCGATCTCGGCCTCGCCGGGCGCGCCGTCGGGCATCAGCACGTTCCAGGACGACAGCGCCTCCGCGAGGTTCACGCGATCCGCCACCGCCGTCTGGGAGTGGTCCGACATGACGATCACCGCGTGGTCCTCGAGGAACGCGTCGGGACCGCCGCCCGCGTGCATGATGCGCTCTAGCGCGCGGTCGGCCGACGCGATCGACGTGACCTGCGCGAACGGCCCGCGGCGATGCGAGTAGGTGTCGTTGTCCGGCAGCGAGACGAGCGTGAAGTCCGCCAGGTCGTGCTCCACGAGGTGGGCCGTCACGCACGCCGTGTGCTGGTCGCGCTGTCCGGGCATGCCGAGCGTCGACCGGCAGTCGGTCCGGCGCGAGGCGAACAGGTCGGCGTAGAAGAGCTCGTCCGGTCCCCAGACGGCGTGCCGGAACTGCGTCCCGCCGGCGGCGCGCGCGATGCGCGGGTACAGCCCCGCCTCGGCGGTGGCATGGCGCGTGCGGCCGCGGTAGATCAGGTACGTGGTGCACGCCGAGCGCACGCCGGCGTCCTGCAGTTGCTCGAAGACCGTCGGCGTCGCCCGGCTCAGGTGCGCGAGGTTCATGTTGTAGACGGTGTCCTGCATCGAGCGCAACATCCCGAACATCCGGCTCGCCTCGAACGAGCTGCCGTACTCCACGTAGCGCTCCTCGCCGCGGTGGTACCAGTTCATCGCCGGGATCTGGTGCTGGTCCGGCCAGGCGCCCGT
>JBJMLK010000091.1:0-3066 GCA_045805345.1 Thermoleophilaceae bacterium | reverse complement strand
GTCAGGCCGAGCATGGGCGAGCCGATCCAGGGGACGTTCGACGGCGTGGTCGCCGACCGTCCGCCGCAGGCGCACATCGCCGAGGACGGCTCGACGGTCGTCGAGGGCTCAGCCGTCTCCGGCGGCGTTCCCTGATCTGAGCCATGCCCGTCGCGCGGCGCGACTCGCTGCTCACCGCCGTCGCGGCCGGGCTGGCGCTCGGCGTGGTCACGCGCCTCGTGTACGTGGGCTGAGGTCAGTGCCGCCCGGCTCGTCGCCCGGGTGTGGTCTGGTGGGCAACAAAGGGCATGGGTGGGGCTTCGTCCTGACTTTGCCTCGCTAGGCGAGCTAAATCCAGGACGAAGCCGACTCGACCCCCTCCCCAGCCCAACCGAACCACGCCCCGGGCGACGAGCCGGGTGGCGCTGGACGACCCGGCTACGGCGCCGCCACGTCCAGCCGCTCCCGCCGCGCGGTGGCTGACCCGTCGCCCGGATCGATCTCGACAAGGTCCGCGGCCAGCGGCACGAAGCCGCCGCGCGTCCTGTAGGTGACGACGGCCAGGCCGATCGGCTTGTCCTCGTCGAGGTTGCCGGTGCCGCCGCCGCCGACGGTCCCGCCGTTGACCACGTCGAGGTTGCGCGCGGTCGAGAGCGCCTGCTCGTGCGTGTGCCCGTTGAGCACCAGCAGGGGGTGCGACGGCGCGTGGGCGCGGAGCTCGTTCAGCCCGTCCTCCGCCAGGCCGGGGGCGTGGACCATCACCACGTCCACGTCGGGCGCGATCGCGCGGAGCCAGCCGGCGAACGCGCGCCGCTGGGCGGCGGTGCTGTTCGGCGGGCCGGTGGCGCGGTAGCGGTTCGCGCGCCTGCGTTCGAACGGATCGGAGTAGCCGGCCACCCGGAGACCTCCCACCGTCACGATGCGCTCGCCGAACCCGCCGCCCGGAAGCAGGCGGCCGCGCTGGGTGAGCACGATCGCGCCCGCGGCGGCCAGCTCGCGCTCGAGCGTGTCGGAGTCGTGGTTGCCCGACACGAACACGAACGGATGCCCGGCCTGCACCACGCGCCGCACCAGCGCCGTCTCGAGCGGCGAGCCCGAGTCGGTCAGGTCGCCGTCGAAGAACAGCGGCCGACGGCCGGTCGCTCGCTCGAGCGCCGGCAGCGCCGCGATGTTGTTGTGCAGATCCGAGGCGAGCACCAGCTGCGGCAGTCCGCTGAGCGGCGGCCGGCCCGCCGGCGCGACCAGGAGTCGTGCGAGCCCGACCAGCTGCGTGTCGAGCTCCTCGCTCAGCCGCCCCGACGACGCTGCGGCCGACTCGACGGCGGCGAGCGCGCGCGGGATCTCGGGGCCGTGCGCGTAGTACTCCGGGTTGTCCACGCGGCCGCGCGGCGGGAGCATCACCAGCACCACCACGAGCCACGCGAACGCGGTGAGGATCGCCGCCGGCACGGTCCAGCGCAGCCGCGGGCCGGCCCGGCCGCGCACCGCGAACGCCGTGAGCGACCCGAGCGCCAGCGACGCGGCGAACACCACCACGATCAGCAGCCGGATGTACGACGCGATCGCGTCGCGCACCTCGTCGCGCACCTGTGCGATCGCGTCCTTTCGCCCGCGCGCGAGCAGCGCGACGGCGTCGCGGTCGATGCTCCTCACGTCCACGTGCAGCCGCACCGGCAAGCGGACTACCGGGAAGCGCGCGCCCCAGTCGACGAGCGGCACGTAGAGGTCGAGCGCGCCGTGCGACGCCGGCGTGACCGACAGCCGTGCCGTGGCCACCGAGGTGTCGCGGTCGACGCGGAACGCCACGAGAGCGACGAACCCGCCCGCCACGCCCGCCAGCACCACGGCCAGGAGCACCAGGACGCGGACCACGCGACCCCTCACTTGGACGGCCGGACCTCGTGCCCCGCGCAGCGCACGACCGGCAGCCGCGGATAGCGCGGGTACTCGGGCTCGGTGCGCGAGCGCTCGCACAGCGAGAACACCGAGCCGCGCGTGTTCCGCACCACCCGCTGGTGGCGGCAGCTGTCGCAGAGGCCGACGGGCGGTGGCGGGGGAGCGGTCCCGGACATCGCGGCTGAGCGTACGCTGCGCGCGAATGCTCTTCCACGAGGAGACCGGGAGCGGCGACCCGCTCGTGCTCGTGCACGGCGCCTGGGCCGACGGTCGCCACTGGACGCGCCTGTCGCGCGAGCTCGCGTCGGACTTCCGCGTGGTGACCTACGACCGCCGCGGCCACGGCCGAAGCGGCGGCGAGCACGAGACGATCCAGCGCGACGCCCAGGACCTGCTCGAGCTGATCGAGGAGACGGGCGGCCCGGCCCATGTCGCCGCCGGCTCGCTGGGCGGGACGATCGCGCTGAGCGCCGCGGCGCGACAGCCTGCCTCCTTCCTCAGCCTCGCCGTGCACGAGCCCGCCCTCCCGCACCTGCTGGGCGGAGCGCCCCAAGCCCCCGAGCGGACCCCGAGCCCGCGCGAGTTCGCCGAGGACTCGCTCGGTGACGGAGCCTGGGAAAAGCTCACCGGGGAGGAGAAGAAGGGCTTCGAGGACAACGGCGACGTCTGGGCCGCCGAGCTTGCCGACGCGACGACAGCCGACGTGCAGCCGGAGCCGCTGCCCATACCCCTGCTCGTGACCATCGGCGGCGCCAGCCCGCCGTTCTGGCGGAAGATCGCCGACGCGATCCCAGGCGCGGCCATCGAGGAGATCCCCGGCGCCGGCCACCTCCCGCACCTCACGCACGCGCGCGAGTACGCGGCGGCGATCCGGCGCTTCGTCAGCGCGGAAGCCGCGCCGCGATGATCCGGTAGGCCTTCAGCCCCAGCCCCAGCCGCTCGCGGTCCTCGGACGACGTCGGGTCCAGGCCGGTCAGCTCGCGCACGCGCTCGAGCCGGTAGCTCACGGTGTGGCGGTGGGCGTAGATGGCGGCCGCCGTCGCATTCATGTTGCAGTTCTCGGCGAGGTACGACTGGAGCGTGCCGACCAGGTCGGTGGAGTACTGCTCGTCGTAGCGGACGATCGGGGCGATCGTGTCCTCGTAGAAGCTCCGCACCTCCTCCGGATGCGACGCCAGCACCCGGAACAGC
>JBJMLK010000090.1:0-44330 GCA_045805345.1 Thermoleophilaceae bacterium | reverse complement strand
GTGGACAAGACCCCCCCCCCCCCCCCCCGGCGAGGTAGTCCCCCTTGAGGTCGCTCAAGTCGGACAGGCGCTTCGAGGTCTCGCTCACCGCGGCTTTCCTCACGGGCGAACCCCTGCGAGTCCGCGTCTCGGAGTACGACCAGCTGCAGCGGACGCTCGGCCAGGAGCTCGAGCTCAAAGGCGGAGGCTGGGGGTACGAGAGCGCGAAGTGGCGCGACGTCGGCTCCTACGACACCGGCGGCGGCTATTCCAGCCTCGTCCCACTGGTGATTGTCCGTCGCGAAGGCGAAGGCCTGCGGGCCGCCGCCGAGGCCGCGCTGCGCGACTGCTCGGAGGCCGAGCGGCGATGGCTGTCCGAGAGCACGGCCGGGTGGACATGGAGCTTGCGCTCGATCGCGATCGACGTCTACGACCTCGGCGTCGGAGTGATCCGCGGCACCTACGAGGTGGGGCTCCCCTCGTCGGTCGGGATCGCAGCGGCGCGGCGAACGATCGAATCGCTGAGCTGGCTGAGACCGGACCCTGAGCGCGGGGTGCGCTCGGCGCTCGTCGAGTCGTACGAGCGATTGACGCGCGAGACGGCCGAGGTCTTCTCGAGGGCGGTCAGGAAGTGCGCGTCCTCCGCGCGTGAGGAGCCCTGGCTCGCGCCGCTGCTGGACGCGCTGCCGCCTGCCCCTCGCGGCGGCCCGGAGGAGGCGCCCGCCTCGCGCGAACCCGGCGGAGACGAATGGGGGCGGCTGCTCTGGATGCACCCGGTGTACGTCGTTCGGACGTGGGACCGCGCGCCGACGTGGCAGGTGCGTCGCGTGGCGCGATCGTTTCGCGCGGCGTACTACACCACCGCGACCTTCCCCCAGGGGCTGTTCGTGCCGGGGATCGATTCGAGCGCGGTCGTGATCGCCGGCGCCGCGCCCACGGACGAGCAGGTGCCCATGAAGCTCATCGGGTTGATGTGGGCGTACTACGCCCTCTTCATGGAGATGGACCGCGGCCTGCTCGCGACGCTCGACAGCGACCGCTGGAGCGCCGCGGAATCGTTGCGCGGCCTGGAGCACGAAGCGGACCGCGCGTTCAGGGTGGGCATGCGCGTCGAGGAGGCGCGTGCCCGGCTCGACAGCGCGCTGACCGACCTCGGAGGGGGCGAGCTGAGCCTCTGGAACGCGATCTCCGACGTGGCAAAGTTCGGCGATCTCGTCGCGGCTGTGGAGGCGAAGGTCACCACGCTCCAGCGGATCGCCGAGCGGCGCGTCGAGCAGGCGGCGACCACCAGGGCGCGTCGCACCAACAGCGTCCTCAGCGCGCTCACGGCGTTGACGGTGGTGACCGTGGCGATCGCGATCCTGACCAACTTCATCGGCTCGCGGGCCGACGCGATAGGACACATTCAGCTGCGAGCGCTCATCATCGCGGTCGCCTTCGCGCTCGCGGCGATGCTGTACCTCGCCGCCCACCGGGATCTCCCCTGGCGGCCCCGGCTGCGGCGGCCACGAGCCCGGCCGTTGCGCCGCGCGCGCGTCTGGGCGCGCTCGCCACGCCGACGGCTCGAGCTTCCGCGCCCACCGCGACGTGGGCCGCGACCGCGGCCGCGTCAGTCGCCGGCAGCGCTCGCGTCGAGCCCTGAGCCGGTCGAGCCGGCCTCGGTTCGCTGATAGACCGACACGTGCTTGCGGCTCGAGCCGTCGAACGGCTCGCGGCTCCAGCCCGCGTGCCGGGTCAGCAGGCGCAGCCCGGCCATCCGCGCCATCAGGTCGAGCTCGCCTGGCCAGGCATAGTTGTCGCGCACCGTGACCAGCCGGACGGCGTCCTGCAGGAGGTGCACCAGCGTCCGCTCCAGGATGCTCGCCGAGGCTTCGTACCTGGTCAGCTGCACCTCCACGTGATCGGGTGCAACGTAACGAGGCAGGATCGTCCACTCCCCACTCAGCTGCTCGGACGCGAGAACGTACGTCTCGACCACGAAGCACCCGCCCGGCGCCAGGTGCCGCGCGGCGTTTCTGAAGCACGCGATCTGCTCGTCTCGTGACGACGGATCCGTGATGCCGTTGACCGCGAGGACGACGACCGCGAACTCGCCGGGAGCGGACGCGTCCGTGTAGTTCCCGATCACGACGTCGATCGAGTCGCCACCCGGCTTCGAGCGGAGCTGTTCGACCATCGCGGGGGAGGCGTCTATCCCCACGACCCTGTGGCCTCGCCGGCTGAGCGGCAGGGCGAGCCGGCCGGTCCCGATGCCGAACTCGAGGACCGCTCCATCCGCTCCCGCAAGCTCGGCGATCGCGGCGACAGCCGCCTCGGTGTCGAACCGAGTCGACGGGTACAGCGCGTCGTACTCCGCGCCTAGCGCTTCGCCGTAAGCGGCTGGGTCGTGCATCACTCACTCACCGATCAAAGATGGTCGAGCGGGGTGAAACTCTAGGCGTAACCCGGTTCGGTTGCGCGACGGGTCCTAGGACCAAGATCCGATTGAAAACCGGACCCGACCTCGCCGAAGCTCATCGCATACCAACCCCCACAAGCGGGAGGCTTGCGATGACACGACGGACGATCTCATTCATGACTGCACTGGCGGCGACGGCGCTGCTGGCGCTCGGCTCGGGCGCGGCGATGGCGCGACAGGGCGCCGACGACCCGGCCGGCCACGTGCGCCATTCCGGCGCCGACGACGGTGCGAACCACAAGTCGAAGCCGAAGAAGTGCAAGAAGGCCAAGGCCGGCGCGTCGGCGTCGGCGAAGGCGGCCAGGAAGTGCAAGAAGCCCAAGAAGCACACGGCCGGCGCGCGCCGCGCGGACGACGGCGCGAAGCACGCGGCGGACGACAACGGCGCGAGCCGTCCCGCGGGCCAGACGGATGAGCCGGCGGGCCACGAGGCCGGCGACGACAACGGCGTCGACGACCCGGCCACGCACGACGTGGGCGACGACAACGGCGTCGACCCGGCCGGCAGCGAGGCCGGCGACGACAGCGGTCAGCACCGCAACCGCGGCGGCGACGACGCCTGAGGCCCGATTCGTCCTGCCCTGGTCCCGGTAGGCGGGATCAGGGCAGGACGCGTCGCTATGTGGGCGGCGCGTCCGCGCCGCCGCCCAGGCCGTTCCGCTGTGCCCAGAGCGCGGCCTGCGTGCGGTCGCTCACACCGATCTGCTGGTAGATGCTCGTCAGGTGCGCCTTCACGGTCTTCTCGCTGATCTCGAGGCGCCGCGCGATCAGCTTGTTCGGCAGGCCCTGAGCCACGCACGCGAGCACGTCCCGCTCACGCGGGCTCAGCTGCACCGGGCCCTGCCCCTCGGCGCGCGACGCGACCAGGGCTCCCGCGGCCTTGGGCGACAGCGGCGACTCGCCTCGCGCCGCCGCCCGCACGCCATTGCGCAGCTCGTCCGGGGTCGCGTCCTTCAGCAGGTAGCCGACGGCGCCGGCGTCCAACGCTCCGAGCACCTGCGGCGCGTCGGAGAACGACGTGAGCGCCACGACGCGCGCCTCGGGGTCGGCGGCGGTGATCCGGCGCGTCGCCTCCATCCCGTCGACGTTCGGCATCGACAGGTCCATCAGCACCACGTCGGGCCCCTGCTCGGCCACCGCCGCGACGGCCCCCTCCCCGTCGCCGGCCGTCGCGACCACCTCGATGTCGTCGGCCGCGCTCAGGAGCTGCGAGAGGCCCTCGCGCACCATCCGGTGGTCGTCGACGAGCACGACGCGGATCACGCGATCGGCACCTCCGCGCAGACGCAGGTGCCGCGCCCGGGCTTCGAGTCGATCTCGAACGTGCCGCCGGCGTCGTGCACACGATCGGCGAGCAGTCGCAGGCCGAAGTGCCCCTCCTCGCGCCGGGCGAGGGCCTGCTCGGGCGGGAACCCCCGGCCGTCGTCCTCCACGAGGAGCGTCGCGTGCCCGTCGTCGGAGGTGAGCCGGATCTCGACCTCGCTCGGTTCGGCGTGCTCGAGCGCGTTGCGCACGGCCTCCTGCGCGGTGCGGTAGAGGAGCGCCGCCACGTCGTCGGGCAGGTCGAGGTCGGGCTGCGCCTGCACGCGCGTGGCGATGCCGCGCTGCTCGACCTGGTCCGCGAGATCCGCCAGCACGCTCGGGAGCCCGGCCTCGCGCAGGCGCGCCGGGTAGATGTCCACGAGCAGGCTGCGCAGCTCCCCCACGGCCTTGCGCGTCGTCCCGGCGGCGGAGTCGAGCGCCATGGCAGCCTCGCCGCCGTCCGGCCCGAGGCGCTCGCGCGCGGCGGCCAGGCCGTACGAGGCGGCCACCAGCTCCTGAACCGTGCCGTCGTGCAGGTCGGCGGCGATCCGCCGCCGCTCCAGGTCGGAGGCGTCGAGCGCGCGCTGGAGCAGCGCCACCCGCTCCTCCTCGCCCCGCCGGACGCGCAGCGCCAGCCGGCGCGCCAGCGGAAGCTGGATGAGCTCGAAGACGATCAGCGCGCCGAGCAGCGCCGGCAGGAACGCCCTGAGCAGGTCGGCTCCCTTCGCCGTGACGGCGTCGTAGCGCTGGTAGGTCTCGAACAGCAGCGGCTTGCCCCCGGTCGTGCGCACGGCGAGGTACACCTCGAGCAGCTTGCCGAAACGCCGCTCGAAGCGGTTCTCGGGCCGCGTGAGGTCGCTGATCTCCGCGTCGACGCCGCCCTCCTCGAGGATCTCCTTGTCGTCGGCGCCGAGCACGTAGCGCCGCCCGATCTGCTCGCGCCGGTCGGAATAGACGATCCGGCCGCTCGCGTCCCAGAT
This sequence comes from Thermoleophilaceae bacterium, assembly GCA_045805345.1. GTDB lineage: Bacteria > Actinomycetota > Thermoleophilia > Solirubrobacterales > Thermoleophilaceae > AC-37. The sequence continues at coordinate 39,611 of JBJMLK010000090.1, read as the reverse complement.
CCGCACGCGCACGACGTCCCTGTCGAGGACCCGCGTGCGCACGACGCGATCGAGCCGCGCCAGCGCCGCGGGGTCGCCGCGGGCCACGCCGTCGGTGAGGACGGGCTCGACCGCCGCTCGCGCCGCGACCTCGGTCAGGCGCTTGGCGTCGTTCACCGCCTCGTCCCGGGTGACCCGGGACAGCAGCAGCCAACCGACCACCGCCAGCACGACCAGCGCCGCCAGGCCCGCGATCGCGAACTTCGCGACCTCGGACCGCACCGACGCCGGGGCGGTCCTAGGACCCATGTCCAATTGCGACCGCGACCCGGACTCGCCCAGGCTTGGTCTCGTTATCTCGACTCGCAAGGAGCATCAATGTCTCGTACCCGTTTGAACACCATCACGGCCGCCGCACTCACGGTGGCAGCCATCGCCGCGCCCTCCGCCATGGCCAACGGTGGCAGTGGCAGCGGTGGTGGCGGAACCACCGCCACCACCACCACGACCACCGCCAGCTACTGCCCGCAGGACGGCCCGTGGGTCGTCCAGCTCGACGACGGCTCCACCGTATTCGCCAACGAGGCGAGCGGCGGCGGCTGCGTCTGGGTCCGCAGCTACCCGGCCGGATACCTGCGCCTCGACCACGTCGACCTGGCGCCCGGCTGGACCTACGTGGTCAAGAGCAACGGCGCGGGCACGAGCAGCCGCGTGCAGCTCCAGTTCACCGAGACCGCTACGGGCCGCACCGTCGACTTCCGCGTGGAGTTCGGGAAGACGAAGATCGGCTAGAGCGGGGCGAGAGCCACGCGAACGGTCACGCCAGCGCGCACGTCGCCGTGCGCCTGCGCGTGGCCGGTTCGCTGGGTGCCCCGCAGGCGCATCCGCACCTCGCCGCCGTCGCGCAGGTTGCGCCACCAGACCTTGCGCTCGGGCCAGCCGACCTCGATCGTGACCCGGTCGCCGTCCTGCGTGTAGAAGACCGGGAAGGTGAACTGGCGGCCGCTGCGCCGGCCCGTGACGGTGATCAGGGCGATCCGGCCGCTCACCAGGCGGTGCAGCACCGGCGTTCGCACCAGGCCGCTCACCACCCGGTTCCCGGTGCGGTTGAAGAGCGCGAACGGGGCGTGGCCCTCAGGCGCCGAGCCGGGCGACGGCATCGGGAACCCCCTCCTTCGCGGTCGGGTAGCGCGGCGCCCAGCCGAGCTCGGCCCTGACCCGATCGTTGCGGCTGCGCGCGGAGCGCACCACGGCGGCAATCGGGTCGCGACCGGCCACGAGGCGCGCGAGCGCCACCGGGATCCTGCGCGGCCTCCCCACGCCGAGCGCCTGCGCCGTGAGTGCGACGAAGTCGAAGTAGCGGATGGGCTCGTCGTCCACCACGTGGTACACGGAGCCCGACGGGCCGCGCTCGGCCGCCGACACGCAAGCGGCGGCCACGTCCTCCACACGCACCACGTCCCACCAGTTGTCGCCGCGGCCTACCACCGCGAAGCGACCTGGCTGCCGTAGCCGCTTGACGAACTCCTCGGCGTACCAGCCGCCCGGTCCGTACACGTGGCTCGGCCGCACGATCACGTTCGGGAGGCCCGACTCGCGGACGAGCGCCTCGCCCTCCTGCTTCGAACGGCCGTAGGCGGTCTCGACCGGCAGCTCGGACTCCTCGCTCAGCTCGGCGCCGCGCGCGTCGCCCGTCACGACCGTCGAGGCGAACACGAAGCGCGGCCCGCCGGCCGCGGCGCATGCGTCCAGCAGCCGGCGCGTGCCCTCCACGTTCACCTCGTGGATCCTGCCCTCGTCGCGCTGCGACGCGATCTCGGCCGCCAGGTGGATCACGCAGTCGGGCCGCGCCTGGTCGAGCACGCGCGCGAGCGCGTCGCCGTCGGCCAGGTCGCCCGCCACCGCGCGCGTGCCGGCGGGCTCAGACCCGGGCCGGCGCACCAGCGCCTCGACGTCGTGGCCGCGCTCACGCAGCTCGGCGCAGACGGCGTGACCGAGGAACCCGCTCGCCCCCGTGACGAGGACCTTCACGCAGCGATCCTAGACCCGCGGGCTACAGCCCGAGCCTGTGCAGCCCCTGGGTCACGCGCCGGTCCGTCGACACCACCGGACTCTCGTGGTTCACCCAGCGGTGGCCGCCGAAGTAGCGGACGAAGATGTGCTCGGCCGTGCGCGTGGCCAGCGCCTGGCTGGTGAGCGTCGGGTTGGGGCCGCCGATCCCGTTCGAGAGCGCCGAGTTGTCGGCCACGAACAGCCGCTTCACGAAGCGCGCCTCGCCCGACGGGGACACCACCGAGTTGGCCGGATTCGCGCCCATCCGCATCGTCGACTGCACGTGCAGGATCAGCGGCGGCCAGTCGAGGCGGTGGACCTTCTTGGCGCCTGCCTTGCGCAGCAGCTCGATCGCGCGGCGGGTCATGAACTCGCGGTTCGACTTGGTGCGGCGCGAGCGCTTGCGGTGGTGGAACTCCACCCTGGGCACCGCCCCGTGCTCGTCGGGCGGCAGCTGCTTGGCGAGCGTGACTCGGTTCTGCGCCTCCACGTCGTCGTCGGTGATCACGAGGATGTTCAGCAGGCGGTCGACGTCGCGCATCATCCGGCGCAGGTCCTTGCCGACGATCCGGCCCAGCGTGTCGGCCCCGGCCCTGCCGACGCCGGCGTCGTTGCGGTAGTGGCCGGCCATGCCGGCGTCGGAGAAGTTGGCGGAGAACGCCTGGAGCGCCGGCGGCAGGCCGACGTTCTCGAGCCCGCCGCGGCCCGGGAAGTCGACTCGCGCGGCAGAGCCCGGCCCCTTCGACGAGCCCGTGTAGTGCGGCATCTCGCCGATCACCCAGTCGAAGTAGTGGTCGGTGAAGCCGCGACCGACCCAGTCGTTCGGGTTCGGCAGCTCCGAGTTGAACCACAGTCGCGGGTTCTCCACGCAGCCGCCCGACATGACCACGACCTTGGCCTCCGCGGTGTGCGTGTCGCCCGTGCGGTTGTCCTGCCAGGTCACGCCGCGCGCGACCGTCGCGGAGCCGTTGGTGTCGGTCACGATCTTCGTCACGAACGCGTCGGTGACGAGCTTCACCGGCCTGCCGCCCTTGTGCCAGTGGTCGGCGGTGAGCGCCATAGGCACGTACGAGTTGTCGGTAGAGCGCTTGGCGGCGAGGTTGCGCGGCGCGCCGCGCGGCTCGTAGCAACCCTGGAAGCAGAAGCCGCAGAACGTGCACCCGCGCGCGTGCGGGTAGCGCAGCTTGTGCGGGTCGCTCGTGCGCCCGGCGGTGCCCTTGGGCTGGAGGATCGCGTTCTCCTGCGGGCGGTGCGAGGCGCGCTTGGTGTCCTTCGTCTTCTGCACCGGCAGGCCCATCCTGTGGGCCCCGCGCAGGAACACCTCCTCCTTCGTGCCCATCGCGGCGGTCTGCACGGGCAGCGTGTGCTCGACCCACTCGTAGTACGGGATGAAGCTCCTGTAGGTGAACGGGAACTCGTGGGCGCGGTCGTAGGCCTTCCTGTCCGCCTTGTCGTAGCCGTGGAACACGCCCGGATATGCGCGCGGGTTGTTGCCGTAGTAGTGCAGCGTCGTGCCGCCGACGCCCGCCACCTGCCACACGAACGAGTTCTGCGGCACCTCGCGCAGCCAGGCCGAGCGCTTGCGGTCCGACGGGCCGACGCGCAGGTAGCCGGTCACCGGGTTGTTGGCGTCGTTCTCCAGGTGGCGCCACTGCTTCTCCGGGTGCGCGAAGCGCGGCCCCGCCTCCAGCAGCAGCACGTCGAGCCCGCGCGCCGCCAGCTCCTTGGCCACCACGGGCCCGCCGCCGCCCGCGCCGATCACGATCACGTCGTGCATCAGCGCCTGCTCCCGCGCACTCGCTTGCGGCCCTGGTAGTAGCCCTTCAGCTCCGGGTGGCCCTCCGCCGGACCGTCGTACTTCGAGAGCCGCCAGCCCACCGGGCGCTTTCTGACCCGGCGCTTGGAGTTGATCACGCCCACCTCCGACCACGCCATGAACGTGACGAACCCCGGCAGGATCCCGCCGACGAACTTGAGCTCCGTACCGTCGTACTCCGGGTCGCTCTCGAGCCGCTCGAACACCATCGCCTTCTCCTTGTTCGAGAGGCGGGCGAACGGCGAGAGGAAGGCGCCGTTCGCGGCCGCCGGGTTGACCTGGAGCGCATAGGAGTTGAGCAGCGTCGCGACCCCGCCCGACGCGGGCAGGTTGGTGTTGTTGTTGGGGAAGACGGCGATCGGCACGAAGCGGTCGAGCGCCTCGATGAACGCCGGCACCGTGCCCGCGGCGATCCCGCCGGGCCCCTTGATCCTGTCGCCCTGCGCGCGCGAGTACGCGTCGTCGCCGGGGAGGAAGAACGCGACGAGGGCGCTGAGCGTGTCGCGCGTGACGTCGGACTCGGCGGCCAGCGCCTGCTCCAGCAGCCCCTTGCCGGCGAGGAAATCGGGAAGCGGCGCGAGGGCCGCGATCAGCCCTGCGAGACCGGCTCGCTCCAACAGCACCCGGCGTGACAGACCCCCGCCCGTCTCCACCCGCGGGACCCTAACAGCGGGTGCCCGCGGTCCGTCGCACCGGCTCGCGAGCTCCCGCGGATCGCGCAAAAGCGCGGTCTCTGCGTTTCTCGGTTCTTGATCGCTCAGCGGTTACGATGCGCCTCGTACCTCGACCAAGGGAGCCACCGTGTATCAGCTGAGCGTGACCAACAACTCGCCGTGGGGCATCGGCTTCCTGGGCGGCAACGAGGTCATCCCGCCCGGCGGCGGGCAGTGGAAGTCCGGCGATCTCGGCAATCTGACCCTCACGGTCCCCCAGCGCGGCCCGCTCGACTTCGTCGACCTCGGCGACAACCACATCGGCGGCGACTCGTCGGAGACCTGGGGCGTGCTGATCGCCTACCAGAGCGAGGAGATCGTCGGCCGCTACGAGGGCGGCGGCCAGCTCACGGTGGTGGTCAACGGGTACTCCCAGGTCGAGCTGAGCGGGATGGACCTGCGCGAGGTCTCCCTGCCGGGGATGTGGATCGCCGGCACGGCGCGCTGACGCGGCACCCGCGCCCGTCGGCCTGGCGGTCTCACTCCGTGACCGAGGAGCAGTCGGTGTCGGAGGATGTGCGCCGGGTGCCGCGGCAAACTCAAGCTCACGCACTAGCGCGGTAACGCGTCCTCACCGGGCGCATTCGCCCGGGGACGCCGAGCGATCAGTTTTCGGATGCGCGCGGGTCTTAGGGACGAACTACGACAAGGGAGCGGAGATGGGCAAGCTGGTGGTTACTGAGTTCGTGTCGATCGACGGCGTGTTCGAGGACCCGGGTGGGGCCGAGGGCTACGAGCACGGGGGTTGGACGTTCGAGTACGACCGCGGCGACGAGGGCAACAAGTTCAAGCTCGACGAGCTGATGGATGCCGACGTCCAGCTGCTCGGGCGCGTGACCTACGAGGGCTTCGCCGCGGCGTGGCCCGAGCGCGAGGGCGACTTCGCCGACAAGCTCAACAACGACCCGAAGTACGTGGTCTCGACCACGCTCACCGACCCGAGCTGGCAGAACACCACGGTGATCTCGAGCGACGTCGCAGGGGCGGTGTCCAAGCTCAAGGACGAGACCGACGGCACCATTCTCGTGTCGGGCAGCGGCACCCTCGTGGGCGCGCTGCTCGAGGCCGACCTGGTGGACGAGCTGCGCCTGATGGTGTTCCCGACGATCCTCGGGCGCGGCCGGCGGGCGTTCCCGGACGGGATCGACCGCCTGAAGTTCGGGCTCGCCGACGCGCGGACGGTCGGACCGGACGGCGTGCAGGTGGCGGTGTACGAGCGGGCCTCGTGATTAGGCCCATGCATGCCGCGCTTCTTGCACGCCCGCGCCGGCGCGGTTAGGGTCGCCCCGACCAGCGAGCAGGAGGACCGAGTGGGATTCCTAGACAAGATGCGGCAGGCCAAGGACGCCGCCGCCAGCGCCCCGGCAGCGGGCGCCCCGCCCGCGGGCGCGGGGATGCCTCCGGCGGCGGCCGGCGCCACCAGCATGCCGGGCATGGGCGACATGGCCGCTCAGGCCGCGTACGCGCAGCGCGCCCAGAAGCTCGCCCAGTCAGGCGTCGAGGCGCCGGGCGTGATCCACGCGATCCGCCCGACCGGGCAGACCGACATGGGCGGCGGCCAGCAGACCGAGATCGACGTGACGTACCGCCCCGAGGGCGGCGAGCCGTTCCAGACGACGATCTCCCAATCGATGCTCCCGGCGCAGCTCGAGGAGCTGTCCGAGGGCAAGCAGATCACCGTCAAGTACGACCCCGACGCACCGGCCTCCGCCCTCATCTACGGCTGGTAGGCGCAACTCTCCGAGGAGGAGCACATGGGCCTGTTCAAGGGCATGAAGGACCTGAAGGCGCTTGGAGACCACCACGGCGGAATGCCGTCGATGAAGAGCGCGTTCAAGGACATCGCGGCGGTCGCGGACGATCGCGGCGAACGCGAGATCCTGAAGAACGGCTCGCCGGCCAAGGCCGTGGCCAAGGGCTTCACACAGCCGGTCCCGGGCGACCGCTTCGCGATGCAGATCCCGCTCGAGATCCAACCGCCGGGCGGCGAGCCGTACGAGGTCAACTACGTGTTCACGGCGGCGCGGATGAAGGCCGCGATCACGGTGGGAATGGAGATCCCGGTCAAGGTCGACCCGAACGACCCGCAGCGAGTGGCGGTGCAGTGGGACGCGCAGCAGGCGTCGATCGCCGCGGCGGGGGGCGACATGGCCGCCGTCCAGGAGGGCATGCAGGCGACCTACGGGAACGCCGCGGACGATGCGTACCGGCAGGCGCGCGCGAACGCCGCCGCCGAGGACCCAGCCGCCAAGCTGAAGAAGCTTGGTGAGATGAAGGAGTCGGGACTGATCAGCGAGGAGGAGTTCCAGGCGAAGAGGGCCGAGGTCCTCGCGGAGATGTAGGACGGCGCGGCGGCGCGCCGTTACGCGCCGACGCGCAGGTCCACCGCCCCGCCGTGCTCGGCAGCCAACTCGCCGAGCGCGGTGCGGGTCTCCTCTGGCGCATGCCCGAAGATCGTGACCTTCGCCTGCTGGACGCCGTCACCGTGCTTGTCGAAGCGCACGGTGAAGTTCCAGATGCTCTGCATCGACACGATCTTCCGCATCAGCCAGGCCACGCCGAGCGTGGCGAAGATGAGGATCTTCTGGGGCGTGTCGTAGAAGCGCGCCTCGTAGGTGAGCGAGTTGTACGACTCGTCCACGACCTTGAAGTGGCCGTCGCGGACCGGCTGGGGCGGGCTCGTCCTCCACTGCTGGATCGCGGCCTCCGGCGACTGCTGGTCGATGTAGTGAAGCTCGATGTCGTCCGCCACGGCGGCGCGAGTGTAACCGCCCGATGAACGAGCTCGCAAGCTCCGGCGGGCCGCCCCCGAGTGTCGTGATGTACGCGTTCCGCGACCGCCTCGGTGCCGGCGACGACTTCGCGCTGGCCTGCCAGCTGGTGGGCGTCGCCGCGTGGGCGCTCCGCGAGCAGGGAACGATCGACCTGACTCCGCTGCCCCACCCGCGCCCGGTGGACGGCCGGCTCGGCTTCAACCGCAAGCGTGGCTACGCCGACCAGCCGGGGCTCGAGGGGCACCTGCTGTTCAGCATGACCGGCAGGGGCAAGACCACGCCGGGGATCTCGATGTGGGCGCTGTTCACGATCGGCCTCCCCGTCGGCTGGGAGACCGAGGCGCGCCACGACGGGCTTCGGCACGCGATCGAGACCGCGCAATGGCGGACGCGCAACCCGGCACGGACGGTGCTCGCGCTCTGCCGGCGCGAGGGCCGGAAGGTCGGTGTGCTCTCGCGCTTAGGCGGCGGCGTGCGCGGCGACGCGGCGTCGGAGCTCGACCTGGCATTCGCGGGCGTGGACGCGGGCTGGCGCGCGTTCGCCGAGCGCGAGCCACAGCTCCACGCCGGGCTCATGGACGACTGCGCGCAGGGGCTGCGGACCGGTCGCTGACGGGCGTTCTAGAAGGCGCGCCCGACAGGACTCGAACCTGTGACCTTCGGTTCCGTAGGCGCCAACCTCGCGCCGCGCCGGCCGAAGGTGGCGCGCTCGCGCACAGGGTGGGCCTTTTCGGGTTGCGTCCCACCCACAAGGGGCCGTAGTGTCGCCCCGTGAGGGTGCGCCTGCGGCTCGTTGTTGCTCTCGTCGCGGTCGCGATGGGCGTGTCCGCGCCGGCCGCGCTCGGCGCCAGCGGCTGGTACGAGCTCGGGCCGGACCAGAACCAGTTCACGCCGTTCGACGGATTCGACCTCGTCGACTCGAGCGGGACGCCGCTGATCGCGTGGGACGGGGTCGACCCGAACGACCAGAACCAGAAGGGGGTGTTCACGGCCGCCTTCGACGGGCATCCGCTCGAGGCCCACCCGTGGAAGGACTTCGCCGGCGGGAACGCGGCCTTCGCTCCCGACGGCGGGTCGGACCCGAGCCTCGCGACCGTTGGCGGGACCCTCTACGCCGCCGCGGTGTCGCAGGCGGACGGCAACGTGCGCGTCGAACGGCTCGTAGGTACGACGTGGCAGGCCGTGGGGGGCTCGCTCAACATCGATACGAACGAATCCGCCGAGGCGCCCCACATCGCCGACGTCGGCGGGGTGCCGTACGTGTCCTGGGTCGAGCGCGACGGCAACTGCACCGAGAGCGAGCTGACCGCCCGCGTCAAGCGCTGGAACGGCTCGAGCTGGGTGGCGGTCGGAACCGGCGCCCGCCCGCTCTCGGACGACACCGTCCCGCAATGCGACTACGTCCCCCAGGCAAAGATCACGGACATCGGGGGCAAACCGTACGTGGCGATGCTCGTCCAGACGTCCGGCGTCTCGGGCACCAAGGCCTACGTCAAGCGCTACGACACGAGCTCGAGCTCATGGGTGACCGAGGGCGGCGGTCCGGTGAGCGACCCGAGCCTCCTCGCAAACAGCGTCTCGCTCGCCGAGGTCGTGAGCGGCATCCCCTACGTCGCGTACACCGAGGGTCCGGCGCTCGCCACCCCGAACACGCACGACCTCGTGCACGTGAAGCGGTTCGCCTCGGGGAGCTGGCAGACGATCGGCGGCGGCCCGCTGAACCACGATCCCAATCAACCCGGCGGTGGATGTCAGGGGTTCTGCGAGGTGGGCAGTGCGAGCATCGCCGGCAGGAACTCGACGCCGTACGTGGCCTGGGTCGAGTACGACGGGACCGCACTCCAGCTCCGCGTGGCGCGGCTGAACGACAACCAGAGCGGGTGGGCCGAGCTCGGGGGCTCGGTCAACCACGCCGCAAACCTGAGCGCGCACAAGGTCGAGCTGCGCTTCGTGAACGGGGATCCGGTGGTCGGCTGGACCGAGGACGATGAGCCGCCATCGGGCGACAGCCCTCCCCCGACGGACACGCACGTGGCTGCCTACGGCCAGGCGCCCAGGAACTTCCGTCGCCCCGGGATGACCGGCTCGCCGAAGGTCGGCAGCCGCCTGCGCTGCACGCTCGGGACCTGGAGCCGCGATGCCTCCGGGTACAGGATCACATGGGAGCGCGCCCCGCACGGCACGCCCGACGGCAACACCCAGAGCTGGGTGGCCATCCACGACGCGGTGGGGCCGAGCTACACGCTGCAGGACGACGACGCGGGGTCACGCGTGCGCTGCCGCGTGTCGGCCGCCGGCAGCGTCTTCACGGGCGATGCGCGGAGCAACTCGCTCCAGGCCGACTTCGGCCCGCCGCGCAACACCGTCCTGCCCCAGGTCAAGGGCGACTTCCGCACGGGCCACGACGTGACCTGCGATCCGGGCGCTGCGCCCGGCAGCTGGACCAACAACCCCAACTTCACCTACGAGTGGTACGGCAACGCCGGGAAGATCTCCGGCGCGACGGGCCAGACGTACCACACGCACTCGCCCGGGGACGCCGACGAGGCGCTCGCGTGCCGCGTGATCGGCAGGAACGACCTCGGCGAGTGGGGGGTGTACTCGCACAACGTCCACATCGTGGCGCACACCCCGAAGAACAGGACGCGTCCCTTCATGCAGGTCGAGGACGGCCCGAATCCCGCGGGCCGCCAGGCGCGCTGCACGCCCGGGACTTGGAGCTACAACTACGGGGACTACAGCTGGCAGTGGGCGCGCGACGACGGTCAAAAGATCGCCGGAGCGGTCGGGCCGACGTACACGACGACGATCGACGACCTCGGCCACGAGATCTACTGCATCGCCAGGAGCAGGAACCCGATCGGGCTGAGCGCCGGCTACAGCTCGAACAAGGAGCTGATCCCCCTCCCGCAGGGCGTCGGCAAGGGCACGCTCTTCAAGACCGGCGGCCGCAACGAGTTCGACCCCGTGAACTTCATGGCGCTCAGCGACGGCTACACGAACAAGCTCGAGGACCTGATCGTCCCGCGGCTCCAGCACGCGGTCGACCTCAAGCGCAAGTACTGCGCGAACACCTACCCCGATCGGGACAAGATCCCCGACAAGACGCCGGTCTACGATCCGAGTGACTTCGACCCGCTGAAGCTCCGGACCCTCTGCACGATCCTCGTCCGCAGCCCCGAGAGCGACATCGACATCGGCCGCTACGGCGTGCAGTACCTCGGGCCGATCAGGGGCCGCGACCGTCAGCCCCACCGCTGCGAGCCGAGGGGCTTCTGCGCCGACCTCGGATTCAAGGTGAATGCGGTCACGCCCGGCCAGCAGGGCACGCTCCCGACCGAGATCAGGATGCAGCTCGCCCCGGTTTCGCCGGAGCGCGTGCTGTGGGACTTCGACGGCGACCAGCGGATCGACGCCGAGTGCCCGGCCGGCTCGCCGGTCGTCCGCACGATGCTGGATTCGGGTCACTGGAACGTGCACGCGGTAATCGTCGACAGGGACAGTGCGCAGACCGGCGTGTACTGGAACGCCGGCGGGCCGGACTCGAAGTTCGACTTCGACCATCCGCCGCTCACGAAGAAGGACCCCGGGCCGCGGTCAAAGGGCCAGCTCCGACCCGGTCAGGTCTTCGCATGCCGGTCGTCGGTCTCGCCGCCGCCGGACCCCGAGGTCGGATCGTGCGTGAACGCGGGCAACATCGGCCGCGTCCAGATCGTCGGCAACTTCTGCCCGATCAACCTGCGCGCGGTCGACCCGGACATCCTCAAGGGCCTGAAGGACACCGCGCCGGCGGTCTACACGATCCTCAAGACGATGGCTGATAACCAGCCCGTTCGGAAGGCCTCGCGGCGAGAAGGCAGCGCCGAGACGGACGTCCCCCTCGGCACGGCCCAGCTGGGTGCGGCCGACTACGTGTTCGGGTCCGACGACCCGTACGGCGGCAGCATCAACCTGGGCGAGCAGACCGACCTCACCGTCGCGTACATCAACACGAGCTCGGCCATGACCGCGTTCGACGACGACCCGATCGACCCGCTGGCGGAGGTTCCCGGCAGCTCGATCGCCGAGCTCGAAGCGAAGCTGGCGAAGAACAAGTTCGACAAGGAGCACGCGAACTTCGCGCTCGATCAGATCTACCTCGGGAAGGGGCCGGCGAGGATCAACGGCACGACGCTCGCGCCGAACGGGGGGCCCGACGCGAGCCCGACCCTGATCACGCCGAGCGACGCCGGCAACGCGTCGAAGGACGGGACCCCCAAGGACAGGCAAATCGTCCAGTCGATGATCCTCAACAACCCGGATGTCCGCACGGCGCTTGGGGCCGCCGGCGACATCACCCTCGACCCGAAGGGCGCTGTCGACGAGGTCATCGGCGACGTCAAGAACCAGGCCGAGGATCAGCTGCGCAAGACGATCGACATCGAGGCCTACAAGAAGCAGCTCAAGGACGAGCTCAAGGGAAAGGGCAGAGAGGCTCGCGACGCGGCGCTCGCAGCGCTCGACAAGCTCGACCTCGGGCCGTTGAAGATCACCGGCACCTCAGCACAGCTGAAGATCAACGACGACGGCACGGTGACGCTCACCGCGGAGGCCGCTATCCCGTTCCTTCAGGACTCCTCCGCAACGCCGTCGCCCAACAACCTGGACCCGACGGAGCCGACGAACCCCGACAGCGACCCGAACGCGGAGACCGACAAGACGGACACGAGCCCGCGCGTCCGCGTGGTGCTGAAGGGCGACCTGCGCGGCAACCTGACGCTCGAGGGCGTCCACCTGCACCTCCCCTCCGCCGACCTCGGCGTGATCAAGCTCGGGAACCTCGACGTGGACTACAACCATTCGCTCACCGTGAGCGGAGACTTCCTGCTGCCGCCCACCAAGGAGGGCGTCAGGGTCCAGGACTTCACGATCGACGACAGGGGCAGGTTCCGCGGCCTCAGCGTGTTCTACCTGGCCGGCGCCGGGGGCGGGATACCGATCGGCTCACCCGCGCCGATCTACCTGACAAGCCTCGGCGGCGGCTTCCACTTCGAGGACCAGACGATCAACGGACGGCTCAGGAACGTCGCGCATATCGACGGCGGCGCCACGTTCTCGGTCGGGCCGAGCCCGACCGGCGGCGGCTGTGCCACGCTGGGCTTCGACACGAAGGCGAACGTCTTCCTCGGCGGCGATCCGTTCTTCAGGGCGATTCTCGACGGGGCCGTGCAGGTTGTCTGCATCCCGCTCGTGAACGTCCACTTCGAGGCAAACTCGGACGGGCTCGTCACGCTCGCGGGGAGAACGAGCCTCAACGTCGGGCCGATCTTCGTGAAGGGCGACCTGCTGGCCGGCATCGACGCGAGGACGAAGTCGAGCACGGGCATCCCCAACTACCAGTTCGGGATCGACGGCAGCGGCGGGATCGAGGGCGTGCCGTTCCTCGACGACATCTCGATGAGCGCGCTCGTGTCGAACGTCGGCGTCGCAGGCTGCGGGTCGATCAAGGTCCCGATCATCGGGCATGTGGCCGGTGGCGCGGCGGTGAGGTTCAACGGCGGGATCCCGCCGCTCACGCTCCCGCAGCTGATCGCCAACATCCGGCTCTTCACCGGCTGCGACTTGGGCGATTACAAGACCGTGCTCAAGCGGGCCGCGCTGCGGTCGGCGAGCGTGGGGAGCTCGGCCGTCAGCACCTCGAGCTTCACGATGCGCAAGTCGCAGCGCGGCGCCCTGGTCTCGCTCGAGGGCGCCGGTCACGCGCCGCTCGTGAAGCTGAAGTCGCCGTCCGGCAAGATCTACGACCTCACACGCGCGACGCACGGCGTCCGGTTCAGCAACGGCATCGGCCAGATCGTCGCTGCGGAGGACCGGACCGTGGCCCTCCTCGTGCATCCGCAGCCCGGCACCTGGACGGTCCTCACGGCCGCCGGGTCCGCGCCTGTCACCCGGATCCAGATCGCCCCGCTGCTGCCGCCGCCCAGCGTCAAGGGCCACGTAACGGGCAAGGGCGCGTCGCGGACGCTGCACTACTCGGTGGCGCGGCGCGCCGGCCAGGTCGTGCGCTTCGAGGAGCGCGCCCAGGGCTCGATCAAGACGCTCGGCACCGTCCGCGTCGGCGGAAAGGGCACGCTCCACTACCTCACCGGCGAGGCGAGGTCCAAGAAGCGCACGATCCTCGGCGAGGTGTCGCAGAACGGTCTCCCGCGCCGGAACGTCGTGATCGCCCGATACGTGGCGCCGAACCCGACGGTCGGCCGACCGACGCACGTACGGATCGTGCGGAAGGCCAAGCACGCGGTCGTCAGGTGGCGGCCCGCGCGCGTCGCTTCGTACTACCTGGTCGGCGTCACCGACACCCTCGGCGGCCGGAAGTCCTACTACGTGCCGAACGGCCGGACGTCGCTCACGATAAGCAACGTGGCGAGGACCACGGGCCTGCACGTGAGGGTGGTCGGGGTCAGCCGCGGCAACCGTCGCGGACCGCCGGGCGAGGCCGTGCTCAAGGCGCCGCGAAGGCACCACGGCAAGCCGTAGCGGGGCTCTGGTCCGCGCAGGCTTACCCAACGTCCGGCCGGATTCGCGGCCGAGGGCTTGTTACCCACCGGCCGGATCCCAGGGCGCAATCGACCTCGAACACGGCCTTCTTGATCGATCGGCTCCCGACGTACAGCGTCGCCTCACGCTCCTGGCGCGTCTCGCCGACGTACTGCCCGTGCCTCGGGACCTTCAGGTCCACGGTGGAACCCGTAGACGTGGCCGCCGAAACGGGCGTGGCCGCGGCGGGTCCCGGCCAGGCAGAGCGTAGCTGCGACGAGTAGGGCCCTACCGGTGAAGGCGTTTCATCCCGGACGCGTGAGACCGAGCATCCGTTCCACGGTAGTCGCGATCGGACGGCGTCGCAACGCGGCGGCAGCCGCTTACTTTCTTCGCCCGCGTGGGCCCCGACCCGCTCCAGAGCCAGGCCTATGATGCCCGCGGTGCTCAACGCGCGCACGCACACCGTGACGTCCGGGGCCGTCGCCGACCACGAAGTCGCCCCGTACGGCGAGCTCGTCAAGCGCTATGGGCTCCCGGCGGCTGCGCAGTTGATGCTCGCGGAGGTGCCACCGGGCGCGCGCGTGCTAGACGTCGGATGCGCGATCGGCTATCTCGCCGAGCAGTTGACGACGCGGGGCTGCACGGTCATCGGATTCGAGCGCCACCGCCCGAGTGCCGCTGCCGCTGAGGCACACTGCGAGCAGGTGATTGTCGGGGATATCGAGGCGGAGGCGGATCGTGTCCGAATCGAGGGCAGCTTCGACGTCGTCCTGCTGGGCGATGTCCTCGAGCATCTCGTCGATCCCTGGGACACGCTCAGGTTCGTAGGTTCGGTGCTCTCCAAGTCGGGCGTCGTGGTGGCCTCGATTCCGAACGTCGCCTCGTGGCCGGTCCGGCTTGCTCTGTTGCGCGGATCATTCGACTATGCGAACGTCGGCCTCATGGATCGCACGCACCTTCGCTGGTTCACGCGTGCGAGCGCGCGCGAGCTCGCTCGAACCGCGGGTTTCGAGGTCGAGCGGGAACGGTTCTCGCCGATCGAGGTCCCACCAGGCAGGCTGCGCCGGGCGCTACCGCGCGTCACGGACGTCGCGGTAAAGACGATCCTGCGCATATGGCCGGAGCTGATGGCGCAGCAGTTCATCCTGCGGCTTCGACCGTGCGGCTGAGAACCCCTTGCCTGGATTTCATAGTCATCGGTGCCCAGAAGGCGGGCACGACGTCGCTCTGGTACTACCTCGAGGACAACGGAAACATCAGGATGCCGCCGGACAAGGAGGCTCCGTTCTTCTCGGAGGCGGACTATCCCAACGAGCTGCGCGCCTACATGCGCGCTCTCTTCAAGCGCGCGCCCAGGCACGCGAAGATCGTTTTGCGACGCGATCGTTCAGCTCCTCACCCCGTCGGAACTCGAGGCTGCTCGCGCGGGGCCGAAGCCCACGAGCTCCTACGTGGTTGCCGGCGAGTACGGCCGCATGCTGGCCGCGTACCTTGAGCATCAAGCGCTACCTCGACCAGAACGTATGGCTCCGCGTTCGCCACTCCGCCCAGCGCCGTCACGCATTCGAGTCTTGGTTTCGGCTGTGGAACCTCCGCCCCGCCACCGCTCAGACGTCGATCGACTGGGAGGCTGCAGCGCGTCTGCACGAGCACTACCTCGACGACGCGGCGCTGCTCGCGCAGGCGGATATCCGGGTGCCGTGGGACGAGACCGGCGGTGCCTCGCGCTGCTAGTCGTCCGCGCCGCCCGCCATCCGCATCGCGACGCCGGACACGATGTCCTTCGCGAGCGCCGTGCGACCGAAGCCGCCGGCGTCCCGCGCGCGATAGGCACGGCCCGAAACCAGGCGCCGAAGTAGTCGCGCGCGGCGGCGGCGGTCACGCGAGTCGTAGAGGGTTGCCCTCAGTGACCAGTTCTCCGACGCACGCCGGTATGCCCGCGCCCCTTCGACCAAGCGCTCGCGGATCGCGTCGTCTTCGGAGTGCGCGGCCTCGAGATACTCGGCGCAGGCGACCGTGTGCTCCGCGGCTTGCAGGTAGTTCCCGACGGCTGGCCGTAGGCTGAGCTCACGCGTACCGCCGAACCAGCCGCCCGACTCGTTGTCGTCGTGTTGCCGGTACAGCGCGAGCGGCTCGGCGACGAGCTTGATCGGACCGATGACGCCAGCCAGGAAGGCCACCCACTCGTCGTGCAACATCTGACGCCCGAGGCCATAACGCGACGGCGGGCGGGTCTCGAAATCGGCGACCGACAGGATTCCGGATCGAAAGACCATCGCCATGCCCGGCTCGTGCATCTCGAGCCCGGTGAGACCGAGCGCGGGGACAAGGCGTGTCTCCTCGATCGGAGGCCAGGTCGCGCCGAGGTCGCGCAGCTCCGCGTCCACGACGCGTGCGGCGTGCAGGACAAGATTCGCCCCCGACCGCTCGAGCTCGCGTACGCACACCTCGAGCTTGTCTTCCGACCACACGTCGTCCTGGTCGCAGAATGCGATGGCCTCGCCCTGGCAGCGGCGCGCGGCGTCCATGAAGGCCGCCACGTGCCCGCACCGGCTCGGGAACCGCTCGATCCGAACTGGAAACGGTGCAACCATCGCGAACTCGTGGAGCAGCTGAAGCGTCGAGTCTTCGGAGGCGTCGTCGCACGCGACGAGCTCGGAGGGAGGAACCGTCTGGCGGCCAACGCTCTCAAGCAATTCACCGAGATACCGCTCGGAGTTGCGCGCGGCGAGGGCGACCGAAACCCGCATCGGGTCAGCTTAAGCGGAACGCATCGGGGGCCGGAGCATTGAGACGCCGACACTCGGGCAAGTACCTAGAGCCTTCGCGGCTCGACACCCTGCCGACTCCGCTACCGCGCGTTGCCCGCCTGGCGCGTGGCCAATGCGCAGCCGCGGTCCGAGATCGAGTACGACGCCCCGGATGACGCGGAGCGATTCCACCCGGAGCAGACCGTCCGCGAGCGGGCGCACGTGATGCCGCCGGCACCGGCTCACGAGACGCACGTCTTGACGCTCGACGCGACGACCTGAGCGTCAGTTGGAGAACGAGGCGCTCGTCGGATGCTCGCGCCGGCCCGCGGCGGTCCGCCCACGGATCGCCGATGGCGACGCTGGCATGGTCGCGTCCTCATCGCGCCTCGCTATCCCGGCCAACCGGTTCCCGATCCGGAGCGTATTTGCCGACTCGCCGTGCGCGTCGCGACGCCCCTCGATCGTGTTCCAGTACCCCTCGCGTAATGCCTCGTGGCAGAGGAAGCGCCAGATCTCACGCTTCAGGCGCGGCCGCGAGACCGGGGCGAGGAAGGTGAGGGCCGCGGCTTTGACGCGATGGCGGAACCCGGGTCGCCGCGGCTCGGGCCACTCTCGGTGCCGCGCACGGAACGACGCGAACCATGTACCCGCGTTCCGAAGCCGTTCGGTCATGCTCGTCAGGTCCGTCGGATGGAAGTGCTCGACGATCGCGCGAGGGTCGTAGGCCAAGCGCATCCCGCGCTGCTCGAGCCGCAAGCCAAGGTCGAGATCCTCGAACGCGGCAGCGAGGAAGGTCTCGTCGAATCCACCCACGTCGCGCAGCAGGCACGTCTTGGCCGACACGTTTGCGGTGAAGAACCGGCCACCGCCAGCGCTCTGGCAATCCTCGATTCCGGCGTAGTCGAAGGACTGCTCCAATGCCCAGTGCATGAACGGGGTGGCCGCACGGTTGGGCGGGAGGACCATGGCTCCGAGCAGCGCCGCTTCGGGTTCCGGATTGCTCGCATGGAAGTCCCGATGTCGCGCCAAGAGATCTTCACGCGGCCACGTGTCGTCGTTCAGGAAGACGCAGACAGGCGCTCGGGCGACGGACAGAGCACGGTTCCGCGCCGCGGCCGGCCCGCATCCCGACTGTTCCATCAACTCGATGTCGATCGCTCCGCGCGCGGCGAACTCCCCGACGGCTTCGCGGGTGTCGGCACACGACCCGTCATCGACAACCTTGACCTCGAAGCGCGCGCTCCCCGATTGGCGTTCAAGGCCGGCGAGCGTCTCGCAGAGAACTGGGCACCGGTCCCGCGTCGGGATGATCACCGTGAGCTCCGGCAAGGCGCCGACGGGCTCTCGAGCCGCGTCCATCAGCCGCTTCGCCGGCTCTCGGGTCGACAGGAGTCCGGCTTGCGGTCTTTTTTACTCACATCCATGACCTGTCAGCGCAGCTCCAGAAAGCGCTACTCCCCAGCGCGCCCGACAGGATTCGAACCTGTGACCTTCGGTTCCGTAGACCGACGCTCTATCCAGCTGAGCTACGGGCGCTCGCGAGGCTAGGGTAGCCGCCGCACGGGCCTCAGGCGTGCTTGATCCGGAACCCCGCGCGCTTGCCCCCGGGCCGGGCGATCAGGGTGTATCGGCCCGGCTTGAGCGTTTGCCCTCCCACGCGGCCGTGGAACTCGAACTGGTTGCCGCCGAGCTTGGCGCTTCGCCTGAGCGAGCCCTTCACGCGCGCGCACCCGTGCTTCGTCTTGCGGCAGACCGTGAACGTCGCGTTCAGCGCCCGCGTGGCGCCGAAGCTCACCCTCGCGCCGTGCGCGGCCTTGAACCCATGCGGCGAGATCGCGACCCGAGTGACGAACGCCCCGATCGTCCACGACCGGATCGCCGGCGATGGATCCACGTTCCCGGCGGCGTCCACCGCGCGAACCCGGAACGTGTGCTTCCCGTCCTTCAGCCCCGCGTAGAGCCTCGGCGACGAGCACGGCTTGAACGCTCCGCCGTCGAGCCTGCACTGGAAGCTGCCACCCGCCTCCGACGAGACGAAGGCGAACCGCGCCGTGCGCCGGCCGGTGAGCCCGCTCGGACCGCCGACGAGCGTGGTCTCTGGCGGCGTCAGGTCGAGCGGGTCGCTGAGGGAGACCCGCCCGTGCACCTTCGACGGCAGCGGCACGAGCGCACCTGTCAGCCGGTCGTACAGACGCTCGTTGTCGTTGTCGTCCTGGAGCGACACGTGCCGGCCGCTCGCGTCCAGCTGGCAGCGCAGGTCCTTGAGGACCGGATCGTTCGGCACGGGCAGCAGGCCCCCGGTCACGCGCGCGTACAGCGAAACGTCGGTCTTCCCCCCGGACGTGATGTCCGCACCCACGCGGCTGCCGTCGCCGTCGATGCACGGGTGCTCGTTGTCGTGGTTCACGAAGTTCGGCATCGGGAAGTCCGTCTTCGTCACGAGGTTCTGAACGAAGAGGTCCGAGCCGCTCACCGGCGCCCCCGACACGCAGTGGGCCTGGCAGGTGGTCGCCAGCCAGCGCCCGTCGCCGCTCAGCCGAGGCTGGCGGTGGAAGTTGTCGGACTCGGACATGCTGTCCGGGTTCACGAGCCCGGTACTCACGAACGCCTTCGTCTTGGTGTCGTACGCGCGCATCGGCCCGTTCGAGTTGTCGTCGAACGCGATCAGTCCCCCGTCGCTCACGGTGAGCCCGTCCGGGTTTGCGAACACGTCCACGCCCGGCAACGCCACGGCGGCGCGCGCGCGGCGGTCGTACATGTGCAGGTGGTGGGGAGGCGCGCCGTCCGCGTACAGCACGTAGCGCCCGTCGAGCGACGTGGCGAAGCGCTGCACGCCGTCGGGCACGGGCGGCGGCGCCACGTCGGTGCTGGTCTCGGAGTCGTAGAGCCCGAAGTGGCCCTGTGGATCCACGTATGCGACGACCGGTCGCCGCGCGACCGCGTTGGGCGCGAACACGCCGGTCAGCTCGGAGCTGGCCAGCGCCTCGCCGCCCGCGGTCAGCACGCGACCGTCGCGCAGAGCGGTGGAGGTGTGCGTGGCGCGCGGCGTGGCGAGCGCCGGCCCCGCCGACCACCTGTCCGTAGCCGGGTTGTAGATCTCGCTCGACGCCAGGTCGCCCTCGCCTGGTGAGAAGCCGCCCCGCACGAGCACGCGCCCGTCGCGCAGCAGCGTGGCCGTGTGGAAGGCGCGCCGCTTGGCCATGCTCGCGGCCGGCGTCCAGGCCCCGCTCGCCGGGTCGTACAGCTCCGCGCTGGCGACCTCCTCACCCGACGCGTCGTCGCCGCCCACGACCAGCACCCGCCCGTCCTGCAGCAGCGTGGCGGTGTGGGCCGAGCGCGGCGTTGCCATCGAGCCGGTCGCAGTCCAGCCGCTCACCCCGTTCGAGGAGCGCTCGGCGCTGGCGAGCGTGTCGGAGTTCGCGAGGCCGCTGAGCCCGCCGACCACCAGCACGCTCCCATCCTCGAGCAGCGTCGCCGTGTGGAAGTACCGCGCGGTGCCGAGTAGTCCGCCCGTTCCCCAGGCGTTCGTGACCGGGTTGTAGAGGGAGGTCGACTTGAGCGCTGTCGACGTCGAGTCGAGACCGCCGGCGACGAGCACCTTCCCGGTGCCGAGCAACGTGGAGGTGTGTAGCCGACGGCCGGTGAGCGTGCCGCCGGGCGACCAGGCGTTCGTCGCCGGGTCGTATAGCTCGGCGTTGGGTTGGACGGTCAAGGTCGTGCCCCCCGACAGGATCACCTTGCCGCTCTCGAGCACGCTCGCCGCGGCCTGCGAGCGCCCGGTGCTCAGGTACCCGCCATTCGACCAGTGGCCGGTCGCGGGGTCGAAGAGCTCGGCATTGCGGGGATAGGTGCCGCTCCCGAACCCGCCCGCGACGAGCACGCGTCCGTCGTGGAGCAGCAGCGCCTGCGCGTTCGAGTGCGGCGTGGCCATCGCGGTCGGGGAGGGCGCGAGCTCGTCCGCTCCCATGTCCGGCGCGAGGCCGAGCTCGCGCGCGCCGCCGTCGATGTCGGCGGTACCCGTCTGCGCGTCCTCGGTCCCGGCGTCGACGGTCGGCGACGTGGGCTGCTCATGGAAGCCGTCGGCCGTGAACAGCGGCGCGGTGTGCTGGTTGTGGCCGCCGTCGGTCACCGACCCGACGCTGGGCTCCGCGGTTGTGCCGGTGTTGTCGACCTCGGTAGAACCGCTCCCGAAGTTCGAGTAGTCGATGTCGAGCGACGTCGCGCCCGCAAAGCACCCTCCGCGGAGGCGGATGTCGGTGCCTGTCGCGCGGAGGATCGTGTTCCTCGCGTTGACGGTCGCGTGAACGTCGCTGCCCGATGAAGCAGTTGTGCAGGGGGGATCGATATTGCTCCCCACGAGCTCGAGCGCGTAGGAGCCCGAGGACGTGGCGGTGACGTTCCTCAGACTCCCGGTGACGTCGCCGCCCAGGCCAGCGGCGAAGCGCAGCGCGGGACCCCCGGCGCCCGAATGGACGACGGCGTTCCTGACGAGGAACCCGATGCCGGTCGCACAAGCGAGACCATCCCCGGCGCTGTCGACGACCAGATCCTGGAACACCGTCCCGTCGCAGCTCGCGGTGTCCACGCCGCGCCCCGACGGGGCGTCGATCCGGATGTGCGTGAGGCGCGTAATGAGGTCCCCTTCGATGGCCGCCCCACCCCCGCTGTACGTGATGTCCGGCCGCGGCTTACCGGACTCGCCGTGCACATCGCGGGAGCCCGCATCGAGCGTCGAGGCGGTCGCGTAATCGCCCGATGCGAGCTCCACCGCGTCGGAGGGCGCGCTGAAGGCGGTCTCGATCGAGCACGGCGCCGCCTGCGTGCAGAGGGTGCCCGAGCCATCGGGAGCCGCGTAGCGGGTGGTGGCAGCCTCGGCCGGAGCTGCGCCCGCGAGAAGCAGCGCCGCAATCACGACGCCAAGCCCTGGCTTCGTCGCTGAGGTCCGGTTCACGCGGGGTACAACCCCAGCGTCGCACAACCCGGCCCCCTGCGCCACCGGTGGCGTACACGTCCGCGCGGGATTAGGGTGGGGCAATGCGCAGGGTCCTCGCAGCAGCCGCTGCCGTTGCCGCACTCGCCGTGCTCGCAATAGCGGCGCCGTCGGGCGCGAGCGCTACGACGGTCGACGACCTCTGCTCGCAGCTCAGCCCGTCCGGCGCGCCGTGCATCGGCGCCGACAAGCTGGCCGAGCGCCTGGCCGCCGAGTGCCGCCGCGTGGGCCGCCCCGCCGACGACTGCCAGATGCCGCTCGGCCACAGGGTCGGCAGCCAGATCGTGGAGCGCTACCGCGCGTCGTGGCTGCACCGCGTAGCCGCGTTCCAGTACCGGCTCGCGAACGGCGTCCCGTTCGGCGACGCGCCCTGGCTCGGCACGCACAACTCGTTCAACAGCGTCAGCGACCCGCCGACGCTGTCGAAGACCGACTCCAACCAGCAGCTCACGCTCACCCAGCAGCTCGACACCGACATGCGCGCGCTCGAGCTCGACGTGCACTGGGTCCCGAGCCTCGACGCCGCGGGCAAGAAGGCCGTCGTCGTCTGCCACGGCCGCGGCCCGGACGAGGAGCACCTCGGCTGCACGAACGAGCGCCGGTTCGGGGTCGAGCTGAAGCAGATCGCGGGCTGGCTCGCCCAGCACCGCGGCCAGGTGCTGCTCCTCTACCTCGAGGACGAGCTGGGCGACCCGGCGGGCTACGTGGAGACGGACGCGACGCTCGAGTCGGTCCTCGGCCCGCGCATCTACCACCCGCGCAGCGAGGACGTCACGGAGAAGGGCTGCGCCAACCTGCCGCTCGTTGCCTCGCGCAACACGATCAGGGCGGCCGGAGCGCAGGTCGTGCTCGTCGGCAACTGCCGCAGCGGCTGGTCAGGCGAGGTCTTCGGCTGGGACGACGTGCACGTGGAGAGCGGGTCCACCTCGCGCTACCGCGACTACCCGGCCTGCGACTCGAGCTACGGCCGCGACGTCTACGACGCAAAGCTCGTGCGCTACTACGAGGACAGCACGTTCGTGTCGGCGGCCGTCGACCCGACCGCGACGCCCGCGCAGGCTGCCGCCGAGATGCTCAAGCCGGCGAAGGTCGCGGCGATGACCCGCTGCGGCGTGAACCTGTTCGGCTTCGACCAGATCCTGCCCGACGACGGCCGGATCGAGGCGTCGATCTGGAGCTGGGCCTCCGGCGAGCCGGACCGCGCGGACGGCCACTGCGCCATCCAGCGTTCCGACTCCCGCTGGGCCACGCGACCGTGCTCGGCCAAGCGCCGGGCGGCGTGCCTCGTGGACGGCAACTGGCACGTGACCGGCAAGAGCTACACGCACGCGGGCGCGCGCGCGGAGTGCCGCCGTCGCGGCGGCGCGCTCGGCCTCCCGCGCACCGGCTACGAGAACGCGACGCTGCGCAGGGCGGCGCCGGGCGACGCGCACGACGTCTGGATCGACTACCGGCTCGGGTAGTCAGCGACCGCGGCGCTTGGGCGGGCGCTCGCGCGGGGGGTTCTCCTTGCGCTCCTTCGGCGTCATCTGCCGGATGGTGAGCGTCCCGTCCTCGAGCTGGCGATTGAACTCCTCGACGTCGCGCTCGCGCTTGTCGTCCTGGCGCTTGCGCGTGGGCGACACCGGCGGCGTCTTCTTTTCCTCGGGCCCCTTGCCTGCCACCCTCCAGAGGGTACGGGGTCGCGAACGGCAGGGCTTCACCGCGGCGTCTCATCCGCGCCTCATCGGGCGTGGCGACCATCATGGACATCGACCGATTGGAGCCCAGATGAGACGCACGATCACCGCTCTGGCCCTGCTCACCGCCGCCGCCGCGCCGATCGCCGGCTGCGGCTCGTCGCCATCGCAGGAGCCGGCGAAGCCGACGAAGCAGGCCCGACCCGCGGCGAGCCCCGCGCCC
Source organism: Thermoleophilaceae bacterium (assembly GCA_045805345.1). GTDB lineage: Bacteria > Actinomycetota > Thermoleophilia > Solirubrobacterales > Thermoleophilaceae > AC-37. The sequence goes on along the minus strand of JBJMLK010000090.1, from coordinate 16,113 downwards.
GCCTTCGACCCGAGCCGCTTCGTGCGCCAGGTCGACAACCCGTGGTTCCCGCTCATCCCGGGGTCCGTCTACCGGTACCGCGGCGAGAAGGACGGAAAGCCATCGACCGACGTGATGACCGTGACCCACCGTACGCGCGACGTCGGCGGCGTCGCGGCGACCCTGGTGCTCGACCGCCTCTACGAGCGCGGCCGGCTGGCCGAGGACACCAGCGACTTTTATGGCCAGGACCGCGACGGCAACGTCTGGTACCTCGGCGAGGCCACGCGCGAGCTGGACCGAAGCGGCAGGACCACGAGCACGGAGGGGTCCTGGGAGACGGGCGTCCACGGGGCGGAGCCGGGGATCTTCATGCCCGCCCACCCCGCGGTCGGCCAGTCGTTCCGCCAGGAGTACCTGAAGGGCCAGGCGGAGGACCACTTCGCGGTGGTGGCGTTCGGGCAGCCGGTGAAGGTGCCGGGCGTGCACACGACCAACGCGCTGCGCACGAAGGAGTGGACGCCGGTCGAGCCGGGCGTGATCGACGCGAAGTACTACGTGCGCGGCATCGGCACGGTGCTCGAGCAGACGGTCAAGGGCGGCAACGAGCGCAACGAGCTCGTGTCGTTCAAGCGCGGCTGACGCCCGGCAGCTCCAGCCACACGTCGGCGCCGCCGCCGGCGCGGTTCGCCGCGCGGGCGGCGCCGCCGTGCGACTGCGCGATCGCCGCGACGATCGCCAGGCCGAGGCCCGCTCCGCCGCCGCGCGCGGGGTCCGCGGTGGTGAAGCGGTCGAACGCGCGGTCCACGAACCGGGGGTCGAAGCCGCCACCCGCATCGGTCACGTGCAGCTCGACGGACCCGTTGCGCGCGGCCGCGGCGAGGGCGACCTCGCCGGCGCCATGGCGCAGCGAGTTGTCGACCATGTTCCCGAGCGCCTGCTCGAGCCGCACGCGGTCGCCGTCGAGCTCGAGCGGGGCACCCGGCGCCGCCGCGCGCACTCGCCGCTCATGCCGGTCGAAGCGCGCCGCCACCGACTCGAGCAGCTCGGCCGCGTCGATCCGCGACCGGCGCAGCGGCAACCGGCCGTCGTCGAGCCGGGCGAGCACGAGCAGGTCCTCGGCCAGGCGGATCAGGCGCTCGGTCTCCTCCGCCGCCGACTCGAGCGCGGCGCGCAGCTCGTCGGGCGAGCGCCCCTCGCGCAGGGCCAGCTCGAGCTCGGCGCGCAGGATGCCGAGCGGCGTGCGCAGCTCGTGGCTGGCGTCCGCGGCGAACGCGCGCTCGCGCTCGAACGCCCCCTCCAGCCGGTCGAGCATCTCGTTGAGCGTGCTACCGAGCCGCGCAATCTCGTCCCGCGCGGGCGGGACGGGCAGGCGGGCGCCGTCCCCCGGCGCCACCGCGGCGGCGCGCCGCCGCATCGCGTCCACCGGGCGCAGCGCGCCCGCGGCCACCGCGTAACCGGCGAGCGACGCGAGCAGCAGCGCCGCCGCGCCGCCGCCCGCGAGCCACGTGGCGAGCGTGCGCAGCGACTCGTCCCGGTCCCCCAGCCCGGTGCCCACGACCACCACCAGGCGGCCGCGCTCCGCCTCGACCGGGACCGCGCGCAGGCGCAGCGCGCCGTCGACTCCCGGGATCGCCCGATGGTTCGATGCGACGGGACGCCTGACGCCCGGCGTCACGAGCGCCCCGTGCACGTTCGGCGTCGACGCGCGCACCGATCCGTCCGCATTCAGCACCTGCGCCACGTCGTCCTCCCTGTCGCCGACGTGCGCGAGGGACCGCCCCAGCCCGCGGTCGGAGCGCAGCACGAGGGCGGCCAGATCCTGGGAGCGCGTCTCGAGCGACCGGTCGACCCCCTCGTTCAGGTCGGCGCGGAAGCGGTCGTAAACCACGAGGCCGGTGACCCCGAGCACCACCGCCATCACCGCCGTGAAGGCGAGCGTCAGCCGCAGGCGCAGTGGCAGCCTGCTCACTCGCGGGCGTCCTCGCGCAGCCGGTAGCCGTGGCCGCGGACGGTCTCGATCGACTCGACGCCGAACGGACGGTCGACCTTCTCGCGCAGGTAACGGACGTAGACGTCCACGACGTTCGACCGGTTCTCGTAGGCCTGGTCCCAGGCGGCCTCGAGCAGCTGGAGGCGCGACAGCGCGTGACCCGGGCGGCGCATGAAGGTCTCGAGCAGCGCCAGCTCGCGCGCCGACAGGTCGATCTCGGCACCGCGCCGCCACACGCGCCGGGTGGCAGGGTCGAGCCGCAGGTCGCCGACCGTGAGCACCGCGGGGCGCGGCTCGGCGCCGCGCCGCACCAGCGCGCGCAGCCGTGCGTGGAGCTCCCCGAACGAGAACGGCTTGGCGAGGTAGTCGTCGGCACCGCCGTCGAGGCCGGCGATCCGGTCCTCCACCGCGTCGCGCGCGGTGAGCAGCAGGACCGGCGACCAGACGCCGTCGGCGCGCAGGCGCCGGCACGTCTCGAACCCGTCGATCCCCGGCAGCATCACGTCGAGCACGATCGCGTCGGGCGGGCTCGCCCCCGCCATCCAGAGCGCGTCCTCTCCGGTCGCGGCCAAGTCGACCACGACCCCGTCCTCGGCCAGGCCGCGCCGCACGAGCGCCGCCATCTTCGGGTCGTCCTCGACCACGAGAACGCGCACGGTCAAATGTTGCCACCGCTGCGATGAGAGCGAGATGAGGGATGATTCCTCGCCCGTCCCGCGGTCTATACAGGGACAATCGTCTGAACAGGAGGCAGGGTGAAGCAACCGAGGATCGTCCCGAACCTGTGGTTCGACACCGAGGCCGAGCAGGCCGCGAAGTTCTACGTGTCGGTCTTCAAGAACTCACGCCTGATCAGCGCCACGCACTACACCGAGGGCTCTCCGCGCGAGGCGGGCATGGTGATGACGGTCGAGTTCGAGCTCGACGGCCAGCGCTTCGTGGGAATCAACGGTGGGCCGCAGTTCAAGTTCGACGAGGCCGTCTCGTTCCAGATCAACTGCAAGGACCAGGACGAGGTCGATCACTACTGGGAGCGGCTGGCCGGCGACGGCGGCGAGGAAGGGCCGTGCGGCTGGTGCAAGGACAAGTTCGGGCTCTCCTGGCAGGTGATCCCGGTGGGCATGGACGTGATCCTGTCCGACCCGGACTCCGAGCGTGCGCGACGCGCGATGGAGGCGATGCTCCAGATGAAGAAGCTCGACATCGCGGAGCTGGAGCGCGCGGCGGCGGCGGGCGAGGACGAGGCCGAGGAGGTCGAGGAGTCCGAGGAGATCGAGGAGGAGCCGGCGACCGCCGAGGCGGACGACGACGGCGAGCCCACCGAGGCCGAGGGCGACGAGGAAAAGGCGCCGGCCTGAGCCGATGGCCTACGACGAGGAGCTGGCCGACCGGATCCGCGAGCAGCTGGCCGGCGAGCACGGCGTCGGCGAGAAGAAGATGTTCGGCGGACTTGCCTTCCTGGTGAACGGCCACATGTGCGTGGCGGCCTCCCACACCGGCGGGCTGCTCGCGCGCGTCGACCCGGCCAAGGGCGACGAGGCGCTCGCGCAGGCGCACGCCGAGCCGATGGTCATGCGCGGGCGCGCCATGGAGGGCTGGATCAGCGTGGCGCCGGAGGGCGTGGCGAGCGAGTCCGGTCTGCGCTCGTGGGTGGACCGCGGGCTCTCCTACGTGAGGACGTTGCCGCCGAAGTAACGCGGCCCAAGTGGGCCCGCCGACTCGTTTGGGGCAGGGTCGACCGGGTAGAATGGAGCTAGTTCGGACGGTGTACGCGCGCCATCCGGATGCACTGGATCGGTGGGACGGGCTTGGCCGCTCAGGCCTCAGGCGGACCTCCATAACAACCGGAGGAAGCCTGCGATGAACTACCCCATCACCCGCCCCAGCCTCGACAGCGTCCGACAGGCCTTCGCGGCTCGCTCCGCGCGCTGCGCCGCATGCGGTCGCTCGGTCCAGCCTGAGCCCCCGCATATGCGCGTGCACGGAGCCTGGTTCCACCGTCAATGCGCCGTCTACCAGCCGCGGCGCCGAAGCGCGGCCTGAGGACCGTGGCCGCGCACGACAACGTCGTCTCGCTCGCCGACCGGGTGCTCGGAGAGTGCCCGGGTTGTGGTGGGCCGGTGCTCTTCGCCGAGAACTTCATCCGCACTGGGCACCTGTTCGTGCACATCGCGTGCGCGCTCCGCGCAGAGGGGCGCGGAACGCCTGGCGGTGGCGACTTCCCAAGACCCGTCCCGCCGCCCGCCCGCGGGGCGTGAGCGCCGGCGGCGCGTCCCCGCCGCCGGTCACGACGCGAACGCCGGGTCCCGGGCCTCCCCGCCGGGGCCCGGCTCGCGGCGGCGGGCCGCGGCAGGTACCCTCTCTTGGATCGGACTCGGGGTGGGACCACCCGGTGGTAACGCCCCCGCGGACGGCGACATAGTCATTCCGCTGAGACGTGACCAGCGTCTTGGCTCAGCCGCCCGCTTGGCTCTTCGCCCCTCTGCCCGTGACGCGGTCCTGCCACAGAGGGGCGGTGGAGGAGGGCTCGCATGACGGACGCGCCGCAGACCGACGGCACCGACAGCACCGACGGACAGCCGTTGCTCCTCGCGGTATCGAACGCAATGGTCAAGCTGTACAAGGAGAACTTCGGCCGCGGCCCGACGAAGGTGCGCACGGACTTCGCCGGCCGGGACCTCCTCGTCACCACTCTCGAGAACTCGCTCACGCCGGCCGAGCGCAACCTCGCGGCGATGGGCGAGCACCAGCGCCTGCGCGACGTGCGGTTGTACTTCCAGCACGCGACCGAGGACGAGTTCCGCGAGGCGGTCGAGCGGATCACCGGCCGCAAGGTCCGCGCGTTCGTAAGCGGCATCGCGACGGGGGAGGATGTCTCGGCGGAGCTGTTCTACCTCGAGCCCGAGGAGTGAGGTTCGGGTAGGTCCGAGGGCTCGAGCGTCGTGGGGGCACGCCGCGTCCGCCGGAGCGCAACCCACGAAGGAGGACGCCATCACGCAGAGCGGCGGCGACAGCGTCGAAGATCCCCACCCCGATCGGAGCTGACGAGGCTTGTGGTGAGCGACCGCGTCGCGCACCCGTGGGGGGAGCGGACCCCCTACCGGCGCGGGGGTGAGTGGCCGTCGCGCTGTTCAAGACCTCGGCCTGCCAGGTGACCCGCGTGTGAAGCTCGGGGTCGCCATCCGCGACGTCGCGAAGGCCGAGGAGCGGCTTGCCGAGTCGCTGCTCGAGGTCGGCGAGCGTCACAAGGCCGACCACGACGTGTATCACCTGACGCGGAAGCTCGCCCGCTGGTCGCAGGGGCACGTCGCCGCGCTCGTGCCGCTCGGGGTGCGCTACGACGTGGAGTTCAGCGCCGACGACATCGGCGGTGTGACGCGTCGCGGCCCGACCTTATGTCGAGCCGCGAACCGCGTGCGTTATCTGCCGCCTGCGCCGGCCGCCGCTACGACCAGAACTCGTCCCAGGCGTAGAGGTCCTCGAAGTGCTCGCGACCGTCGGTGATGCGGCCGTCCTTGAGCTGGAAGACGATGCAGTCGGCCACGTCCAGGTGCTTGCCGTTCCGGTCTCCGGTGCTGCGCTGGATGCCCACCACGCGGTTGTCGCCATCCGCGGTCAGGTGCGAGAGCTCGGCGCGGAACGTGCCTCCCGTCTCCTGCGCCAGCTGGCCGAAGTAGCCGAGGGTCGCGTCACGGCCCTGGTAGTCGTCGGCCATGGAGCTCCGCCCGGGTAGGTGCCAGACAGCGCTCTCGTCGAAGACCTCGTTGAGCGTGGCCATGTCGCCCACGTTGAAGGCGTCGTACGCGCGTTGCATGGTCGCCACGTTCTGCTCTGCCGTCATGTCTTCCTCCTATTGGATCGGTTCGTCCCGCGTCCGCTCCGCACGCACTCGTTCGGCTCGCCGTCTCCGGCGAAGGTGAGGCAAATGCGCGAGACGTCCGCTGTAGTCGGGCTCCGAAGTGCCCTCGCTCGTCGGCGAAGAAGCGCCCGTCAACCAATCCGTGCGGCGGGACGGGAGCACCCCAAAGAAACCAGTGGGTGGAAACCGACCCTACACGAGTTCCGCCCCCCGACGGGGGAACATTTAGGTTGCGCGCCGGCGCCTGCCGCGGGTGCGCAACGAGCAGGGCCGGCCTCCATCGAGGGCGGGCCTTGTCGTCCTAGGCCAGGTGGGGGTCCTTCGCCAGACGGCCGAAGTACGTGTCGTCGCCGTGCGCGATGGAGTCCGAGCCGTCGGACGGCTCCTGCTTGCGCGTCGCCCTCCTGGCTTCTTTGGCCGCACGCTTCTCGCGGAGCTTGCTCTCGCGAGTCAGCTTCGCTCTCGTGGTCTTTCGCTTGGCGCTGGACGCCACTAGAGCTTCTGAACGTTCGCGGCGGCCGGTCCCTTGGCGCCCTGCTCTGCGTCGTAGCTCACCTTCGCGCCCTCGGCGAGCGACCTGAAGCCGCCGCCCTGGATCGCGTTGTGGTGGACGAACAGGTCCCCACCCGAGTCATCGGGCGTGATGAAGCCGTAGCCCTTGTCGTCGCTGAACCACTTGACGGTTCCGGTTGCCATGTCGTTTCCCTCCGCTGTGTGCGCTGCGAGACGCGGAGGGTGCTCAAGGCAACAACTGCGGAACGCCGGGCACTGCTCTGGCCGAAGCGGATGCTTGGCCCGTGCCCCAAGACTATCGGCGGCTGCAGCTAGCCTCGCGTGGTGGCCTATATCGCCGGGGAAGCCAGGCAGGAGCTGCTCGACACGCTCGGGGCGGCGACCGACGACATCGCCGTCGCGCTGGCCGCGCTCGCCGATGCCTACGAACAGCTCGGCACCGCGCCTGCCGATCGCCTCGAGGAGGAGCTCTTCGCCCCGGTCCAGGCGGCTTATGGACGTGCGAAGGGAACCTACGTCGGCTTCGCCCGCCGGCACAGCCTGCCGGAACGTGCCTTCACTCCGGCCCCTCCGGGCCTCCCCTCGACGGGTGTAAGAGGGTTCGTCGACGCAGCCGTCGCCTCCGTCGACGAAGCCGATGCCGCGCTCGCCGAGCTGCAGGACTCGATGATGCCGGTCGAGGTAGGGGATCCCGAGCTGCGTGCGGGGTTGGCCGAGGTGCGCGAGCTCCTCGGCGACGTACGTGCCCGCGCGCGCGAGTTCATCCGTACTCTCGGCCGCTAGGAAGCGCCGCAACGCCTACGGAGCGAAGTATTTGAACCCCGAGATCCGCGAACGCATCAGGCGGCTGCATCGCCGCCAGGCGAATCGCCGGCCGAGGCCATCTCCTCCAGCAAGGAGACCGCGTGTGAAGCGCCGTCGCGGGTGAAGGCCTGCTGCATACGGCTCGCTCCGTCCCGGAACGCCGGATCGCCGACCGCTCGCTCGACGGCTGCACGGATCGCATCGGGGCGCGCGCGTTGCGACAGGCGAACCCCGGCGCCCGCCTCGACGACGCGGACGGCATTCTCGCCCTGGTCCCGACCGGTGGGCACGCATACGAGGGGCACCCCGGCGCTCAGTGCAGCGCCCACGGTCCCCAACCCCGCGTGGGTGACGACCGCGGAAGCCTGCGGCATCACAACCGAATGTGGGGCGAACTCCGTCGTGACCACGTTCTCTGGAACCGCGACGTCCTCGAATCGCAGCGCGGGCCCGAGGGTGAAGAGCACGCGCACCGGCATGCCATCCAACCCTTTCAGGATGCGCACGGCAAGCGACCGCTGATCCATGAAGGTCGTGCTCAGGCTCACAACTACAAGCGGTCGTGAATCCCGGGCCGGCCAGGGGCTCTCCCAGCCCTCATCGGAGCTCGGCGGCGACATATGCCCCACGAAGCGGACCCGCGGCGGGAGCGCAGAGCGTGCGGCGAGGTCGAACTCGGGGGGGACCGCGACCAGGACGAACCTGAAGTCGTCCAGCAGGGCACCGAGCTGGGGCACGATTGGCAGACCCAAGTCTTCACGTACACCATTCAGCGCAGACAGGCCTTCGGCGAAGGGCCGCAGAGCGATCCGCCCCAGGACGCGGTCGCGCAGCTGCCCGGCCCGGCCTCGCGCCGGCGCGAGGCCCATGCCGAACGGCGGGACGCCCTCGGCGGGTAGCGGATAGACGTTGTGCACCAGCGCCGCAGCGGTAACTCCGGCTTTGCGGGCCCCAGCCGCAGCGCCGGTGAGCATGTAGTCGATGACCGTCCCCGCCGGCCGCTCGCGTTCGACCGCCGCCACCACCTCCTGGGCGAAGGCCGCGGCGGGGCCGAACATGAGATTGTCGCGCAGGCGCGCGAAGGCTCCCATGGGCGTGCGTGCCTCCCAGTCCCGGACGATGTCGGTCTCCCGAGCACGAGCATCGTGCTCGGGAGCGTGCTGGTAGGCCTCGAAGCGCGCCCCCAGGTCCTCGTAGGACTCGCGGCGGCACCGAGGCCCGACCACCCGAACACCATGTCCACGCTCGATGAGCCGCGCCGCGAGCGCTCTCATCGGGGGGGTGTTGCCGCCCCCATCCCATGTGACGAGTAGGAAGTTCAGCTCAAACTCCGGGAAACGGGAATTGTCCGGTTCAAGCCGCGAATGCTCGCTTGCTGAGCGGAGAGGGCGGGATTCGAACCCGCGAAGGAGCTTGCACCCCTTACTCGCTTAGCAGGCGAGTGCCTTCAGCCACTCGGCCACCTCTCCGGGACGGCGGATTCTAGGGCGATGGCCCGGCCGGGTCGACGCTCCGCGACACTTAGGACACCATGCGGCGCTTGCTCTACGTGGCCCTTGGCATCGTCGTGCTGCTCGTCCTGAGCCAGCTCCTGGTGCCCCCCTACCTCGAGCACCGCGCGGAGAAGCGGCTCACGTCGAGGGGCGGCCACGCGCACGTGGAGATCGAGGCGGTGCCCGCGCTGCGCCTGCTCTTCGACGACGGGCAGCGCATCAAGGTCCGCGGGGACGGCCTGCACGTGGAGATCCTCCACGGCAACGCCAGCCGCAAGGTGTTCGACGAGCTCGACCGCTTCCGGGAGGCCGACGTCCGCTTCACGCGCATGTCGGCCGGGCCGTTCGCGGTCCGCAACGTGGCGATCGCGCGCCGCACCTCGGACGACCCGTACACGGTGGTGATCAGCGCCTCGGTCACCGCCCGGGCGCTGTCGACCTACGCGGGCAAGGAGATCGCCGGGCCGTTCGGCGGGTTCCTCGGGCGCCTGGCCGGCGGCGCGGTGCCCTTCGCTTCCGAGCGGATCCCGGTGGAGGTCGACGCCGACATCAAGAGCGTGGAGGGCCGCCCGCAGATCGTGCACGTGGACGGCTCGGTGCTCGGCCTCTCGGCCGGCCCGCTGGCGTCCGCGATCGCGAGCGCCATAGCGGGCCGGCTCTGAGGCGGGCGGGTCCGGCTACTGCTGGCTGGGCGGCGGGCCGCCCGGGCCCCCAGGCCCACCCGGGCCCATCGTGTTGACGGCCGTCACCTCGAAGTCCCTGTTCACCAGGACCTCGAGATCGGTGCCGTCCGACTTGCGCACGTGCGCCTCGTACGGTGAGCCGTGGTCGACATCGGTCTCCACGCGCTCGACCGTGCCGCCCGACACCTTGGCCTCGGCGGCGGCCTTGACCTTCGACGCCACGTCGCCGCTCAGCGGCTGCTCCTCGTTGCCGTTCCTGCCGACGTGACGGCCGTGCGGCCCGACGGGCGGCGCCTGACGCTGCTGGGCGCTCGACGAGCCCGCGCCGGAGCTGCTCGAGCTGCCGCCGTTCGACGCAGCGTCGGCCAGTGCGCCCGCACCGAGTGCGAGCGCGGCCAGCGCCGCTACCGCCGCGATGGTCTTTCGAATCGATCGGGACATCGGTTGCCTCCTGGGGGGTGGGGTTGACTCGAGCCATGCTCGGCGGCGCGAGTAAGAGGCCCCGAAGAAACGACTAAGAATTCGCAGTAAGGTCGCCGCCATGGAGATCCCGAACCCCGACGCACCCGACGTGCCCGACGCCCCCGAGCCGCCGAGCGCGCCCACGGCGCCGCCCGACGGGCCGGTGGTGCCCGACGCCGAGCCCGCCGACGATCCCGCGCCCGACGGCCCGGTGGTGCCCGATCCGGACGCCCCGGACGAGCACGGCAGCCCGCGCCCGTGACGGACGAGGATCCCACGACCCAGGAGCTGCGCCTCGAGCAGCTCCAGCGCGAGTCGGCCGAGCGCGACCGAGCCGGAGCGTCACTCGACGCCGACGAGGCCGAGCAGCACGTGCGCCGCGCCGAGAAGGCCGGCTACCTGCGCGAGAAGCTCGAGGAGCGAGCGGACGCCGAGCGCGCCGCGGAAACCGACGACGGGAGGACGGATGGACCACCAGGAACGAGCTGACGAGCTCGAGCGCGAGGCCGACGCCGCGGAGCAGCCGAGCAAGCAGCTCGAGCACGAGATCGAGGAGACGCGCTCGGACTGGGAGGCGAAGAAATCCGACCAGCAGGTCCCGGGCGCGGTCGAGGAGCGCGGCGCCGGCCCGCACCAGCTCGAGGGCGAGGAGGACCCGGCCACGGGCAAGGAGAAGGCCGACGAGCGCCAGGCCGAGCTCGAGGAGGCCGCCCAGTCGGACGCTCGCTCAGAGCACGAGGACGAGGAGGAATAGGCCCCGCGCCCGCGGCTAGGCCGGCTTCCGATGCAGACGAACGAGCTCAACCCCGACCTGCTGCGGCGGCTCGCCGACCTGCGCCCGGAAGGCGCGCGCGTGCTCAGCCTGTTCCTCAACCTCGACCCGTCTCAGTTCGGCACGCCGCCCGCCCGCGCCACCGAGATCAACTCGCTGCTCGACCAGGCCGACCGGAGCGTGCGCGACGCCTCCGATCTCGACCACGACCAGCGCAAGGCGCTCCGTGAGGACATCGAGCGCACCCGGCGCTTCCTCGCCGGCGGCGACTTCGAGGGCGCCCACGGAATGGCGATCTTCGCCTGCGGCCCGGCCGGCCTGTTCCAGGTGATCAAGCTCCCGCGCCCGATCGACACGCGCGCGTGCGTGGACGACTCGCCGCTCGTCGAGCCGCTCGCCGAGCTGGCGATGAGCGGCAGCTGGGTGGTGCTCCTGGTGAACCGCCAGGTTGCGCGCATGCTCCGCGGCTCGCGCGAGCAGCTCACGGAGCTCGCGCCGGTCGAGGACGAGGTCCACCGCCAGCACGATCAGGGCGGCCTGTCGCAGGCCCGTTACCAGCGGAGCGTCGACAAGGAGGTCCAGGACCACCTCAAGCGCACCGCCGAGGTGGTGCTCCGCCGCCACCGGCGCTCGCCGTTCGAGCGCCTCCTGCTCGGCGGCCCCGACGAGATCCTCTCCGACGTCGAGCAGCACCTGCACCCTTACGTGCGCGAGCGCGTGGTCGGCCGCCTGAAGGTGGACGTGGAGAACACGACTCCCGAGGCCGTGCGCGACGCGGCGCTGCCGGTGATGGACGAGGTGGAGCGCGCACGCGAGCGCGAGGCGCTCGACCGCGTGGCCGAGGCGGTGGGCGCCGGCGGCCGCGGCACCGCCGGGCTCGACGAGACGATCGAGGCGCTCAACGAGCGGCGCGTGGAGACGCTGCTGCTCGTGGACGGCAACATCGTGGCCGGCGTGCAGTGTCCCAGCTGCGGCTGGGTGGGACTCGATGCGTCACGCTGCCCGGCCGACGACAGCGAGCTCGAGCGCCGCGACGACATCGTCGAGAGCGCGATCGAGCTAGCGATCATGCAGTCCGCCGAGGTGCTGGTCGCGCGTCATCATCGCGACGAGCTGGAGCAGCGCGGCGGCTTCGCGGCGCTGCTCAGGTTCTAGGCACCGGCCTAGACCGGCACTCGCCCGCGGCGCGGGGTACGAACGCCGCGGGCGTGCCGGCTGCTCCCGCTAGTAACGACTGCCGAAGCGACTGCCGAGGCCGTAGCCCCCGCTCGGAATCCCGGCCAACAGGACCAGGATCGCGGCGACGATGCCCACGATTGCGGGCAGGCCGAGGGCCACGCAGATGGCCCAGACAAGCGCCGCGAACAAGACCGCGATGAGTACGCCGATCATTGGAACTCCTCTCCTCTTCCTAACCGGGCGAGCAGGTGCTTGCCCTGCTCTGTTGTTCCCTTATCCCAACGAGTTCAAGCCCCACCGGTTGGGTTGTTGCGCGCAATCTCGCTCTCACCCGCGATGGAGCTGGACGCTTTGCGCGAAACTAAGGCGCATGCCCCGATCGATTTGGACCGGCGCGATCAGCTTCGGGCTGGTCAACGTCCCGGTCAAGCTCTACAGCGCGGTCTCGAAGAAGACCGTCCGGTTCCATCAGCTCCACGAGTCCGACGGCGTGCGCATCCAGCAGAAGCGCGTCTGCCCGGCCGACGGCGAGGAGGTGGCGTGGGACGACATCGTGAAGGGCTACGAGATCAGCCCCGATCGCTACGTGATCGTCACGCCCGAGGAGCTCGAGGCGCTCGACCCGAAGAAGACGAAGACGATCGACATCGAGGAGTTCGTAGACCTCGAGGAGATCGACCCGCTCTACTACGACCACCCCTACTACCTGCTCCCCGGCCAGGGCGCGGACAAGCCCTACAAGCTGCTGGCCAACGCCATGCGCGACGCGAGCAAGGTCGCCATCGCTCGCGTGGTGATCCGCACCAAGGAGCAGCTCGTGGCCATCCGGCCGGTCGGCGACGTGCTCGCCATGGCGACGATGAACTTCGCCGACGAGGTCGTCGACCCCGACTCGTTCGACGACGCTCCGGGCGAGGACGTGGAGACCACGAAGCGCGAGCTCGACATGGCGCGCCAGCTGATCGACAGCCTCACGGCCGAGTTCGAGCCGACCAAGTACCACGACGAGTACCGCGATGCCGTGCTCGACCTGATCGAGCGCAAGTCGGAGGGCGAGGAGATCGTGCTCCAGCCGGCCGCCGACGAGCCCGAGCGCGTGCCCGACCTGATGGCCGCGCTGGAGGCGAGCCTCGCCTCCGCCAAGAAGGACGGCGGCGGCAACGGCTCGTCGGGCAAGAAGAAGAAGGCTCCGGCCAAGCGCAGCGGCGCCAAGCCGAAGGCCAAGGCGAAGAGCTAGTCGTCGTCGTCCGAGTCGGAGTCGCCGTCGTCCGAGTCGTCCGACTCCGAGTCCTCGTCGTCGTTGCCCTCGGACTCCGGCTCCGGCAGCTCGGCCTCGGTCTCGGCCGCCGACTCGTGCGGCTCGAGTCCCTCGTCCGCGGGCCTCGTTCCGGGCCCGCCGCCCTCCACGTCCTCGTCCGGCGGGCTCTCGGGCGCGGTCGGACCGCCCAAGTCGCGGTCCGTGCGCTCACCCTCGCCCGCGGGGTGGCCCTCCTCGGGGCTTGTGTGTGGGTTGCTTCCTTCGGTGTCTTGGCTCATGCCGCTGGACCTACCCGGTGGCATCCGCGGCCAACCACCCACGCCTGGCAGCTCCAGCTGCAGGGTCACCTCGACACGTCGGTGCCCGCCCACGTGTACGACGTCGACGGCGCCGACGTGCCGAAGCGCACCGTCCGCGAGCTGCACGACCGCGGCCGGCGGGTGGTCTGCTACGTCGACGCCGGCACCTGGGAGAGCTGGCGCGACGACGCCGGGCGGTTCCCCAGGGCCGCGCGCGGCAAGCCGGTGGACGGCTGGCCGGGCGAGTACTGGCTCGACGTCCGCCGCCGCGACATCCGGCCGATCCTCTCCGACCGCATGCGCCGTTGCCGCGACAGGGGCTTCGACGCGATCGACCCGGACAACGTGAACGGCTACACGAACGACACGGGTTTCCCGCTCACCGGTGCCGACCAGATCGAGTTCGACACGTGGCTCGCGCGGCGCGCGCACGGGCTGGGCCTCGCGGTCGGGCTGAAGAACGACCTCGATCAGGCCGAGCAGCTCGAGCCGCACTTCGACTTCGCGCTGCTCGAGGAGTGCTTCCAGTTCCGCGAGTGCGGTCCGGCGCGGCGGTTCGTGGAGGCCGGCAAGGCGGTGGTCGACGTGGAGTACGAGCTGCCGCGCCCGGCGTTCTGCCAGCGCGCCCGCGAGCTGCGCTTCGCCGCCATGCGCAAGCGGCTCTCGTTGGGCCCGTGGCGGCGACCGTGCGCGTGATCACGCAGGCCGGGGGGCCGCGTCTGGCAACATCGTGCACGTGGCCGCCGTGAGCAGCCTCCCGCCGGGCCCGCGCCTGCCGCGCTTCGTGCAGACGCTCGGCTTCATCGTGGGAGCCGCGCGCTATCTCGGCTGGACCCGCCGCCGCTACGGCAACGTGGTCACGATGAGCACCCTGTTCGACCGAAGCTTCGTGATGGTCTTCGAGCCCGAGCTCGTGAAGCAGGTCTTCCAGGGTCCGCCCGAGCAGCTGCGCGCCGGAGAGGCGAACGCGCTGCTCGGCCCGATCCTCGGCGAGCGGTCGGTGCTGCTGCTCGACGGAAGCGAGCACATTCGCCACCGCCGGCTGATGCTGCCCGCGTTCCACGGACAGCGGATGAAGGCGTACGACTCGATCATGCGCGACGCCACCGATCGCGAGATCGACCGCTGGCCGGTGGGCGAGCCGTTCGAGGTCCTGCCGTCGATGCAGGCGCTCACGCTCGACGTGATCATGCGCGCGGTGTTCGGCGTGGCCGAGGGGCAGCGCTACGACGACCTGCGCCACGCGCTGCGCGAGATGCTCAGCCCGATCTCGCGCCCCGTGGGCATGATGGTTCTGACGATGTCGCTCAGCCGCTGGCGCGGCAACGACACGGTGCGCCGCTTCGAGGAGCTGCGCGAGCGGGTGGACGAGCTGATCTTCGACGAGATCGCCCGCCGCCGGGAGGTGCCCGACCTCGAGGAGCGCGAGGACGTGTTCTCCACCCTGCTGCTGGCTCGCGACGAGGACGGCCAGCCGATGACCGACCAGGAGGTGCGCGACGAGCTCGTCACGCTGCTCGTGGCGGGCCACGAGACCACCGCCACCGCCCTGGCCTGGACGTTCGACCTGCTGCTGCACAACGATCGCGTGCTCACGAAGCTGAGCGCGAGCCTCGAGGCCGGCGACGACGAGTACCTCGACGCCGTGACCAAGGAGTCGCTGCGGATAAGGCCGGTGATCCCGGGCATCGGCCGCAAGGTACGCGGCGAGCCGTTCGAGTTGGGCGACTACACGATCCCGCCCGGCACCGAGATCAACCCGTCGATCGCGATGATCCACGCGCGCGGCGACCGCTACCCGCACCCGCGCGAGTTCCGGCCCGAGCGCTTCCTCGACGAGTCCCCGCCGGACACCTACACCTGGATCCCCTTCGGCGGCGGCGTGCGCCGCTGCATCGGCGCGAGCTTCGCACTGTTCGAGATGCGCGTGGTGATCCGGCGCGTGCTCGAGCGCGCGGCGTTGGTGGCAGCCGAGGCGGAGCCGGACGAGGTGGAGCGGCGCGGGATCACGCTGGTGCCGTCGCGAGGGGTGCGGGTGCGGCAATCGCAGCCGCCGGTCCCCGCCGCGACTCCGGTGGCTCAGGCGTCCTCGGCTTAGGAAGGGCGGCCCGAGCGGGCCTGGGCCCTTTAGATCATCTATTTGATGACTAAAAGGGCCCACCCCCTGCTCCTAGCCGCGATCGCGCTCGTCGGCTGCGGCGGCGACGGCGGAGACCAGGCGGCCCAGGCACCCCCTCCAAAGCCGCAGTCCTTCGGTCACGGCCCCCGCTTTCGCCCGAAGCCATACGGCCACGCCGCGAGGCACGCGCGCCCGATCGACGGCATGCGCTGCGAGCGACGCCGAGGCGCGAGCTACCTAGCGTTCGTCGAGACCTTCGTCGACGGCCGCGTGGTGATGATGCCGGCCGGGATCGGCATCGCGCCGCCGCATGGGCGCGACGGCGCCTACGTGCGCCACGGCCGCTGCGAGTACCCGCTGCGGACGCGCGAGCCGACCGGCAAGCTGGAGATCGACCGCGGGAGCCGGCCGACGCTGGGCGACCTGTTCGCCGTCTGGGGCCAGCCCCTGTCGCGCCGGAGGGTGCTGTCGTTCCACGGCCGCGTGCGCGCGTACGTGGGCAGTCGCCGCGTATCCGGCTACACGCGCCGGATCGTGCTTGGCCCACACGCCGTGGTGACCCTCGAGATCGGCCGCTACGTACCGCCGCACGCGAACTACGTGTTCCCGCCGTGAGTAGCCTGGGGCGCGTGATCGGACGCAGGGCGATCGTCGCTGCCGCGTGCGCGGTGCTCGTGGCGGCGCCGCAGGCGGCGCGCGC
>JBJMLK010000089.1:0-4270 GCA_045805345.1 Thermoleophilaceae bacterium | reverse complement strand
TGATCGTGATGGCGATCGCGGCGTTCGTGATCAGCAACTACCTCGCCGCGATCTGGGGGAACTTCGGCACCTTCCCGCTCGACCACCTGATCGCGACGGCGGCGATCGGCTTCGCCGTCTGGGCCAACATCCGCGGACCCACCGCGGCCCGCTACCGGCGGGTGATCCAGCTGGGCCTGGTGAACCTCGTGGCGATGGCCGTGATCGTGGCCATCGGCCTCGCCAGCGAATGGGACCCGGGTCGCGTCATCGACTCGATCCACCTCGGCAGCTCGCCGGAGTGGAGCGACCTGTGGTTCGGCGCGGTCCTCGCCACCGTCGCGTTCCTCGGCATCGAGGCGGCGTCGGGGCTCGCGTCGGATGTGCAGGTGCCGCGCCGCGGGCTGCGCCGGCTGGCGGTCATCGCCGCCACCGCTCCGGTGGTCATGCTCGTGGGGATCTCGGCGGTGGCGCTGATGGCCGTGCCGGTCGAAGGCGGCACCACGGCGCTCGGCCACCAGTACGTCGACGCTCCGCTCCTGGGCGTCGTGTCGGCCTACGACCCGGAGTGGGTGGCGCGGCTGCTCCGCTACGCGCTCGGCGTGCTGGGGCCGCTCGTGCTCCTGCAGGCGCTCAACGGAACGATGCTCGGGCTGTCGCGGCTGAGCTACTCGCTCGCCACCAACCGCCAGATCCCCAGCCTGCTCGGCCGGCTCCACTCGAAGCGCTCCACGCCCTACGTGGCGGTCGCGCTCGCCGGGGTGCTGGCCGCGGGGCTCTCCTACAGCGCGGACGTCTCGTTCCTCGCCGGGATCTTCGCGTTCGGCGCCACGCTCGCGTTCACGATCGCGCACGCGTCGGTGATCGTGATGCGCTACCGGGAGCGCGACGCGCAGCGCGCCTTCAGGGTGCCGCTGTCGGTGCAGTTCCGCGGCGGCTCGGTGCCGATCCCGACGCTGATCGGCGCGGTCGGCTCGTTCGCGGCGTGGGTCAGCGTGCTGATCCTGCACGAGGGCGCGCGGTCGGTCGGCGGGCTCTGGATGCTGAGCGGGCTCGTGCTGTACGTCGTCTACCGGCTCGGCCAGGACAAGCCGCTGCGCAAGCGGTTCACGATCCCGGACGCGGCGCTGCAGGACGCCGAGGAGGCCGAGTACGGGAGCATCCTCGTGCCGGTGTTCGGGTCGGAGCTCGACGACGACATCGTGGGAACCGCCGGGCGGCTGGCGGCCGACGAGTCCGACGACGGCGAGGGCGGGGCCGTCATCGAGGCGCTGTACGTGGTCGAGGTCCCGATGTCGCTGCCGCTCGACGCCCGCGTGCCGGACGAGGAGATCAGCGCGGCCAAGAAGGCGGTCGCGCGGGCCAAGGAGGTGGGGGAGGAGTACGAGGGCGTGGTCGTGGCGACGGCGATGGTCCGCGCGCGCGCCGCCGGCGAGGCGATTGTCGCGGAGGCGCGCCGGCGCGGGGTCGAGGCGATCGTGCTGGCGGCCGAGAAGCCGACCCGGATGCGGGGCGGGAAGCTGCTCGGCGGACGCGGCGGGCCGCGCGACAGGTCCGTGGGCGAGACCACTCGCTACGTGCTCGAGAAGGCGCCGTGCCGGGTGGTGCTGACGGCGCCGCCGGAGGGCGAGGAGGGCCTGCGGGAGGGCGTGGCGCCGTAGATGATCGGCTAGCCGATCATCGCGCCGGGCATGCGGCGGGCAGCCCGGGCGCCGCGTATAGAGTGCCAGCCCGTGTTCGTGATGATCGTCGGATCGGGGCGCGTGGGCTCGTCCATAGCGCGGAAGATGCTCGAGCAGGGGCACGAGGTGTCGGTGCTCGACGAGGACCCCGAGGCGATCGCGCAGCTCGAGAAGGGCATGGCCGACAGCTGGGTCGACTCGGGCGGGCTCTTCACCGTGGGCACGGCGCTCGAGATGGACGCGCTGGAGGAGGCCGGGATCGAGCGAGCGGACGCCTTCGTCGCCTCCACCGACGGCGACAACACCAACCTCGTGATCGCGCAGATCGCCCAGAAGCGGTTCAACATCAAGACCGTGGTCGTGCGCGTGCTCGACCCCGCCCGCGCGTCGTGGTACGAGCAGCAGGGCCTTCGCACCGTCTGCCCGACCAAGATCGCGATCGAGATGCTCGAGGACGCCGTCACAGAGGGAATCGGGTAGGCGTGTACGTCCTGGTGGTCGGGGCCGGCAAGGTCGGCTGGAACCTCACGCGCGAGCTGATCGGGCGCGGGAACGAGGTGACGGTGATCGAGCGCGACTCGGCGCGCTTCGCGACGGTCGAGGAGGAGCTCGAGCACTCCGCGCAGTACGGCGACGGGTCGGAGCTGTGGGTGCTCGAGCGCGGCGGGATCGAGCGCGCCGACATGGTGATAGCCGTGACCGGCGACGACGAGGACAACCTTCTGATCTGCCAGGTCGCGCGCGAGAAGTACGCCGTGGAGCGGGTGATAGCGCGCTGCAACAACCCACGCAACCTCCAGCACTTCGAGCTGCTCGGAATCAAGCCGGCCGTGTCGGCGACGGACCTGATCCTGCGGCTGATCGAGCACGAGGTGCCGCGCTACGGCCTGCTCCACCTGCTCGACCTGCCGCAGGAGCGGCTCGAGATCATCGAGGTCGAGGTGGCGAAGGGATCGCCCGCCGACGGCGCGCAGGTGAAGGATCTGGGCCTGCCGGACGGGTCGCTGGCGATCTCGATCCTGCGCGATGGCACCGGGTTCGTCCCGCTGGCCGACTCGGTCGTCGAGGAGAACGACGAGGTGCTGGTGGTCCTCGACACCGGGCTCGAGGACAAGGTGAGCGCGCGCTTCAGGGCGCCCGGGGCGGCGTAGCCGGCATGGCGGCGCGCCCGGTCGACTACCTGCTGATCGGCGGCGGCGTCGCGACCGCGAGCTGCCTGAAGACGCTTCGGGAGGAAGGGGTCGACGGCTCGATCGCGGTGGTGGCGCGCGAGGCCGACCCGCCGTACTTCCGGCCGGCACTGTCGAAGGACTACCTGGCCGGCAAGGCGCAGCGCGAGGACGAGTACGACCCGCCGTCGGGCTGGTACGAGGAGAACGGCGTCGAGCTCCTCGCGCGCACGAGCGTGCTCAAGCTCGACACCGAGGAGCGCGTAGCGAAGCTGTCGTCCCGCGAGGAGCTGTCGTTCGGGAAGGCGCTGCTCGCGACGGGCGCGAACGTCCGCCGGCTCCGCGCCGACGGGGGCGACCTCGAGGGCATCCACTACCTGCGGGCGTTCGGCAACGCGGACGCGATCCGGACCGAGGCCGAGCAAGCCGAGAGCGTGGTGATGATCGGCGGCAGCTTCATCGCCTGCGAGGTGGCGGCCACGCTCACGTCGCTCGGCCGCAAGTGCTCGCTCGTGATGCAGGAGGAGGTGACCTTCGAGCGGCAGTTCGGGCGCGAGGTGGGCGGCTTCTTCCAGCGGGTGATGGAGGAGCACGGGGTCGAGGTCCACGGCGGCCAGGACCTGGCGCGCTACGAGGGATCGTCGGGCAGGGTCGAGCGGGTGGTCACCACCGGCGGGCTCGAGCTGGACTGCGGCGTGGTCGTGGTCGGCGCGGGCGTGATGCCGGACACGATGCTCGCCCGCGCGTCGGGGCTCGAGCTCGGCGCCGCCGGCGGCGTTCGCTGCTCCGACCGGCTCGAGACCGCCGTGGAGGGCCTCTTCGTCGCCGGCGACATGGCCGAGTTCGACTCGCTGCTCCACGGCGCGCCGGCTCGGATCGAGCACTGGGACGTGGCGTGGCAGCACGGGAAGACGGCCGCCCGCAACATGGCCGGCCGAGACGTGCCGCACGAGGCGCTGCCCTACTTCTGGTCCGACCTTGCCGACTGGACCGGCCTCGAGTACGTCGGGGCCGGCCGCGCGGCCGGCGACCCGGTGGTGCGCGGCTCGCTGGACGATGGCTCGTTCAGCGCGTGGGGGCTGGCGGAGGACGGCCGAGTGGTTTCGTGCGTGGCGGTGGGCGGCGGCTCGGGCGACCTCGACGAGGCGCGGCGGCTGATCCGGGAGCGTGCGAAGGCCGACGCGGCGGCGCTGGCGGACGAGTCGACTGAGCTGGCGGGGCTGTAGCGGGCCTACCCATGCTCTCGCTGGGCTGTCGCGACGCCTGAACTTCGCGAGCGCCGTTGGCGCCGTTCGCCGGGGCCTCATGGGCGCGATTCGCGTTACGACTCAGCGGCAAGAGTTACAACTCAGCGACAACGGTTACGGGACTGAAAAACCCGCCGTTTCCAGCGGGTTAGCCGTCCGGTTCGCGTGGTTGAATCTTATTGCGGGGCAGGGA
>JBJMLK010000088.1:0-13510 GCA_045805345.1 Thermoleophilaceae bacterium | reverse complement strand
TGTCCACCCCGTGCCACAGGCCGATCTGCGAGACGCCCAGCATGAGCACCTCGCGCGCCGCGAGGATCCCCAGCGCCCAGCGCGGCAGCAGGTCGAAGTGCCAGCAGACGATCACGCCGCTCATCACCAGCAGGCGGTCGGTGACCGGGTCGAGCAGCACGCCCAGGCGGCTGTACTGGCCGGTCACGCGCGCGGCGATCCCGTCCAGGTAGTCGGAGCCGCCGATCACGGCGTAGACGATCGAGGCGCTCGCGAGCCGGCCGTCGCCCGAGCCGAGCGCCAGGTACAGGAACACGGGGATCAGCGCCAGGCGCACGAACCCGATCGCGTTCGGGATCGTCCAGGGGTTCAGCGGCGCGCCCGGGAGCGTCTCGGGCGGCCGCGGTCCCGAGCGGTCGATGCCCAGCAGGCGACGGGTGGTGAGCGCGGCGCGAGACACCGGTCGGAGCCTATTGGCGCGGCCAGGCCTGGAGTGAGGCGACCCGGATGCCGACGTAAGACCCATGGCCCCTGGAGCGCCAGGCAGGCCCGCGCGCCCGCGCGGGCTGGTGGGAATCGCGTTCGCCGTCCTGGCGGCGGGCCTCGCGCTGCACCTCGTGCACGCCGTGGCCGGCTTCGGAGGGGCCACGGCGGACCGGCTGATCGGTGACGTGGACTACCTGTTCGTGCTCGCCGGCTCGGCCGGAATGTGCATCGCCCGCGCGGTCAAGCTGCCGGGCGATCGCCTGACGTGGGGGCTCCTCGGCGGCGGGCTGCTGCTCTGGGCGGCGGCCGACGCGGCGTCGACCCTCCTGCTGGACGATCCGCCCTCTCCATCGATCGCCGACGCGGGCTGGCTCGGCTTCTACCCGGCCGCCTACGCGGCGCTCGGACTGCTGCTCCGCCGGCGGCTGACGCGCTTCCAGCCGAGTCTCTGGCTCGACGGGCTCGTGGGCGGGCTGGCGGTCTTCTCGCTCGGGAGCGCGATCGTGCTGCCCAAGCTGATGGCGAGCTTCGGCGGCGCCGCGAGCCCCGCGGCGATCGCGACGAACATCGCTTACCCCCTGCTCGACCTGACGCTGATCGGGATGGTGATCATCGCGTTCGGCCTCAACGGCTGGCGGCCGGACCGCGTCTGGACGATGCTCGGCGTGGGGCTCGTTATGAGCGCGATCGGGGACACCTTCTACGTGTACCAGGTGGCCGCGGGCACCTACGACGGCGGGCTCGTGGACTCCTTCTGGCCGGCGTCGACCCTGCTCATCGCGCTCGCCGCCTGGCAGCCCGGCCCGCGGCCGGTGCGGCTGCGAACTGACGGGACGCGGCTGGTGGCGATCCCCACGGCGTTCGGCTGCCTGGCGATAGCGATCGTCACCTACGACCACTTCGCCCGCGTGACCAACACGTCGCTGCTGTTCGCCAGCGCCGCGCTGCTGGTGATGACGCTGCGGCTCCGGCTCACCCTGCGCGAGCACCGCGCGATGCTGGAGGTGAGCCAGCGCGACGCGCACACCGACGCGCTGACCGGGCTCGGCAACCGGCGGCGGCTGCTGGACGACCTCGACGGGGTGCTGCGCAACTGCGCCGAGCGGGTGCTGGTCCTGTACGACCTCAACGGGTTCAAGTCGTACAACGACCGCTTCGGCCACCCCGCGGGCGATGCGCTGTTGGCGCGCCTCGGGCGCAACCTGAGCGAGGTCCTCGGCGGCGACGGGTCCGCCTACCGGCTGGGCGGCGACGAGTTCTGCGCGCTGATCGACCCTGCCGCTCCGGCGCTGCTCGAACGCTCGGCGCAGGCGCTCTCCGAGCGGGCGCGGGACTTCACGGTCGGCAACGCCTATGGCGCGGTGACGGTGCCGGGAGAGGCCGCGACGGCCGCGGGAGCGCTCCAGCTGG
Source organism: Thermoleophilaceae bacterium (assembly GCA_045805345.1). Classification (GTDB taxonomy): domain Bacteria; phylum Actinomycetota; class Thermoleophilia; order Solirubrobacterales; family Thermoleophilaceae; genus AC-37. The sequence continues at coordinate 11,635 of JBJMLK010000088.1, read as the reverse complement.
CCGACCACCGCCTCTACGAGAGCAAGTCGCGGCGGCGCGAGACGATCGACCCGGCCGACCTGCCGTTCACGCTGCCCGAGGCGCTCAGGCGCGGGTGAAGCGGCGGCCCTCGGTGGGCGAGGCCGCCTCGTCGAGCGCGACCTTCTTCACCTGAGGCAGTGGCGTGCCGTTTCCGGCGCCGTCGGCGCCGGCCTTCTCGAGCGCGGCCAGCCGCTCGGGCGTGAGGTCGTCGGCGTTCTCGTCCTCGATCCGCTTGAGCCACACCGCGCCCTCCGCGGCCTTCGCGGCCTCGAACTCCGTGGCGCCGCGGGCCAGCGACTTGTCGATCTCCACGAACAGCTCGTCCACCAGGCGCTCCTGCGGGACCTTCCGCAGCGGCTTGCCCTGGGCGAAGATCAGCCCCTCGTTCTTGGCGCCCGTGATGCCGAAGTCCGCGTGCGAGGCCTCGCCGATGCCGTTGACCGCGCAGCCCAGCACGGCCACCTCCACCGGCTCCTCGTACGACTCGAGCCGCTGCTCGATCTCGGCCACGACCGTGTCCATGTCGAACTGAAGCCGGCCGCAGGTGGGGCAGGCGATCAGCTCGGGGCCGCGCTGGCGCAGCTTGAGCGCCTTGAGGATCTCCCAGGCGACCTTCACCTCCTCCTCCGCGTGGAAGGTGGAGAGCGAGATGCGAATCGTGTCGCCGATGCCGTCCGCGAGCAGCGTGCCCAGGCCGACGGCCGACTTGAGCGAGCCCGACCACTTCGTGCCCGCCTCGGTGATGCCGAGGTGCAGCGGGTAGTCGATCCGCTCGGCCAGCAGCCGGTTCGAGGCGATCGTGTTCGGCACGCTCGTGGACTTGATCGAGACCTTGAAGTCGGTGAAGTCGAGCCGCTCCATCAGCTCCACGAACTCCACGGCCGCGCGCACGAGCGCCTCCACTGAGTTCTCGCGCTCGAGCTCGTGAAGGTGCTTGGGCAGCGAGCCCGAGTTGACCCCGATCCGCATCGGCACGCCCGCCGCCTTCGCGCGCTCGGCCACCTCGGCGACCTTCTCCGGCCCGCCGATGTTGCCGGGGTTCAGCCGGACGCAGTGCGCCCCGGCGTCGATCGCCTTCAGGGCGAGCGTGTGGTTGAAGTGGATGTCGGCGATCACCGGGATCGGCGACTCCTGGACGATCCGCCGCAGGGCGTCGACGTCCTTCTCGCGCGGGACGGCGCAGCGCACGAGGTCGCCGCCCGCGTCCGCGACGGCCCGGATCTGCCGCATCGTCGCGTCGAAATCCGCCGTCTCGGTCTTCGTCATCGACTGGACGGCAACCGGCGCACCGCCGCCGATCGGCACCCCGCCGACCCTGATCTGGCGCTTGGAGGCCACGTTCCAAGGGTAGCCGCCAACCCTCAACCACCCTCAACGGGGTCTGACCCCCTTGAGGGTTTATCCCAACGCAATCGCCGCCGTCCCGGCCGTGATCGCGGCGGCTGCCGCCAGGCGCACCGGCGTGATTCGCTCGCGTCCCAGTGCCGCCGCGGCGAGGACCGCCAGGAGCACGCTCGTCTCCCGCACCGCGGCCACGGGCGCCGCCGCCGCCAGCTTGAGTGCCGCCAGCGTCAGGAGGTAGGCGCCGACCATCCCGGCGCCCGCGGCGAGGGCGGTGGCTCGCGGCACCTGGACGCGTGCGCGGCGCGCGACGGCGAGCGACATCAGCGCCACCGGGGCCAGCACCAGCGCGAGGTACGGCACCGGCCCGGCGTGGCGCACCCCCTCGTTGTCGACGAGCGTGTAGCCCGCGACCGTCGCCCCGCACAGGAGCGCCAGGCCGACGGATCGCGCGCCCGCCTCGCGGCGCACGCCGCGGATCGCCACGGCGCCGGCGCCGATCGCGACCACCCCGAGCGCCGCCCCGAGCGAGAGCGATGCGCCGAGGAACGCCACGCTCACGCCGAGCACGAGCACGGGCGCGGACCCGCGCACGAGTGGGTACACAGCGCTGAGCTCGCCGCGCGCGTAGCCCGCCGTGAGGAGCCAGAAGTAGGCGGCCTCGAACGCCGCCGACGCGGCCACGTACGGCACGGCCGAGCCGTCCACGTCCCAGAGGACGATCGCGAACGGCACGAGCAGCAGCACCCCGATCGGCAGCGCCAGCGCGGCGGCCGCGCGCGGATCGCGCGCGCCGGCGAGCAGCAGGTTCCAGAAGGCGTGCACGCATGCGGCGGCGCCCGCGAGCGCCAGGGCCGACCCGCTCAGGCCGCCGCCCTACTTCGCGTAGAGCGCCTCGATCTCTTCCCTGTACTTCTCGTGGATCGGCTTGCGCTTGAGCTTCATCGTCGGCGTCAGCTCGTCGCCGCCCGGCTCCCAGTCGGTGCGCAGGATCCTGAACTTCTTGATCTGCTCGACGCGCGCGAGGCTCTCGTTCGCGCGGTCGACGCCCTCCTGCACCGCCGCGATCACCTTCTCGTCCTCGGCCAGCTCCTCGAGCGGCTCGCCCTCGAGCCCGTTCTCGCGCGCGAAGCCCGGCAGCGCGTCCGGGTCGAGGGTGAGGAGCGCGACGTTGAACGGCCGCTGGTCGCCCACCGCGATCGCCTGCCCGATCAGCGGGCTGGAGGTCTTCAGCTTCGCCTCGATGTTGGCCGGCGACATGTTCTTGCCGGCGGCGTTGATGATCAGCTCCTTCTTGCGGTCGACGATCTTGAGGAAGCCGTCGTCGTCGAACTCGCCGATGTCGCCGGTCATCAGGAAGCCGTCGTCGGTGAACGTCTCCTTGGTCTTGTCCTCCTGGTTGCGGTAGCCCTTCATCACCACGCCGCCGCGCACGAGCACCTCGCCGTCCTCGGCCAGCTTCACCTCGATGCCCGGCGCCGGCGGGCCGACGGTGCCGATCTTGATGTGGTCGGGCCGGTTGCAGGTGCCGGCGCCGCAGGTCTCGGACATGCCCCACAGCTCGGCCAGCGGCAGCCCGATCGCGTGGAAGAACTCGATCACCTCGCGCGGCGTGGGCGCCGCCCCCACGTTCAGAGCCTCCAGCTCGTCGAGCCCCAGCGCGCTTCGGATCTTCGAGAAGATCTGCTCGTCCACCTTGTCGTACTCCTGCTGGAGTTCGTCCGGCACCTCGTCGCCCGCCTGCTCGAGCCGGACCTTCTCGAGCCCCACCTCGAGCGCGTGCTGCATCGCCTTCTTGCGCTCGGGGTCCTGCTCGTTTGCGACCCCGGCCTCCATCGTGGCCTTGAGCTTCTCGAAGATGCGCGGCACCGAGAAGAACCAGCTCGGCCGCACCTCCGGCATGTACTCGATCACCCGTCGCGCGTCGGGGCAGCAGGTGACGCTGAAGCCGAACATCGTCGGCAGGTAGAGCGAGCACGACCGCTCGGCGATGTGCGCCATCGGCAGGTACGACACCACGCGCGCGCCGGCCGGGAACTGGATGATCTGGTCGAACGAGCGCCCCGCCGAGAGCTCGTTCTCGTGCGTGATCTGCACGCCCTTCGGCGGACCGGTGGTGCCCGACGTGTAGATCAGCGTGAGGACGTCGTCCGGCGCGACGGCCTTCCACGTCGACTCGAAGTCGAAGTCGTCCTCGGCCCGTGCCTCAACGTCGTCGAGCGACAGCGTGCCCTCGGCGGCGTCGTCGACCACGATCACGTGCTCGACGCTCGAGCACGACTCGCGTACCTTCGCGATCGTGTCGAGGTACTGCCGCTCGGTCACGACGATCCGGTTCTGCGCGTCGCTCACGAGGAACTCGATCTGCTCGGCCGAGTAGGTGTTGTAGACCGAGAACGGCGTCGCCCCGAGGTGCATCGCCGCGGCGTCGACCCAGTGGAACTCCGGCCGGTTGGTGAGCAGCACCGCGATCGTGTCGCCGCGGCCCAGCCCGAGCCCGGCGAGCCCGGCGGCGAGGGAGCGGACCTTCTCGGCGTACTCCGCCCACGTCATGCTGAACTCGTCGCCCTTGGTGCGCAGTGCGACGCGGTCGGCGAACTCGCTCGCGGTCACCTGGAAGGCGGCGCACAGCGTGGGCTCCTGGAGCGCCTTGTACTGGACGCGCTCTCGTTCGGTGGTCGTTGCCTCCATCACTCCCCCTGTGGCTCAGGCGTTCCCCTGGGAGGATATTGCCCGGCGATCGAAAAGGAGATACGCATGGGCAACCGGGTGACCCTTGCGGCGGGCTGCATAGCCGCGCTGCTCATCGCCGGCTGCGGCGACGACACGAAGACCGTCGACCACACGACGCTCGAGAAGGCCATCGAGATCAGCATCGCGCGCCAGCGCCACGAGATCGTGATCGTCGCCTGTCCCAAGGGCATCAAGGCGGAGAAGGGCAAGAAGTTCAACTGCACCGCCACGCGTGCGAACGGCGAGCAGGTGAAGTTCCGCGTGACCGTCAAGGACGACAAGGGCAACCTCCGCTACGCCGGGCTCCACACGAAGTCGAAGTAGCGCGCTGGCGCTGGCGGCGGCGCTGGCGCTCGCCGCCTTCCTGGCCGGATGCGACGACTCGCAGCGCCGGCGCCCGCCGTCGGATCCGACGGTGCTCAAGGTGGCGCGCCGGCTGCCGGCGATCCGCGGCCTGAGCTTCAGGCGCGTGCCGGAGGCCCGCCTGGTGTCCCAGGCGAGGTTCCAGCGGATCGAGCGGCGGCGTGCGGCGCTCACGGTGCGCGCGCTCTCGCCGGTCGACCGCGCGCGTACGCGCCGGCTGCGCGCCGAGGCGCGGATCGCGCAGCAGCTGCCGGTTCTGCTCGGCCTGCTGCACCACCTCCCGCGACAGAAGGCGGTGAACAAGTCGGCCAAGGTCGTGGCGGTGTACGTGGGGGTCGAGGACCGCATCTACCTGATCTCGGACGCCCGCGCCGGGCGGCGTCACACCGAGTCGGTACTCGCGCACGAGCTCACGCACGCGCTCGACCAGCAGAACCTCGGCACCCGTAAGCCCGACCTCTCCTCGCCCTTCTCGGACGCTTCCGACGCGCGGTTCGCGGTGAGGGAGGGCTCGGCGGTGCTCACGCAGTTCCGCTACGAGCGCCGCTATCTGGGCGAGCGCACGCGCATATCCGACCGCCTGCGCGACCCCCCGCCCGAGCGCACCCGCAGCCGTCTCGACCTCTACCTCGACGAGGGTGCCGACTTCTCGTACCGGCGCGGCGCCCGCTTCGTCCGCGCGCTCTACCGGCGCGGCGGCGCCGGCCTGGTCGACCGCGCGCTCCGGCATCCTCCCGTCACGACCGCGAGCATCCTCGACCCTTCGCGCTGGCCGACGCAGGACCGCGCGCTCGCCCCCGCTCCTCCGGTCACGCCGGGGCCGGGCTGGGCGCGCAGCTACAGCGGCACGTTCGGCGCCGCCACCACCGCCCAGCTCCTGACCCCCGGGGCGCCGGGTCCGGTCACCGACGGCCTGGCACGGCACTGGCGCGGGGGCGCGGTGGACCTGTGGCAGCCCGCGCGCGCGGTGGCGCGGCGTGCCAAGCCCACGCGTGCCACGGCCGTGACGGTGGTGCGCTGGCGCTGGCGTGCGCCGAGTGATGCGACCGTGGCCGGCAGCGTGATCGACCTCTACCTGCACTCGGCCTTCGGCGCGCACCAGGCCGGGCCGGGCACGTGGAGCTGGCCCGGCGGTGGCGCGGCGCTCGCGTCGTCGGGCAGCACGAGCACGCTGGTGGTCGCGCCCACCGTGGAGCTGGCCGCGGCGACGGCCACCCGTCCGCTCGTGCCCGGCGCGCCCGGGAGCCCCGGCAGGTGAGAGCGCGCGGCGCAACCCGCGGGCTGGCCCTCGCCGTCGCCGTGGCCCTGGCCCTCGCCGGCTGCGGCGACTCCCACCAGCTCCAGCTGCCCGTGCGGAAGGTCGCACAGCGGGTGGCCGAGCTCCGCGGGCTCGAGTTCAGGCGGATCCCCAGGGTCGAGCTCGTCTCGAAGTCGGAGTTCGTGGCGATCGCCAAGCGCCAGGCGCTGGCCAGGCTGCGGCACCTCGCGCCGCGCGAGCGCGCACGGGCAAGTCGCCTGAGCGGGCAAGTCGCCTGAGGGCGGAGGCGCGCACGGGCGGCCAGCTGCCGGTGCTCCTCGGCCTGATCGAGCGGATTCCGACCTCCGCGACGGTGGGCAAGGTCGCGCAGGTCGAGGGCGTCTACCTCCGCCAGGGCGACCGGGTGTTCCTGATCTCTGACGCGGTGAAGGAACCGAAGCAGGCCGAGTCGGTGCTCTCGCACGAGCTCACGCACGCCCTGGAGGAGCAGCGGCTGGGGTCGCCCGAGCTGAGCCTCGAATCGCCCTTCGCGGACGCGAGTGACGCGCGGCAGGCCGTGGACGAGGGGTCCGCCACCTACACGCAGATCCGTTACGCCCGCCGCTACCTGGCCGACCCCAAGTCGCTCGCCGCGAAGCTGGGGCCGCCGCCACTGGACCTGCTGGCGAGCCGCCTGACGCGGTTCGTGGAGGACGAGGCCGACTTCACCTACCGGCAGGGCGCCGTCTTCATCCACGCGCTCAACCGGCGCGGCGGCCCGCGGCTCGTGAACAGAGCGCTGCGGCAGCCGCCGCGCACGACCGCGAGCATCTACCAGCCCTCGCGCTGGCCGGCACACGACCGGCCGCTGCCGCCTGCCGGACACGTGACTCCCGGGCCGGGCTGGGCCCGGAGCTTCGCCACCACGCTCGGCGCCGCCAGCACGCACCAGCTCTTCTTCCTGACGGGCCCTGGACCCGCGGTCGTGCGGCTGGTGCGGGACTGGGAGGGCGGCACGGTCGAGCTGTGGCAGCGACCTTCGGCGATCGCCGCGCACGCGCAGCCCACGCGCCCGACCTGCGTGACCGTGCTGCGCTGGCGCTGGCGCGCGCCGGTCGACACGGCGCTTGCGCGCAGTGCGATCGATCCCTACCTGAGCGGCGCCTTCCGCGCCACCCGGGCGGGCAACGGCGTCTGGCGCTGGCCGGGCGGCGGCGCCGCGGTGGCCTCGAGGGGTACGACCACCACGCTCGTGCTCGCTCCGAGCCTGGCTGTGGCGGCTTCCACCGCTGCCGCAGCGTCCTGAACGCTCAGCGCGTCTGGAATCCCTCGCCGGTGAGCCGGCCGATGTCGTTCGACAGGCCCACGAAGAAGAAGATCATCACGAGGCCGAAGCCGAGCAGGCTCGCCCGCTCCATCACGCTGAACGGCACCGGCTTGCGGCGCACCTTCTCGACGATCGCCCAGAAGATGTGGCCCCCGTCGAGCGGCAGGAACGGATACAGGTTGACGATCGCCAGCGAGAGCGAGATCAGGGCGAGGATGGCGATGGCGTCGCCGGGATCGTTCTTGATCGACTGGCGCGTGACCTCATAGCCGCCCACCGCCGACCCGATCTCCTTCCGCTTATGCGCGTCGAAGATCCGCAGCGGGAGCGCCACGGTGAGCTTCGAGACGTCCCAGAACCTCTGCACCGCCGTATTCGCGGCGTCGCCGGCCGGCAGCGGATCGCGCGGGCCGCTGTCGACGTACGAGAACCCGAGCCGCATGCGCTTCGCCTTCGGGTCCCACTTGGGCGTGAGGGTCACCATGACCCGGTGGCCGTGGCGCTCGATCGCGACTCGCGCGGGCGTCGTCGCCAGGCAGCCCGCCACCGGCGGCCGCTGGGCGCAGCGGTGGCGCGCGAGGAGCCGCTGCGCCTTCTCGGGGGTTTCCGCGGGATGCCCGTCGACCGCGACCACCCGGTCGCCCGGGCGCAGCACGCCGTGCGCCGGGTAGGTCTTCACGATCCCCCCGACCTCGGGCTCGCGCGGCCCGATGGCCGCGAAGTAGACGAACAGCAGGACGATCGCGATCACGAGGTTCACCAGCGGACCGGCGGAGATCACGGCAACCCGCTTCCATGGCGGCTGCGCGTAGTAGGCGCGCGTGCGGACCTCGTCGGGCAGGTTCTCGTCCGGATTCATGCCGCTGATCTTCACGTAGCCCCCCGCGGGGATAGCGCCGATCGCGTACTCGGTCTCGCCGATCTTCTTGCGCACGAGCAGGGGCGGGAAGAAGAGCGAGAAGCGCTCGACGCGCATGCCCACCGCCTTGGCCACCGTGAAGTGGCCGAGCTCGTGGAGGATCACCAGGAGGATGAAGCCGAGCGCCGCGAGGAGGTAGCTCACGCGGCCACCCCTTGCACCAGCTCGCGCGCGGTCTCGCGCGCCGCGGCGTCCGCTCGGTAGAGGTCAGAGAAGTGCCGGACCGGCCCCGGCTCGAGCGCCTCGAGCGACCGGGCGACCACCTCGGCTATGCCCGTGAACGGCAGCTCGCCCGCCAGGAACGCGCCCACCGCCACCTCGTCGGCGGCGTTGAGCACGCACGGAGCGGTACCGCCGGCGTGGAGCGCCTCGCGCGCCAGCCGGAGGGCGGGGAAGGTCTCCACGTCGGGCTCCTCGAAGGTGAGCCGGCCCACCGCGGCGAGGTCGAGCGCGGGCACCGGCACGTCCGCCCGCTCCGGGTGGTGAAGTGCGTAGGAGATCGGCACGCGCATGTCCGGATAGCCGAGGTGCGCGAGCGTGGCGCCGTCGTTCAAGTGCACGAGCGCGTGGACGATCGACTGCGGGTGCACGACGACGTCGATCCGCTCGGACGGCACGCCGAAGAGGTGATGCGCCTCGATCAGCTCGAACCCCTTGTTCATCAGGGTCGCGGAGTCGACGGTGATGCGGCCGCCCATGTCCCACGTGGGGTGCGCGAGCGCCTCCTCGGCGGTCACCTCCGCCAGCTCGGCGGCGGTGCGCCCGCGGAACGGTCCGCCCGACGCGGTCAGCACGAGCCGGTCCACGTGCCCCGGCCGCTCACCGGCCACCAGCTGGTAGAGCGCCGAGTGCTCGGAGTCGACGGGGATCACGGCGGCGCCGGTGGCCTCCGCCAGCGCCATCACCAGCTCGCCGCCCACCACGAGGCTCTCCTTGTTCGCCAGCGCGAGGTCGATGCCCTCGCCGAGCGCCGCGACCGTCGGGCCGAGCCCCGCCGAGCCGACCATGGCGTTGAGCACCAGGTCGCAGGCGGTGTCGGTGATCAGCTCCACGAGGCCCTCGGCGCCGGCCAGCACCTCTCCCCCGGTCCAGGCCTCGGACGCGCGCGCGGCCGCGGACTCGTCGGCGAGCGCCACGCGGGTCACGCCGTGTGCGGCCGCCTGCTCGAGCAGCGTCTCCCAGCTGCGCGCTGCGGCAAGGCCGGCAACCTCGAGCTCCTCGCTGCGCTCGACCACGTCGAGCGCCTGCGTCCCGATCGAGCCGGTGGAGCCGAGGATGAGGATGCGCCGCATCCCGATCCAGTCTAGGTCGGGGCATATGCTGCCCCTAACGATGGCGGCCAAGCTCTACGTCGTGCACGGATCCCACCCATCGCTCGCCGTGGCGCGCGGGATGGAGCTGAAGGGGATCCCGTACAAGCGGATCGAGCTGCCGGAGCTGGTGCACATCCCCCACCAGCGGCTGCGCTTCGGCACCCGGACGGTCCCGGCCGTGATCTTCGACGACGGCGCGAAGGCGCACGGCTCGACGGCGATCCTGCGCGCGCTCGACGAGCGAGTCCCGGAGCCCCGGCTGCTGCCGCCCGACCCCGACGAGCGGGCGCGCGTCGAGGAGCTGGAGCGCTGGGGCGACGAGGTGCTCCAGCCGGTGCCGCGCCGGCTCATCTTCGAGGGGCTCCGGCGCCGCCCCGAGACGATCCCGGGCTACTCGGAGGGATCGCGGTTCGCGATGCCCGCCCCGGTGGCACGGGTGCTCGGGCCGGTCGTCGCGCGCGGGGTGCTGCGCGCCCACCGCGCGAGCGGCTACGACCCCGCGGCTGACCTCGCGTCCGTGCCCGGCCACCTGGCGCGGATCGAAGAGGCGCTGGACGCCGGCGTGATCGGAGGCGACGCGCCCAACGTGGCCGACCTCCAGATCGCCCCGAGCGTCGCGCTGCTGCTCACCCTCGAGGACGTGGCGCCGCTCGTGCCGCAACGGGTGGCCGACTGGGCCGAGCGGGTGGCGGGTCCTGCCACCGGCCGGATGCCCGCGGGCACGCTGACCGGCTGACCGCTAGGCCGCCGGCGCGAACGCCGGGTCCTCCTCGTGCTCCCTGAAGAAGCTCACGACGGGACCGACGTACTCCTCGAAGCGCGGGCAATGGAGGCCGTGGCGGGCCAGCAGGTCGGACGCGCGGCGGGTGTCGAAGCGCACCGGGTGGTTGAGGTAGACGATCGACTCGGGCGGCGCGCCCGAGAACGCCTTGCGCACGGTCTTGGTGCGCAGCGAGAGCTCGACGGCCTTCGAGGGCAGCTTGTAGGACGGTTCCTTGCCCGCGTACTCGCGCGAGAGCGTCTTCATCAGGTCGAGGGCGGTGATCGGCTCGGGGTCGACCAGGTGGAGCGTCTCGCCAACCGTCGCCGGGTCCGCTGCGGCGGCGCAAAGCGCGCTCACCACGAAGTCCACCGGCACCACGTTGAACGGCGCGCCTGAGGCGCCGAACTGCGGGATCCGGCCGCCCATCCGCATCGTCCGGGCGATCGTGCGGAGCATGTAGTAGGGGCCGTCGAACTTCTGCGTCTCGCCGGTCTTCGAGTCGCCCACGACGATCGCCGGCCTGTAGACGGTCGTCGGCACCTTGTCCATCCACTCGCGCACCCAGACCTCGGCCTGGAACTTGGTCGACTCGTAGTGGTTCTTGAAGCTCTGCCCGTAGATCAGCTCGTGCTCGTAGACCACGCCGCTGCGGTCGCCGGCCACGTAGGCGGTGCTCACGTAGTTGAGCCGCTCGAGCCGCTCGCACGACGCGCAGAGGTCGAGCACGTTGCCGGTGCCGTCCACGTTCACGCTCTGGGCCAGGTCGAGCGGCACGGCGAGGTCGTAGATGGCCGCGAGGTGGTACGCGATCGCCACCTCGGAGCGCATGCGCTCGTAGTCGTCGTCGTTCAGGCCGAGCCGGCGGTCGGTGATGTCGCCCTCGAGCACCTCGATGCGGTCGCCGCCGAGCCGCCCGGCCACCTCGCGCGCGCGGTCGGCCATCTTCGGCTCCACGAGCGCGGCGACGCGGATCTCCTCGTCGGCGCGCAGGAGCGAGTCCACGAGGCGGCTGCCGATGAAGCCCGGGAACCCGGTGAAGAAGACGAGTCGCTCGGCCATGCGGCGCCGGAGTCTAGGTGACCGGCGGTCCGGCGCCGGTCGCCGTCACGTGACCTCGCGCAGCTTGCCGGTCTCCACCTCGTAGATGAACCCGCGCACCGACTCCACGTTCGGCACGAACGCGCTGTCCCTGATCCGGCCGACCGACTCGCGCACGCTCTCCTCGAGCTCGGAGAAGGTGTGGAGTGGGAAGCCGGGCTCCTCCCCCACGGCCTCCATGAGCTTGCGCCGCAGCTCGTCGTCGCTCGGCGCCTCGAGGCCGCAGTCGGTGTGCTGGATCACCACCACCTCCGTGGTGCCGAGCAGGTTCTGCGAGATCGCGAGCGAGCGGATCACGTCGTCGGTCACCACGCCGCCCCCGTTGCGGATCACGTGGGCGTCGCCCTCGCGGAGGCCGAGCAGCTTCATCGGCGCGAGCCGCGCGTCCATGCACGCGAGCACGGCCACGCGCTTGGCCGGGGCCTTCGCGGCGTCCGCGGCGAAGTCGTAGGCGTCGGCGTTCTGGAGCAGGTCGTCGGTGGTGCTCATGACGCCGGGATTATGCAGCGCAACGCGGAGC
>JBJMLK010000087.1:0-16732 GCA_045805345.1 Thermoleophilaceae bacterium | reverse complement strand
GCGGGATCTCGCACTTCTCCATGATCGGGATCACCTGGGCGGCGAACGCCTCGTTGAGCTCCACGTAGTCGACGTCCTGCATCGTCATCCCGCCGCGCTGGAGCACGTTGTGGATCGCGCCGATCGGCGCCACTCCCATGATCTCCGGCTCGAGGCCGCTGGTCGCCGACGCGATGATCCGCGCGCGCGGCTTGAGCCCGAGCTCGTTGGCCTTCGTGTCGCTCATCAGCAGCACCGCCGCGGCGCCGTCATTCAGGGGACACGAGTTGCCGGCCGTCACGCGGCCGCCGTCCTCGCGGAACGCGGGCTTCAGCTCCGCGAGCTTCTCGACCGTGGTGCCGGGGCGCGGGCCGTCGTCCTTGTTGACGGCGCCGTGGTCGGGCGTCTCGACCGCCACGATCTCGCGGTCGAAGAACCCGCTGTCGCGCGACTCGACCGCGAGCTGCTGCGAGCGCGCCGCGTACTCGTCCATCGCCTCGCGCGTGACGTTGAAGCGGTCGGCCACGTTCTCGGCGGTCTCGCCCATCGAGATGTAGGCGTTGTGCGTGCCGTCGTTGCCCTGGAGCTTGGGGTTCTGCGTGTCGGGCAGCGTGGCCTCGCTGTTCGGGCCCGCGCGCGAGACCGACTCCACCCCGGCGGCGATGTACACGTCGCCGTCGCCGGCCTTGATCGAGTCGGCGCCGATGCGGATGGCGTTGAGGCTCGAGGCGCAGTAGCGCGCGATCGTCGAGCCGGTGACCGAGTCGGGCAGCTTCTCCGACAGGAGCACCGCGATGCGGCCGATGTTGTAGGCCTGCTCGCCCTGCGTCATGCCGCAGCCGCAGACGACGTCCTCGACGCTCGCGGGGTCGACGTCCGGGTTGCGCTCCATGAGCTGGTCGATCACGTACGCGGTCATGTCGTCGGGGCGCACCTGGGTGAGCGAGCCCTTGAACGCGCGCCCGATCGGGGTGCGGAGGGCGTCGACGATTACGGCTTCAGGCATGGATCAGGTCCTTCTTCCGGGGAATGGCGACGAAAACGGGCGCCTGCGCGCCCGTGAAGGGAAGTCTACGCTGCCGTAACCGTGGCGCGCCTGGACATCCCGGCTCGGTTGTACCGGAGGCTCGGACCGCGGTACCTCCAGGTCGAGGTGCCGCTGCTGCTGTTCTCGAACCTCGCGGTGGGGTTCGTGGGGCTTGTCTCGCTCGCGCTCTACATCGACGTGAGCGTCGGCGAGTTCCTGCTGCTGCTGGGCGTCGTGTGGCTTGAGTTCTGGATCCCGGACGCCCTGCTGGGCGTGCGCATGGCACGGCGCCACCTGGCGCCGGTGCAGCGCTGGGTGGACGACGGCGCCGGTCCCGAGGAGGCGTGGACCGCCGCCGCCACGCTCCCCTACGAGCTGCTGCGCTACCGCCCGTTCTACGTGTTCGCGCTGATCGCGGCGCCGCTCTTCGACGTGTTCGCGGTCCGGCTGCTCGACCTCCCCTTCTACGTCAACGGGATCCTGATGGTGGGCAACCTCCTCGTCTACGCGTACTGGGTCGCGCTGCGCTTCCTCGGCGCCGAGCGGATCGTCCGGCCGCTGCTGGCGGAGACCGGCGAGCGCCTGCCCGCCGACGCCAGCCTGCCGAGCACGGTCTCGCTGCGCGGCCGGCTGCTGGCGGCGCTGCCCGCGCTCGTGGTGATCGGGAGCGGGATGGCCCCGGGTCTCGCGTCGCACGCCGGGAGTGACGCGGCCCGGCTCGGGCTGGGCGTGATCTCGGGCTTCGTGATCCTGGTGGTGGTCGGCATCCCGGTTATCCAGCTGCTCGCGGACTCCGTCGTGGCGCCGATCAGCGCGCTCGAGCACGCGACCGGCCGCGTGGCGCGCGGCGACTTCGATGTGCGCGTCCCGGTCACGTCCACCGACGAGAGCGGCCGGCTCTCGCGCTCGTTCAACGACATGGTCGCCGGGCTGGCCGAGCGCGAGAAGCTGCGCGAGACGTTCGGCGCCTACGTCGACCCCGAGATCGCGGAGCACATCCTCAAGGAGGGGACGAACCTGGGCGGCGAGCAGGTGGAGGTGACGGTGATGTTCCTCGACGTGCGCGACTTCACCGGGTTCGCCGAGCGCTCGGACGCCGAGGACGTGGTCGCGGCGCTCAACCGCCTGTGGGAGTGCGTGGTGCCGATCGTCCACGACCACCAGGGCCACGTCGACAAGTTCGTGGGCGATGGACTGCTCGCCGTCTTCGGCGCGCCGCGGCGGCGCGAGGACCACGCGGACCAGGCCGTGCGCGCGGCGCTGAAGATCGTCGAGAGCGTGCGGCGCGACGTCGACGAGGAGCTCGACATCGGCGTCGGCGTGAACTCGGGCAGCGTGGTGGCGGGGAACGTCGGCGGCGCCGGCCGGCTCGAGTTCAGCGTGATCGGCGACGCCGTGAACGTGGCGGCACGCGTCGAGGCGGCCACGCGCCAGACCGGGGACGCGATCCTGATCACGGACGCCACGCGCTCGCTGCTCAGCCACGACGTCGAACTCGAGCCGCGCGGGGAGATCCCGCTCAAGGGCAAGTCGGAGCCGGTGTCGCTGTACGGGCTGGCGCCTACTTCGGCGGCATCCGAAGCGCGCCGTCCAGCCTGATCGTCTCGCCGTTGAGCATCGGGTTCTCGGCGATGTGGCACGCCAGGGCGGCGTACTCCGACGGCTGCCCGAGGCGCGAGGGGAACGGGATCTGCTGGCCCAGCGCCTCGCGCGCATCCTCCGGGAGCGCCGCGAGCAGCGGCGTGTCGAAGGTGCCCGGGGCGATCGTGCAGACGCGTATGCCGATCCGCGCGAGGTCGCGCGCGGCGGGCAGCGTCAGGCCGACGATCCCGCCCTTCGACGCCGAGTAGGCGGTCTGCCCGATCTGCCCGTCGAAGGCGGCGATGCTCGCGGTCATGACCACGGCGCCGCGCTCGCCGCCGTCGTCGGGCTCGTTCTGAGCCATCGCGGCGGCGCCGAGCCGGAGCACGTTGAACGTGCCGATCAGGTTCACTCGCAGGACGGTCTCGAACGGCTGGAGCTGGGCCGGCCCGCGCTTCGAGACTGTCCGCTCGGCCCAGCCGACGCCGGCGCAGCTGACGGTCAGGCGCAGCTCGCCGAGCGCCTCGACAGCGCCGGCCACCGCCGCCTCCACGTCCGCCTCGCTGGTCACGTCGCAGCGGAAGCCGACGGCGGCGTCGCCCAGCTCGCCTGCGAGCGCGCTCGTGCGCTCCTCGTTCAGGTCCGCGATCGCCACGCGCGCCCCGCGCTCGACCAGCGCCCGCGCCGTCGCCTCGCCGAGCCCGGACGCTCCGCCCGCCACCAACGCCCCGATGCCGTTCAGGTTCATGGCGGCGGGAGGCTACCGTGCCCGGCGTGCCGCGCCCACTACTGCTGCTCCTCGGCGCCATCGCGACGTTCGTGGTCGCGTGGGCGCTGTTCGTGCCGCCGCTCCAGGTGCCCGACGAGCAGGCGCACTTCGGCTACGTGCAGTCGCTCGTGGAGGACGGCAAGCGCCCCAACGGTGGAGGCCGCAACGCCGAGCGGCACCTCTCCCGCGAGGAGGAGCTCGCGATCTACCACTCGCGCGCGCTCACGATCATCCAGAACCCGGACCAGAAGCCGCCGTGGAGCAAGCACGCCGACGAGTCGTGGCGGGCGGCGTCGGCCGGCCTCGGCGGCCGCGGTCGCGGCGGGATCCGCAACCTCGGGACGCAGGCCGTGAACCCGCCGCTGTACTACGCGTACGAGGCGATCCCCTACGAGCTCGCCTCGGGCGGCGACTTCTTCGACCGCCTCTACGTCATGCGCCTGTTCTCAGGTGCGCTGGTGCTGCTCACCGCCGTGTTCGGCTGGCTGCTGGTCGGCGAGCTGTTCGGCCGCGCGCCGCTGCTCCAGCTCGCCGGCGCGAGCGTGGTGGGACTCCAGCCGATGACCGTCTTCATCTCGAGCGGGGTGAACCCCGACGCACTGTTCGACGCTCTCATCGCGGTCGTGCTGTGGCTGTCGGTGCGGACGCTGGTGCGGGGGCTCGCGTGGCGGCGGGCGGCTGGGCTGGTGGCGGCGCTGCTGCTCGCGGTGCTCGTGAAGGGCACGGCGCTGCTGTTCCTGCCCGCCGTCGCGTTCGCGCTGCTCGTGCCGTTGTGGCGGGAGCGCACGAGCGAGCAGCGGGGCACGCTGCTGCGGCGCGGCGGCGTGGTGCTCGGCGCCTGCGCGCTGGTCGCCGCGGTCGCGCTGGCCGGGGCTCGCGGCGGCGCTGGGCAGGTCGACTATGCGGTGCCGCAGAGCTTCGGGATGTTCCGCGAGTTCGTCGCGTACCTCCTCAACTTCTACCTGCCCTTCAAGCCACCGGTCGTACGCGACTTCCCGGTGCTGCGGACCTTCTCGCTGTACGCGGTGTGGATCAAGACGTCGTGGGGGTCGTTCGGCTGGCTCGAGACGAAGTTCCCGGACGCCGTCTATCCGTTCTTCGCGCTCATCACGCTGGGCACCTTCGGCGGCGGGCTGGTGGCGATCCGCCGCCGCACCGCGCGGATCCCCTGGGTGGTGGTCGGCTTCTTCGTGCTGATGCTGGCCCCGCTGCTGCTCGGCCTGCACTGGCTCGAGTACCGCGAGCAGGTCACGCTCAAGTACGGGATCCGCATCCAGGGCCGCTACCTGCTGCCGCTGATGCCCGTGGCCGGCGTGGCGGTGGCGGCGGCCATCACGCTCCTGCGCGACGCGCACCGCCGCGTGGCGGCCGGCCTGGTGGTCGGCGGCATGGCGGTGCTGCAGCTGTTCTCGCTGGCGCTCGTCGCGGGGCGGTTCTATGAGTAGCCGGGCGGCGCGCGCCGCGCTCGTCGCGTTCGTGGTGGGCGTGCTCGGGCTGGTCGTCGTGGCGGCCACCAACGAGCGGCACCTGGCCTTCTCACTCGCCGTGCGCGCGTCGCAGCCGGGGATCCTGATCCAGCCGGGGCAGACGGTCTGCCAGCGCGGCATCGACGTCGAGGAGCCGTTCGACTCGGTCACCCTCCTGCTGGCCACGTACTTCCAGCCAGGGCCGCGGCTGGAGATGCGCGTGACCGACAGCCGCAGCGGCCGGCTGCTGGCGGCGGGGGTCCTGCCCGACGGCTACCCGGACGGCAAGAAGTCCGTGGCCAGGCTCGGCGGCACCGTTCCCGCCGGCGGCCGCGCGACGCTCTGCGTCCGCAACACGGGCGTGCGCAAGGTCGCCCTGTTCAGCGGGCCCTACTCGGACAACGCGCCCAGCTCGGGGGCGATCGACGGCCGCTACATCGCCTACGACCTGCTCGTCGACTTCGTCCGGTCGAAGCCGCGCTCGACGATCGGCCTGATCCCGGACATCTTCGACCGGGCGTCGCTGTTCCACCCGGCGTGGGTCGGGGCGTGGACGTTCTGGGTGCTGGCGGGGCTGTTGCTCGTCGGCGTGCCGGTGTTGCTCGTGCGTGCTTTGTCCGCCGCCGAGCGCGAGGAGGGCGCGGGCGCAAACGGCGGCTTTTGAGGGGAGGTTCCCGCATCGATTGTTCAGTTAAGCCGCCTATAGCCGGCTCAAGTGAAGAATCGACGTCCGGATCACCCCTTTATCGCCGCTGTTTGCGGCGGCGTGACCGCGGCGCCCGGGGTCGGCCGAGCGGCATCTCGCTTCAGCAGCGCCAGCCCCAACGCCGGGAAGACCAGCACCGACACGAGCCCCGCCGCTATCAGCGCGGCCTGGTTCGCGGCCGTGATCACGCCGATGTCGCGGCCGATCGCGGTCGCGGCGACGATGAACGGGAGCGAGGTGGACTGCATGATCGCCGCCACCAGCATCTTCGAGCGCGACAGCGCGCCGCGATAGACGAGCGCGGGCAGCCCGCGAACCGCCACGAGCGCCAGCAGGAACAGCGGGATTCGCGCGACGGTGGACGCCCCGGACAACGCGTCGAGGTCGTAGGTCACCCCGCTCGTCACGAAGAAGATCGGGATGAAGACGCCGAACCCGATCGCCTCGAGCTTGAGCCGGAACTCCGGGTGGGTCATCATCTCGTCGCGGTCGACGAGGGTGAGGATCGCGCCGGCGATGAACGCGCCGAGGATCACCTCGAGCCCCAGGTTGGTGGCGAGCGCCACCAGCCCGATCATCAGCACGAACGCGCCGCGCACGCGGATCTGCGCCGTCGTGTCCTGGAGCATCTGGAGCACCGTCCGGATCCGGCCCGAGTGCTCGACGCCCTTGATGGTGAGGCCGACGAGCAGCGACATCACAATCAGCCCGCCGAGCAACAGCACCTGGCTGGCCGTGCTCTTCGCCTCGCGCGAGAAGAACAGCGACAGCAGGATCACGGCGCCGAAGTCGGCGATCGAGCAGGCGGCGATCACGAGCTGGCCGAACCGCGACGTGGTCTCGCCCGAGTCCTTGAGCACCGGCACGAGCACGCCGAGCGAGGTGGAGCAGAGCACGATCGCTAGGAACAGCGGGCTCTTCACGGTGCCGGCGGCGTGGAACGCGAGCCCCACGGCGAGGCCGATCGCCAGCGACACCGCGAAGCCGATCGCCGCGAGCCGCAGCACCTGACCGCGCAGCTTGGTGAACTCGATCTCGAGCCCGGCGAGGAACAGCAGGATCGCCAGGCCGATCGCGGACAGCACCTGCACCGGTGCGTCCACGTGAACCCAGCCCAGCACCGCCGGGCCGATCAGGATCCCGGCCACGATCTCGAACACGACCGACGGCATTCGCACCTTCGGGAAGAACCCGAGCAGGAGCGGCGCGCCGAAGCCCACGGCCACCACGATCAGCAGGTTGGTGTAGTGCAGCTCCACGGCCGGATCAGCGACCGACCATGTCCCGGAGCGCGTCCATGAAGGCCTCCGAGAAGGTGGGGAACGGCTGGATCGTGTCGAGCATCGTCTCGATCGTCACGCCCGCCCGGATGGCCAGCGTCGCCTGTCCGAGCCACTCGCCCGCCTCGGGCCCGAGCGCGTGCGCGCCGGTGAGCCTCTCGCCGTCCGAGACGAGCGTGAGGAATCCGGGCTTCTTGTCGTAGGCGCGGGTGTAGGTGGACGTCCGGGCGACGCCCGCCATCTCCACGTGGCCGGTCTTCGCGCCCTCGGCCTCGCCGACCGACGCCGCCTGCGGATCGGTGAAGACCACCCGCGGCACGGCGTCGTAGCTCGCGCGCGCGTCGCGGCCGAGGATGTTCCACGCCACCACGCGGCCCTGGTACTTGCCGACGTAGGTGAGCGGCCAGATCCCCGTCACGTCGCCGATCGCCCACAGGCCGTCGCCGGCCGACAGGCGGTCGTCCACCGGGACCTCGCCGTGCTCGCCGAGCGTGATGCCCGTCTTCTCCACTTCGAGTTGGCCCGCGCGCGGGCGCCGGCCGGTGGCCACCAGCAGCCTGTCGCCGCGCAGCTCCCTGCCGCCGCCGAACTCGAGCACGAACTCGTCGCCGTCGCGGCGCGCGGCGCTCGCGTGCTCGCCGAACATCAGCTCCACGCCGTCGTGCTCGAGCGCCTTGCCGAGGCCCTCGCCGAGCGCCCGCGGCTCGCGCGGGAGCACGTGGTCGGAGCCCTCCACCAGCGCCACCTCGGCGCCCATCCGGCGAAGCGCCTGCGCCATCTCTACGCCGACAGGCCCGCCCCCCAGGATCAGCAGCCGTCGCGGCACCTCCTTCAGGGCGGTCACCTCGCGGTTGGTCCAGACGCCGTCCAGCTCGCGCAGCCCGTCGACCGGCGGGATCACCGGGTCCGAGCCGGTTGCGATCACCACGTTGTCGGCCGTGTACTCGCGGTCGCCGACCGCCACCGTGCGCTCGCCGCTGAACCGCCCGGCGCCGCGCAGGACGTCGATGCCCTGGCCCCTGGCCCACTCCTCGCCGGCGCTGTCGTCGTAGTCCGAGACCTGGAAGTCGCGCCACGCGAGCGCGCCCTCGGTGTTCACCAGGCTGCCGCCCACGACCTCGGCCGCGCCGGGCGCCTCGCGCGCGCTCTGGAGCACCTCGCCCGGCCGCAGCAGGGTCTTCGACGGGATGCACGCCCAGTGCGTGCACTCGCCGCCGAGCAGCTCGCGCTCGACGATCGCGACCTTCGGGCCGCCGGCGGCGATCGCCGCGGCACAGTGCTCGCCGGGCGCTCCGCCCCCGATGACGATGACGTCGTAGTCGCTCATGCCTGCGGAGTCTCTCCGCCCGGGCCGGCCGTTACAAGGGGCCCCGCGTCGTCAGGCGCGTGGGCCGCCGGGGAGCACGTGCTGGTGGATCTCCTCGGTGAGCTTGGCCACCTTCTGGGTCAGGTCCGTGTTCAGGGCAAGCAGCTTGCCCTGCGTCTCGGCGAGATCTTCGCGATGCCGCTCGGCGTGTTCGGCCACCGCACGGTCGGCCTGCGCCTGGATGGCCGCCCGCTTGTCCTGGAGCTTCTGCCCGAGCCCGATGAACAGGGTGATGTAGATCGCCTCGAGGCTCACGATGAGCGTGAGCAGGTTGATGTCGAGGCCGAGTGAGAACCATGCGACGAACCACACGGTGTGCAGCAGCGCCGAGATCGGCGTGAACAGGAGGTTGCCGAGCTGCACGCTCACCGTCTGGACCGGCGTGAGCGCCTCCAGGTAGTAGTCGTGCCAGTCGACCCTGTGGTCCTCGTTGTAGTCGCGCATGGAGCGCAACCTAGGGGCGCCGGCCGACGGGATCGCCGGCCACGAGGTCCATCAGCAGGCCGTCGCGCCACTCGCCGCTTGGCGCGCGCCAGTAGCGGCGCAGCGTGCCGACCGGCCGGAATCCCACCGCCGTGTAGCAGCGGATCGCGCGCTCGTTGTCGGCCGACGGGTCGATCGTGAAGCGGTGGTGGCCGCGCTCGCTCGTCAGGTGGTCGATCGCGACGCGCAGCGCCTCGCGGCCCAGACCCAGTCCGTGCAGCTCCGTGCGCAGCGAGATGTCGAGCGCCGCGTGGCGGTAGTCCGGCTCCGGCTCCTCGTAGACCAGCAGCACACCGCCCAGCTCGCCGTCGACCTCGATCGCGTACGTCTCCGACTCGTCGTCCTCGAGGTGGTCGCGCCGCACGCGCTCGGCGTCGTAGCGGCCCCACCAGCGCGCCACCTCGGGCTCCTGGAGCATCGCGACGATCGCGTCGAGGTCGTTCTCCGTCGCCGGTCTGAGGAGGACCCGCGGGCCGCGCATCACGGTCACGGCGATCAGCCTACGGCGGTGCGTGGTGGTCTCGGCCGGCCCCGCGGAGTAGCCTGCGCGCGCGATGCCCGGCTGGCCCGCGATCATCCCCTACATCCGCTACGAGGACGCGCCCGCGATGCTCACCTGGCTCGAGGACGCGTTCGGCTTCAAGCGCCACGCGGTGTACGAGGAGGGCGACAGGATCGTGCACGCCGAGATCACGTACGGCAACGGGATGTTCATGGTCGGCTCGACCGGCGACGAGCCCGAGGCGGCGCGCACCCCGAGGCAGCTCGGCGGCGAGTCGACAGGCGGCATGTACGTGGTGGTCGACGACGTGGACGCCCACTGCGCGCAGGCGCGCGCGGCGGGCGCGGAGATCGTGCGCGAGCCGGAGGAGCAGGACTACGGCTCGCGCGACTACTCGGCGCGCGACCCGGAGGGCCACACCTGGTCGTTCGGGACCTACCGGCCTACGTAGAGGCAGTCAGCTCCGCCACTATCTCCGCCGCGGGCTGCACGCGCGTCGCGTGGCTCACCGACTCGCCGGCGTAGAGCGCCATCGCTCCGATCTCGCCCTCGGTCGCGCGGGTGGGCGGCACGGGCGCGAGCCGCGGGATGGCGCCGCCGGCGAGGGCCCCCACGGTGTCGCCGTCGTACCCCTCGGCGGCGTCCTGCGCGCTGCGAAGGACCCGATGCGGAGCGTCGGGCCAGCCGACCGCGAACGCCCCGGTGAGGACGGTGTCCTCGGCGGAGGCGTCGAGCAGCCGCGCGACGTACTCCGGATGGGCGTCGGACTCCTCGGCGACCACGAAACGCGTGCCGACTCGCACGCCCGCCGCTCCGGCGTCGAGGAGTGCGTTCAGACGTTCGGCGGTGCCGACGCCCCCCGCGGCCACGACGGGAACGTCAACCTGCTCGAGGGTCTGGGCGAGCAGCTCGTCGAGTCGCTGGCGGCCGCGCACGTGGCCGCCAGCCTCCGTGCCCTGCACGATCACGAAGTCGCACCCGGCGTCCGTCGCGGCGCGCGCCTCGCCGGCCGAGCCCACCTGCCAGCTTACGCGCGCGCCCCGGGCGCCGGCGAGCTGCACCAGATCCCGGTCGGGGTCGCCGTAGAAGAACTCCACGACCTCCGCCGCCGTCGCCGCCGCCTCGACGGCGTCGCGCGCGACGAACGGGATCAAAAACCCGACCCCGATCGGGTTGGAGGTCGCGGCTCGCGCGGCGGAGACACGCTCGTCCACGTCCGCCGCCGACGCCGGGTTCGGGATCGTCCCCAAGCCGCCCGCCTCCGACACCGCCGCCGCGAGTGCCGGCGTTCCGATCGGCCCGCCAAGCGAAGCGAGCTGGAGCGGGAGGCGACATCCCACCATGTCCGTGAAGGCGGTCATCCGTCGCTCAGTCCGCCCAGAAGTCCTGCTGCATGTCGCCGCGATCCTCGCCGTCGTGCGCGCCCACCGCGAGCACCTCGAGGCCCGCGTCGCCTGCCTCGAACGCGCGCCAGACCTGCGGCTCGACGCGGATGGCGTCGTACTGCTCGACGTTCACGATCTCGTCGTCGAGCTTTATCCGGCCGCTGCCGGACAGCACGACGTAGATCTCCTCGGCACGGGCGTGCCGGTGCGCGAACGGCTGACGCTTGCCGGGCTTCACGACGAAGTACGCGAGCCCCGTCGCCTCGGCGTCCAGGTCCTTGCGCGCGAAGCGCGCCTCCTGCGTCTCCGAGAAGCCGAACTTGACCGCTGAGTCCTCCACCTGCCTGAGGTTCTTCACCGTGTAGCTCATGTGGGCATAATGCACATACTCCAAGGAGGGAGCGGGGGTGGATATCCGGGTCGGCAGGGCTCGCACCATGTTCTGGCCGCTGATCGGCGCCGCGTGCGTGGCGGCGGCGGCGACGCCCGCGGCGGCGGGCAAGACGCACGCGCGAGCGGTCGCGCCGAAGCACGGGGTTGCGCACGGTCACGGTGCGGCCCATCGCGCCCACGGCCACGCGCAGAGCCGTGGGCACGCGCCCGCGCCCGCCCACCATTCGCGTTCCGCGCCGCCAGGCCACGCCGCCGCCCACGGGCGCGGCCACGCGAAGGGCCATGGCCGCTCGGGCGCTGCGCACCGGCACGGGCACGGGCACGCCTCGGCGCGGCACGGATCCCCTGCGCGACGGGCGCACGCGACGAGTCACCGAAGCCACACGCCGGCCGCGCACCGAAGGGCTCGCCCGAGCCCGCGCCCGGCCGCGCACGCGCGCGACACGCGCGGGTCGCGGTCGACAGTTGGCCGCGTGGTCAAGGCGATCGCCGCACTCGTGCCGCTCGAGCAGCTGGCCGGGCGTACCGGCAGCGCCGGCGCCGGGCGCGGCGCGGGGTGGGCGGCGCACGAGCCCAGCGGGACCGTTCACCAGACGGCCGCGAAGCGACACCGCCACACCACGACGGGCCATGGCGCCGCCGCCGGCCCGCTGCCGTTCACCGGTCTCGCGCTACTCACGCTGCTGCTCGCGGGCACGGCGCTCCTGCTGCTCGGCGCGCCGTTGCGGCGCGCCACGGGGGCCCGTACTCGCACGCATGCGCGCGAGACCCCGCCGGCTTCCCAGCCGCAAGTCGCCCCGGCGCTGCCCGCCGTGCGCGGTCCCGCCGCCCTCGTGCGCGTGCACCAGGGCGGTCACGCGCCGGCGCGGGTGGTGGGGCTGGCCGTGCTCGGCATGGTCGGCCTCGCGGTCCTCGCGCGTCACCGCCGCGCGTAACGCGGGCCGCCCCAGGGCGGACCGTGCAGGCATGACCGCGCTCGCTCTGGTGCTTCCCGTCGCTCGGCTAGGGTCCATCGACGTGCGCGCGCGACTGGCCAGGCAACGGCCGTCGGCGGACCCCGACGCGGCGCTCCTCGACCGCCTTCGCGCCGGCGACGAGGCCGCCTTCATGGAGCTCGTTGAGCGCTACCACGGGGCGCTCGTACGGCTGGCCCGGTCGTTCGTCTCGAGTCAGGCGGTGGCCGAGGACGTCGCGCAGGAGACCTGGCTCGGCGTGCTGAACGGGATCGACCGCTTCGAGGGCCGCTCGTCGCTCAAGACGTGGATCTTCCGCATCCTCGTGAACCGCGCCAAGACGCGCGGCGAGCGCGAGTCGCGCAGCGTTCCGTTCTCCTCGCTCGCCGACCCCGACGGCGAGCCGAGCGTCGACCCCGACCGCTTCGTGGAGGCCGGTGCGTGGTCGTCGCCGCCGCGGCGCTGGGAGGGCGAGCCGCTCGAGCGGCTGCTCGCCGGCGAGGCGCGCGACACGATCGAGGCGGCGATCGCCGAGCTGCCCCCGGCGCAGCGCAGCGTGATCACGCTCCGCGACCTCGAGGGCCTCGACGCCGACGAGACCTGCCGGCTGCTCGACCTCACCGACGGCAACCAGCGCGTGCTGCTTCACCGCGCGCGCAGCAAGGTGCGCCAGGCGCTGGAGGACTACCTGGGATGAGAGAGCTCGCCTGCCGCCAGCTCGTGGAGCTGGTCACCGGCTACCTGGAGGGAACCCTGCCGCGGCGCGAACGGCGTCGCGTGGAGCGCCACCTCGCCGCCTGCGACGGCTGCACCGCCTACGTGGAGCAGATGCGCGCGACGCTCGCCGCGCTGGGGACGATCCCGGAGGAGTCGCTCGCGCCCGACGCGCGCGACGCGCTCCTGCACGCGTTCCGCGACTGGGCGGCTTGAGCGGTTGCGCCACCGCAAACAGCGGCTTATGAGGGTGGCTCGGAAGGTTGCGTCCTGTCCTGATCCCGCTTACCGGGACTAAGTCAGGACGGAACCTCTACGGCCGCTCGCCTGAGAGCTCGCGCGCGAGTCGCCGCAGCAGCGCGTCGACCTCGGGCTCGCGGTGGGCCGAGGCGTCGGCCAGGTCGACCGCCAGCTGCTCGCGCCGCGCCTGCATCAGCTGCTCGGCCGCGTCGCGGCCGCGGGCCGTGAGTCCGTCCGCGTCGCTGCCGACCAGCGCGCCGTCGCGCAGCTCGCCGACGACGGCCGTCACCCGCTCGTCCGGCACGTGCGTCTGCTCCGCCAGTCGGCGCGCCCCCGCCAGCCCGTGCTCGTCGATCCGCACCAGCGCCCACACGGCACCGGGACTGATCGCGAGCCCGGCGCGCGCGGCCACGCGCTCGTGGAACGCGCGTCGCGCCTCGCGCGTGGTGCAGAGGCTCAGCGCGCGCTCGACCTCGTAGAGCGAGTCGGCCGAACGCGGCGCGGCCAGCCCGTCCTCGAGGCCGCGGCTGGTGGACGCCGCCGCGCGCAGCGGCCGCTCCTCCAGCCGCCAGGCGATCAGGAAGCCTGCGAACACGACCCCCGCCGCCACCAGGAACACCGGTCGCAGGGCGTGCACGTACGCGTGCTCGTAGGCACTCCGCGCCGCGGGCGGCAGGTGCTTGACTTGGTCGCCGGTGAGCCGCGTTCCGCCCTCGGCCCCGCCGGTCGCGGCCGGCAGTGCGTCGCGCAGCCGGCTCGTGAAGATCGCCCCGAAGACCGCGGTGCCGAGCGCGCCGCCGATCGCGCGCAGGAGCGTCACGCCCGAAGTCGCCGCGCCGAGCACCGAGTAGTCCACCGAGTTCTGTACGGCGAGCACGAGGATCTGCATCGTCAGTCCCAGGCCCGCGCCGACCACCAGGAGATAGAGCGAGACGCTCAGGGTGGTGGTGCCCACGTCGAGCTGCGACAGCATCAGCATCCCGACGGTCACGACCGCGGTGCCGGCGACGGGAAACCTCCGGTAGCCCACCTGCCGCCGCGCGATGAGCTGCCCGGACGTGATCGACGTGGCCAGCAGCCCGACCATCATCGGCGTCATGTGCAGGCCGGACGCGGTCGGGCTCGCTCCGAGCACGGTCTGGAAGTAGAGCGGGAGGAAGACGATCGCCCCGAACATCGCGAAGCCGACGACCGCCGACAGTGTCCCGCCGACCCTGAACACGGGATCGGCGAGCACGCGCGGCGGTAGGACCGGCTCGCGCGCCCGGCGCTCGACGAGCGCGAACGCGGCGAGCAGCACCACGCTCGCTGCGGCCACGCCGACGACCTGTGCCGAGCCCCACGCCCAGGTGGTCCCTCCCAGGCTCGTGACGAGCACGATCCCGCTCACGCCGCTCGCCAGAAGGAGGGCGCCCAGATAATCGATCGACGGCTCGGCGCGCCTGCCGGTGGCCGGCATGGTGGCCGCGAGCACGGCCAGCGCCACCAGCCCGACCGGCAGGTTCACGTAGAAGATCCAGCGCCACGACACGTTCTCGACGATCGCGCCGCCCAGGAGCGGGCCGATCACGCTGGCGACGCCGAACACCGCCCCGAACAGCCCCTGGTAGCGCCCGCGGTCGCGCGGCGGGACGACGTCGCCGATCGACGCCTGCGTGAGCACGATCAGCCCGCCGCCGCCCATCCCCTGGAGCGCGCGGAAGGCGATCAGCTCGGTCATGTTCGCGGCCTGGCCGCAGAGCACCGAGGCCGCCAGGAACAGCAGCACTGCGCTCTGCAGCACGCGCTTGCGGCCGTACAGGTCGCCGAGCTTCCCGTAGATCGGGATGACCGCCGTCTGGCCGAGCAGGTACGCGCTCGTGACCCACGCCAGGTGCTCGAGCCCGCCGAGATCGCGGACGATCGTCGGCATGGCGGTGGCGACGATCGTCTGGTCGAGCGCCGCCAGCAGCAGCACCAGCATGAGGCCCGCGAACACGAGCCGGACGCGCACTTGCGCGGTCTCGAACGGCGCGGCAGGGGCGGGGGCGGCGGCTGCCTCGATGGGCTGGTTCTACCCGCTCGGCGCCGACAGGCTCAGCCCGAACCAGCCGGCGTCGTCGGTCCAGAAGCGCTCGAGCGTCAACCCGGCGCCGGCGAGGTCGTGCTCCACGCGCGCCTGCGTGAACTTCGCGCTGATCTCGGTCCGGATCTCCTCGCCGGGCTCGAACGCCACCTCGATCCCCGCGCCGGGCACGTTCACGACCACCGCGTCGAGCGAGCGCAGGCGCATCTCGATCCACGACTCGCGCGGATCGAAGAAGGCGCGGTGCTCGAAGCGCTCGACCGGGAAGTCGGCGCCGAGCTCGCGGTTCACGACCCGCAGCGCGTTGCGGTTGAACTCGGCGGTCACGCCGGCGTCGTCGTCGTAGGCGGCCTCGAGCGTGCCGGTGTCCTTCACGAGGTCGGTGCCGAGCAGCAGCCGGTCGCGGGGACCCATCAGGCCGGCGAGCCCGGCGAGGAACTCGAGCCGGTCGCCGGGAAGGAAGTTGCCGATCGTCCCGCCGAGGAACGCAAACAGCCGGCCCTCCCCGTCCGGCAGGTGCACGAGGTCGCGGTGGAAGTCGCCGATCAGCCCGTGCACCTCGAGCCCGGGGTAGATCTCGCACAGCTCCTCGGCGCAGCGCTCGACGGGCTCGGCCGACACGTCCACCGGCACGTAGCGCGTGAGCGTGCCGGCGCCCGCCATCGCGAACAGCAGCGCGCGCGTCTTCGACGCCGACCCCGAGCCGAGCTCGATCAGCTCGTGCGCTCCCGCGGCGGCCACGATCTCCGGGGCGCGCCGGTTGAGGATCGAGCGCTCGCAGCGCGTGGGGTAGTACTCGGGCTGCTGCGTGATCTGGTCGAACAGCTCCGACCCGTGCGCGTCGTAGAAGAGCTTCGACGGCAGCTCCTTGAGCGGCGCCCGCGTGAGCCCGTCGCGCACCTCGGTCGCGAGGTCGGCTCCGGCCCCGCCGTTCAGCCGGTCGTCGATCCGGATCCGCGGCTCGGCGAGCGCGCCCGTCACGCCGCGCACCGGAAGCCGGCGAAGATCT
Organism: Thermoleophilaceae bacterium; assembly: GCA_045805345.1. GTDB lineage: Bacteria > Actinomycetota > Thermoleophilia > Solirubrobacterales > Thermoleophilaceae > AC-37. The sequence goes on along the minus strand of JBJMLK010000087.1, from coordinate 814 downwards.
GGCGCCGCTGCGGGAGGTCCCAGTTGCGGAACGTGTTGCGCGCCACGCTCGGCCGCGTGGCCCACGAGCCGCCGCGCAGCACGCGGTAGCGGCCGCCGAAGAACACCTCGGAGTACTCGCGATACGGATGCGCGCGGAATCCCGGGTAGCCGCGGAACGCGCTGGCCGTCCACTCCCAGCCGTCGCCGACCAGCCCGAGGACGCCGTAGGCGGACGCGCCCGCGGCCAGCGCCCCGGCGGGCACCGGCCCGAACGCCGTCTGGTCGAGGTTCGCGCGCTCGGGCGCCGGCTCGTCCTCGCCCCACGGGTACGTGCGCGGCGTGCTGGCATGGGGGCCCCAGGCGGCGGCCTTCTCCCACTCGAGCTCGCTCGGCAGCCGCTTGCCGGCGTAGCGCGCGTAGGCGTCGGCCTCGAACCACGACACGTGCATCACCGGGAGCGACGGGTCGATCGCGACGGTCGCTCCGAAGCGGCGCTCGCAGCCCTCGCCCGTCCAGTAGAGGGGCGCCTGCACGCCCCTCTCTCGCACCCAGTCCCAGCCGGCGTCGGACCACAGCTCGCGCCGGCGGTAGCCGCCGTCGTCCACGAATCGCGCGAAGTCGCCGGAGGTCACGGGCAGCGCGTCGATGTGGAACTCCGGCAGGTCGACCTCGAAGCGCGGGCGCTCGTTGTCGTAGGCGAAGCCGGCGGCCGGCGCGCCGGCCAGGAACGGCCCGGCCGGGATCCGCACCATCCCGCCCGTACGCGTCGCGCCCCGCGGGCGGGGCCGCCCGGCGGGCGGCGTGAAGACGCCGGGCTCGGCGAGCGCCAGGGT
>JBJMLK010000086.1:0-10220 GCA_045805345.1 Thermoleophilaceae bacterium | reverse complement strand
TCGCGTACGGGCCCCACGTCGCACGCCACGTGGAGCACGAGAGCGGCCGGGCTGACGTGTTCGTGGCCCCGCAGGCGTGCGAGCACCGGACGCCGGCCGACCCGCGCGCCGCCGCCGCGTGGCGCGCCCGTCTGGGCGCCGGGCCCGACTCGTTCGTGGCGCTGTTCGCCGGCCGCCTGGTGCGCGAGAAGGGGATCGAGGTGCTGGCGGCGGCCTGGCGCGAGTCCGGCCTGGCCGACGCCGGCGGCGTGCTGGCGGTCGCGGGCGCCGGCCCCGCGGCGCCCGGCGGCCCGGCCGTGCGCGGGCTCGGCTGGGTCGACCACCTGGCCCCGCTCCACGCCGCCGCCGACGTGCTCGTCCTGCCGTCCGCCCGAACCGCAACTTTCCTCGAGCCCTGGGGCTTGGTGGTGAACGAGGCCATGCACCAGGGAACGCCGGTCATAGCCAGCGACGCCGTAGGCGCAGTGGCGGGCGGGCTCGTCCAGGACGGCCGCAACGGCCTGGTCGTTCCCGCCGGGGACGCCGGCGCGCTCGCCGCGCGGCTGCGCGCCATCGCGACCAACCCGCAGCTCCGCGACGCTCTCGGCGCCGCCGCGCGTGAGGACGTCGCGCCCTACACCCCCGCCGCGTGGGCGGACGGCGTCAGCGCCGCCCTGGCCTCCGTGCACGCGAGCAGGCGCCTCCGGGGTTGATAGCTTCGGCCGCGCCTATGCGCCGAATCAGCGCCATAGCAGCGGTCGCAGCCGCATGCGCGGCCTTCGCCGCCCCGGCCGCCGCATCCGCCGGGGGCGACCAGGTGATCCGCGACTGCGCGGACGACGGCAAGCTCGACCGGCACTACAGCCCAAGGGACCTGAACGACGCCAACAGCAGCCTCCCGACCGACATCAGGGAGTACACCGACTGCGAGGCCGTGATCGCCGCTGCACGCCGCGACGCCGGGGGAAGCGGCGGATCGGGCACCGGCGACACCGGCTCGGGCCCCGGCGGCGGCACCGGCGGCGGCGGCGGCGCGCCCAGCAGCGATCCCGCCGCCACCACCAAGTCGGGCGCGACGGGCCACTCGCCCGCCGACGTCTCGGCGCTCAGGACCGAGACCCAGCAGGCGAAGCACAGCAGTCCCTCGATTCAGGCCGGCGGAGGGACGGTCACCCCGGCATCCAGCGGGCTCGACCACGTGGCCGGCGCGGCGAATGAGATGCCCGCCTCGCTGATCGTCGCGATCGCGCTGCTGGCGGGCCTCTGCGCCGTCGGCGGCGTCGTCGCCGCCAGGCGCCGCTGGCCCGTCATCGCCCGTGCCCCGCTCCGCCTCATTCGCCGCTAGCGCCCTTCTGGGCGCGGTGTTCGCGGCCGCCGCCTTCGTCGCGAAGGGCGGCCAGCAGCTCAACCGCACGACCGCGATCGAGCTGATCCTGATCCTCGCCTCGGGGGCCGTCGTGGCGCTCGCGGTCGCCCGCGGCCGCCCGGGCCGGATCGGCGGCTGGGTCGTGCTGGCGGCGTTCGTCGCCTACACGGTCGTCACGGCCGCATCGATCCTCTGGTCGGTCGACCCCGACCTGACGTGGGTCGAGGCCAACCGCACGCTCACCTACCTCGCCGTGTTCGGAGCCACGCTCGCGGCGGTGCACCTCGTGGCCGACGCCGAGCTCGTGGTGCTGCGCGGCATCCTGATCGCCGCGTTCCTGATCTGCGCCTACGCGATCGTCTCGCGCGCGTTCCCGGGGTCGCTCGCCGAGACCGAGCTGTACGCGCGCGTGGGGGCGCCGTACGGCTACTGGAACGCGCTCGGGGCGACGGCGGCGCTGGCGATCCCGCCCGCGCTCTGGCTCGGCTCGCGCCGTTCCGGCCACGGCGCGGCGAACGCGCTCGCCTACCCGCTGCTCACGCTCGAGCTGATCGCGCTGTTCCTCAGCTACTCGCGCGGCGCGATGGCCGCGGCGCTCGTGGGGATCCTTCTCTGGCTGGTCTTCGTGCCACTGCGCCTGCGCACGCTCACGCTGTTCGCCGTCGCGAGCGCCGGCGCCGCGCCGGTGATCGTCTGGGCACTGTCGAAGGACGCGTTCACCAAGAACTACACATCGCTCGACGTACGCCGCAGCGTGGCGTCGGAGTTCGGCGTCTTCGCCCTCGCCACCGGGCTCGTGATGCTCACCGCGGGCATGGCCATCTGCTTCCGCGTGGCGCGGCGCCCGCCGCGCGCCGCGCTTCGGCTGCGCGTCGGGCTGGCCGCGGCCGTGGTCGCCGTGCTCGTGCCGGTCGGGCTCTTCGCGGCGCTCGAGTCGAGCGACCGGGGCTTCGGCGGCACGATCCGGGGGAGCGTCGAGGCGCTCACCAGTCCGACCTCGCACACCCCCGGCGGCCCGAGCCGCCTCACGACGGCGTCCTCGTCGCGCGCCCGCTACTGGGACGAGGCGAGCAAGGTGTTCGCCGAGGATCGCTTCAAGGGCACGGGTGCGGGCACCTTCGGCGTGGCTCGGCTCAAGTACCGCGACGGTCCGCTCGTCTCGAACCACGCTCACGGCTTCGTGGTGCAGACGATGGCCGACCTCGGCGTGCTCGGCCTGATCGCGATCGGCCTGCTCGCGCTGGCGTGGCTGATCGCGGCCGCGCGAGCGGTGGGTCTGCTGCCGCCGGGCGCCAACCGGCGCTGGGACGGCGAGCGCGTGGCGCTGATCGCCCTGGCGCTCGCGGCGCTCGTGTTCGCCCTCCACTCCGCGATCGACTGGACGTGGTTCGTGCCCGGCCCGACGCTGATGGCGGTCGCGGCCGCCGGCGCGGTCGCCGGCCGCTCCTTCCTGGCATCGCGCCGCCCCGCCGAGAGCGCGGGCCTCGGCCGCGTGCCGCGCTACGTGCTCGCCGGCGCGGCGGTCGTGGTGGCGCTGGCGTGCGCGTGGGCCGTCTGGCAGCCGGCGCGCTCGGAGGCCGAGACCGACCACGCACTCAACCTGCTGGCCGCGCGCAGGCTGCCGGCGGCCGCGCGAGCCGCCGATCACGCGCGCAAGATCGACCCGCTGTCGCCGAACCCGCTGCTCGCCGCCGCCTCGATCGCCGCCGCGCGCGGCGACACGACCGGCGCGCTCGCCGGGCTTCAGCGCGCGGTCAGGCGCTTCCCGGGCGAGCCGCAGGTCTGGCTGCGGCTGGCCGAGTACCAGCTCGACGCGCTCTCCAAGCCGGCCGCCGCGATGGCCACGATCCGCGGCGCGCTGAGGATCGACCCCGAGTCGCGCGCCGTGCAGCAGCTCTACCTGGAGGCGAAGCAGCGCCTGGAGCCGGCACCGCTCCCCACCCCCACCCCGACCACACCCCCATCCGGGGGGAAGAAGCCGCCCACGACCACCCCCACCCCCACCACCCCCGGGCCGACCCCCGGCAAGCCGGTCGTGCCCGCCGCGCCGAAGAAGACCGGCTGAGGCTGCGGCTACGCTGCCGGGCGTGCTAGCACGGCTGGCCGCGACGCTCGGGATCGGCACGCTCACGGTCCGGCTGAGCGACGGCGTCGTGATCGAGGCGAGCGAGCGGCACGCCCGGCTGCTCGGCCGCACGCCCGACCAGATCGTCGGGTCGTCCGCGGTCGACGCGGGGATCGTGGCCGACGAGGACGGGCTCGGCCGGATGGCCGCCGCCGCGCCCGGCCGCGTGGAGGCGCTCATGTGGACGGCCGAGGGCGACGAGCGAGTGGTCGACGTGGCCCTCGAGCGCGTCGAGATCGAGGGCGTGCAGTGCCTCGCGCTCGCCACGCGGCGCGTGGAGAGCAGCGAGCGCATAGCCGAGCAGGCCCTGCGGGCGAGCGAGCAGCGCTACCGCGGCATCGTCGAGTCGGCGAGCGAGGGCGTGTGGATGCTCGACGAGGTGGACAGGATCAGCTTCGTGAACCGCGCGATGGCGCGGATGCTGGGCTTCGAGGTGCACGAGCTGCTGGGCCGCCGGGCGCTCGAGTTCATGGTCGGCGAGTCGGAGCCGGTGGGCCGGCGCGCGCTGCGCCAGCGGGAGACCGGCGGCTCGCCCCACCGCCACGAGCTCGCGATGCGGCGCAAGGACGGCGGGCAGATCTGGGTCGAGATGTCCGCCACGCCGCTCGAGGACGACCGCGGGCGCTACCTCGGCGCCGTGTCGATGGTCGCCGATATGACGGAGCGCCATGCCGCGCACGCCGAGCGGGAGCGGCTCGAGGCGCGGCTGCAGCAGTCGCAGCGCCTCGAGACCGTCGGGCAGCTGGCCGGGGGCGTCGCGCACGACTTCAACAACCTGCTGGCGGTGATCCTCAACTACGCGTACTTCCTCCGCGAGCGGCTGCCCACCGACGACGAGCTGCGCGCCGACCTCGACGAGATCCGTCACGCCGCCGAGCGCGCGTCCGAGCTGACCCACCAGCTCCTGGTGTTCAGCCGCCGCGAGGCGGTGCAGCCGGTCGTGCTCGACCTCAACGAGGTGGTGCGCGACATGGAGCGGCTCGTGGACCGCACCGTCGGCGAGCAGGTGGCGCTCGTGACCGACCTCGACGCCGCCGAGTGCCTGGTCGAGGCCGACGCGGCCCAGCTCGAGCAGGTGGTGCTCAACCTCGTGATGAACGCGCGCGACGCGATGCCCGCCGGCGGGACGATCCGGATCGAGACGCGCCTCGGGACCGAGGTGACGCTGGCGGTGTCGGACGACGGCGAGGGCATGGAGCCCGAGGTCGCCGCCCGCGCATTCGAGCCGTACTTCACCACCAAGCCCAAGCGTGCCGGGACCGGCCTCGGGCTAGCGACCGTCTACGGGACAGTCACCCAGGCGGGGGGGAGCGCCGAGATCGAGTCGCACGCGGGCGGCGGCACGACCGTGCGCATCCGCCTCCCCCGCGCGCAGGCCGCCCGTACCCCCCAAGCGGCCGCGTCCCCCGAGGCGGCGGCGAGCGACGGCGCCACCGTCCTCGTCGTGGAGGACGAGGACCCGGTGCGCCGGCTCACCTGCCGGATCCTCGCCGGGAGCGGCTACGAGTGCCTCGAGGCGCGCGGCGCCGAGGAGGCGCTACGCCTCTACGACCGGCACCGCGACCAGGTGGCGCTGCTGCTCTCGGACGTCGTGATGCCGGGCATGTCCGGCCAGGAGCTGGCCGAGCGCATCGCGAGCCTCGGCTCCGCGCCCCCTGTGCTCTTCATGTCCGGCTACACCGACGAGGCGGTGCTCCCGCGTGAGCACCCCGACGGCGGCACCCTCCTGCACAAGCCGTTCACGGCGGAGGCGCTGCTCCGCACCGTGCGCGAGGCGATCGAGGGCGACGCGCGCTAGGACGCACGTCAGCGCGCGCGTCAGGGCGCGCGCTAGCGCCGCGCCACGGCCAGCAGGTCGCCCCGGCGGCGCACGAGCCGCTCGACGTCGAAGCCCCCGGCGTCCAGCAGCGCCGCCAGCGAGCGCCGGCTGAAGAAGCGCACGTGCGGCGACAGCGGGTCGAAGAGGCGCTCGAAGCCGCGCCCGAGGACCGCGAGGCCCGTCGCCCGCCCGTGCGCGGTCACCGCTACCGCCAGCCGCCCGCCCGGCCGCAGCACCCGCCGCACCTCGGACACGAGCAGCTGCACGTCGCGAACGTGGCTGAGCACGTGCACGCAGACCACGAGGTCGAACTCCGAGTCGGCGAACGGCAGCGGCTCGCCGGCGGTGAGCTCCGCCGTGGCAGCGGACGGCATCCGGCTCGCGGCGCGCGCGAGGGCGGCGGCCGACGTGTCGGCGAGCACCACCCGCTCGGCCGGAATCTCCGCCGTCAGCCGCCCGTCGCCCGCGCCGAGGTCGAGCGCGTGGCCGGCGGGCTCGAGCGAGCGCAGGAGCTCCGCCAGGTGCGGCGGCGCCGGCCCGCGGTGATCCGGCACGAGCTCCCAGAGCTCGTCGTCGTAGCGGGCTACCAGGCGCCTTTCGCCCTGATGACCGCGGGGATGGTCTTCAGCAGGATCGACAGGTCCAGGAAGACCGACCAGCGCTCGAGGTACAGGAAGTCGAGCCGCACGAGCTCGTCGAAGTCGAGCTCCGAGCGCCCGGACACCTGCCACAGCCCGGTGATCCCGGGGAGCACGAGGTTGCGCTTGCGGTGCCAGTCCTCGAGCCGGTCGTAGTCGCGCAGCGGCAGCGGCCGCGGACCCACCAGCGACATCTCGCCGCGCAGCACGTTGAACAGCTGCGGCAGCTCGTCGATCGACCAGCGGCGCAGGAAGCGCCCGATCGGCGTGACGCGGGGGTCGTTGCGGATCTTGAAGATCGCGCCGCCCTTCTCGTTCACCTGCTCAAGGTCGGCCTGGCGACGGTCGGCGTCGACGTACATCGTCCGGAACTTGAGGCAGGCGAACGGCATCCCGCCGATCCCGGGGCGCAGGGAGCGGTAGACCACCGGGCCGCGCGAGGTGAGCTTGATGACCAGCGCCACGACGAGCATGACCGGCGCCAGCACGAAGACCGTCAGACCGGCCACGACCATGTCGAACGTCCGCTTGATCACGAAGTCGAGGCCCTCGAAGACCGGCGGCTTGAGCTCGAACAGCGGGACGGTCTGACCGGGCACGAACTCGACCCGGTCCATGAGGATCTCCATCGTCGACGGCGCCACGCGCACGCGCACGCCGTGCCGGTGGCAACGGTCGACCAGCTCGACCGCCTGCTCCTGCGGGAACGCCGGGTCGGCGATCAGCACCTCGTCGATGTCGATCTCGTCGAAGCGCTTCTCGAGCTCGTCGAGCGGGCCCAGGTTCTTCAGGCCGTTCTCCGGCAGCGGGGTGAGCGACACGAAGCCGATCGGCTCGAGCTCGCTGTTGCCGCCCGCGGCGAGCGCGTGCGCGACGGCCTCGATCTGCGGGCCGCTGCCGACGAGCACCGCGCGGCGGCGGTAGCCGGACGCCCGCAGCAGGGCTCCGCTCACCCGGTCGAACGCGTAGCGCCCGGCCGAGACGTACACGAGCGCGAACAGCAGGCTGCCGTAGAAGATGTAGTACGAGCTGAAGCTCTGCCCCTGCACGATCGTGAAGGCGAGGATCAGCAGGGTGACCTGGAAAAGCGACGCGACGACGCGCGCGAAGCCCGGCCGCACGGCGCGGTCGCCGTAGAGGCCCGAGCGGGCGAACAGGAGCACCGTGACGAGGCAGGCCAGCGGCGCGTGCTGCTTCGTCTGGCCCCACGCGAGCGCGAGGTCGGAGTGGCCGCGGACGAGCAGCTTGAGCTCGAGCGCCGTCCAGATCGCGAGCAGCACGGCGCCGACGTCGATCGCGAACAGGCACGCGACGCGCAGCAGCCGGCGCATGGTCTCGAACCGCAGGAGCGGCGCGCGAACGAGCCGGCCGGCCGCCCTGGCGTCGCGCGGGGGCAGGTCGGTAGCGCCGCCCGGCGGCGCGACTTCTCTGAGCTCCCTTACGAGTCCGTTGGCCATGTTCGCGGGTCCCGCACCGGCTTCAACAGCGAAGCGGCGGGAAGGTAGCGGTATCGACCGGGCGCGATTCGGCTCTGTGAGCGACTTTCGGCGCGGTGGCTCGCTATGGCGCGAGCATAGCGGCGCAGCGGATGTCGTTCAGCCCCGGCCGCGGCCCAGCCGGCGGCGCAGTTGCCGCCACGCGAAGCCGCGCAGGAACGGCATCGGGTCGTCCGCGGCCACGATGTGCCGGGTCTCGACGCGCGCCTGCCAGCGGAGCCAGCTGCCGAGCCCCACGCCCTGCCGGCGGGCGGCACGCAGGTCGTTCCACGGCAGCGACCAGCGCACGCCGGGCCGGTCGAGCGCGGCGCGCGGGCGCGGGAGCCCGGCCAGGTCCGCGTACACGAGCGCCGGCAGGTTCACGCCGGCCACGGCGCCCGGCAGGTGCCAGAGGTTGAAGCGAGGGTTGATCTCGAGCAGCCTGAGCTCGCCGGAGGGGGCGCGCTTGAAGTCGACCTTCGCCACGCCGCGCAGTCCCAGCGCGTTCATGCAGTGGCGGCCGAGCTCGCGGACGTCGCCCGCGTCGGTGATCTCGCACGCGGTGGTGAAGCCGAACTGCGGCGGCAGCGTCCTGATCTTGCGGCCGGTGAACTCGCCCGCCACCTCGCCGCGCTCGTCGACGTAGGCGTGGTAGCTCTCGATCCGGTCCTCGCCGCCCGGGACGTGCTCCTGGACGACCATGCCGATGTCGGTGCTCTCGAGCTGCGGCCAGAGCCGGGCGAGCGACGCCGGCGAGTCGACGACGATCGCCTTGGCCCTGCCGGCCACCGGACCCCAGGTGGCGTCGCGGCGCGTGACCGGCTTCAGCACGACCGGGAAACGGAGCGGGACCTCAGGCGGCCCGGCCCCGGCGCCCGGCCAGACGACCGCGGTCGCCGGCACGGGCAGGTCGCGCTCGGCGGCCAACTCGCGGAAGCGCGTCTTGTCCACGAGCTGCTCGATCAGGTCGGCGTCGGCGATCGCGAAGCGGAGGCGCCCGGCCAGCGCCTCGCGGTTGCGCGAGACGAACAGCAGGTCGCCGTCGTACTGGTAGAAGAGCACGGGCGCGACGGCCTGCCCCGCGGCGAACGCGAGCAGGTTCGCGCGCATGTGCTCGGCGTCCGCCCAGTTGTCGGCCCAGTCGATCCGAACGTCCACGAAGCGCGAGAAGGCCTTCGGGCTGTCGCGGCGGGTCACGACCGCGCAGCGGATCCCGGCCAGGCCGAGCGGGCGCACGAGGTCGGTGTCGCCGAGGACGCACGCGCGGGGGTGCTCGGTCGCGACCGAGCGCGGCTCCTCCAATGCCCCTGCTGTCGCCCCCACCTCCACCATTGTGGCGCGGTGACGCTAGACGGCGGTCAGCCTCCGGCCGCAGATCACCGACTCGAGCTCCTCGAGAGCGCGGCCGGCGCCGTCCATCAGGCTCCAGACGTCATCCACCTGCTCGCGGTCGGCGATGATCCCGAAGTCGATGTGGTCGCGGTAGCTCATCACCGTGATGTTCAGGCCCACGCCGTCGATCACCACCGAGACCGGGAAGTGCGCCTCGAGCTGCGCGCCGGCGAGGTAGAGCGGCTCGCGCGGGCCGGGCACGTTCGAGATCACGAGGTTGAGCGGCGGCCGGGTGCGGCTCAGGATCCCGACGGTGGTGCGCGCGGCGAGCGCTGCCACGGCCGGCGGGATGAACGCGGTGGCGTCCGTGAGGAGCTCCGCCGGCACGGCGTTGTGGCGCTCCTTCGCGCTCTTCAGCAGCTCGTGCGTCTTCAGCAGCCGGCGGCGCGGGTCCGGCTCGTTGGTGGCCAGCGGAACGATCATCGCGGAGATGCGGTTGCCGAACGTGCCGCGCTCCTCCTCGCTCCTGACCGACACCGGGACCATCGCCACGAGCGGCTCGTCCGGCAGCTCGCCGCGCTCCTTCAGCCAGTCGCGCACGGCGGTGGCGCAGAGTGCGACCACCACGTCGTTGACCGTGATCTTCAGCTCGTTCTTCAGGGCCTTCACGCTGTCGAGCGACAGCGAGCCGAACGAGAAGCGGCGATGCGGCGACACGGGACCGTTGAAGGACGTGCGCGGGGGACGGGCCGTGCTCACCTCGAGCACGCCGTCGTCCTCGTCGCTGCCGAGCGCGCGGCGCACGCGGGCGAGCGCGGCCGACACCGTCGGCCCACCGGGGATCGCGTTCGCGCCGGGCAGGTCGGTGAGGTTCGGCAGCGCGCTCGGGATCGCGCGGAGCGCGCGCAGCGGCTGCCGCGGCATGCCGATGGCGCCGCGCACGAGCATCTCCAGCTCGCCGGGCACGCGCTCGCCGTGGTCGCCGCCGTCGCGCTCCTCCGGCGGCGGGACGTCGCGGCCGTCCGGATCGTCGTCGAGCAGCACGCTGAGGATCTCGTTGCCGGAGATGCCGTCGGCCACCGAGTGGTGGACCTTCGTGAGCAGCGCCACGCGGCCGCCGGCGAGCCCGTGGATCACGTACAGCTCCCAGAGCGGGTGGGCGCGGTCGAGCGGGCGGGCGAAGATGCGCGCGACGGTCTCGGCGAGGCGGCGGTCGTCGCCGGGCGGCGGCACGGCGGACTCGCGGATGTGGAAGTCGATGTCGAAGTCCGGGTCCTCGATCCAGTACGGCAGGTCGAGGCCGAGCGGAACCTGCACGAGGCGCTGGCGGAACGGCGGGAGGAGGTGCAGGCGCTGGCCGACCAGCCTGCAGACGTCCTTCACCGTGAGCTCGCCGCCGGGCGCGGTCGACGGGTCGTACACGGCCAGGCCGCCCACGTGGCCGTAGTTGCCCGCCGACTCGAGTGCCAGGAACTGGGTGTCGAGG
>JBJMLK010000085.1:0-15678 GCA_045805345.1 Thermoleophilaceae bacterium | reverse complement strand
CGTGACGATCCAGTCGACCGGGATGGGCGGGCCGAGCGCGGCGATCGTGGTCGAGGAGCTGATCGGCCTCGGCGCTCACGTGCTCGTTCGGACCGGGACCTGCGGAGCGCTCGACCCCAACCACGACCTGGGTGGCCTCGTGGCGGCCACGGAGGTGATCGGCGCCGACGGCGCCAGCCGTGCGCTCGGCGCGGACGAGCGGCTGCGTCCGGACCGCGCCCTGACCGAGGCGCTGGTCGCGAGCGGCGCCCGGCCGGTCACGGCGGTCTCGACCGACCTCTTCTACGACCCGCGCCCCGGCATCGACGACGAGTGGCGCCGCGGCGGCGCTCAGGTGATCGAGATGGAGGCCGCGGCCGTGCTGGCCGCGGCAGCCGGCCGCGGCGCCCGCGCGGCCTGCCTGCTGCTGGTCACGGACGTGCTCGCCCCGGACGCCCGCGCCCGGATCGACCAGGGCGAGCTCGAGCAGCGCGAGCTGGCGCTCGGCGAGCTGGCGCTGGCGGCGCTCGGCGCGGACGCGGCCCGCGAGGCGGAAGGTCGCAAACAGCGGCAATGAGGGGGTGGCCCGGCGTTGACTCGTCACTTAACCGGGCTATAGCGCGGTTAAGTGACGAGTGACGGCGACGCCGCTCGGTGTCGCCCATAATTGCCCACCGAGCCACGCGCCGGGCGACGAGCCGGCCGGCGCGGAGCGCCGCCCAAAGCCTCTACTCCGTGACGGTCAGACGCTCCTGCGCCCGCGGCGGGGGCTCGGTGCCGGGCGCCAGCGTCTCGCGCAGCGCCGCGATGTCACGCGCGATCTCGTCGAGACGGCCGCCCAGACCCTCGGCCTCGCCGCCCTCGGCCGCGTCGTTCACGCTCTGGATCCGTGTCTCGATGCCCGCCAGGCGGCCGTCCAGCCGGTCGACCGCGTCCTCGATGCCCTCGAGCCGCTGCCCGACCGAGCGCAGACGGCGGGTGAGCCGCTCGATGTCGGCGGCCGACGGGATCCCGAGGGCGCCCATCGTCGCCTCCTGGGCCTTTACGGCCTTCTCGCGCGCGTCGAACGCGCGCGAGAGCGCCGCGGTGACCACCGGGTTGCCGGCCAGCTCCTCCGCAAGCCGCCCCAGCGCCTCCTCTCCCTGGCGGGAGAGGCGCCCGCGGATGCCCTCGTCCTGGGTCTCGTCGGTCACGGCGCGGGAGGCTACCGGAAGCCGCGCGGGCGCAGTGTCGAGGCGCGCCCGCCGAGGCTCGCGAAATACCGTATCTAACTCTTTACTTGAGGGTTAGATATGCCCTATGAGGACGCCGACCGCCCCCTACACCGAAGAACCGGCGCCGCAACGCGGAGAAACACATAGTGTTCCCGCCTTCGTGGAGGCGCCCGAGACCCCGTATGAAGCTTCCGTTAAGCGGGGAAAATGGCGGTATGGAACGTGCATCTTCCGGTGACACCTTCTGATAGCGTGCCGCCGCACGGCGCGGGCCGTGATGGGGAGGCTTGTTGTTCGGAGGAGTGACGCATCGACGGGTCCAGAGGAGGCTCCTCTACGCGGCAGTGGCCGCGGCCCTTCTCGCTGGGGTCCTTGCGATCTTCAGCCTCACCGCTGGAGCCGAGCTCCGCACCTTCCTCGTGCGCCTTCCCACGGGCGCGGTGATCAAGGTCTCGGTCGACGCTCCGCCCGGCCTGCCCATGGGCTCGGTGCCGGGGCTCCCAGGTACGCCGATCACCGAGATCACCTCGCCGGCGCCCGCTCCGCAGGGCGGCGGCTCCTCGGGCAGCAGCCCCAGCGGTAGCCCGAGCGGCAGCAGCTCCGGCCCGAGCGGCAGCGGCGGCAGGGACAAGGCCGGCAGCGGCAGCTCCGGCGGCTCCGGCCACTCGAGCGGCCCGACCTCCCAGGGCGACACCGGCCAGGGCGGCTCGCACGGCGGCCGCACCCCGGACGGGTCTCAACCTCAGGTCAAGGTTCCGAAGCACCACCGCGGTAAGGACAAGGGCGCGCGCGAGGAGAGCCACACGCCGCTGCGCAATCCCGACGGCTCCCCCACCCGGCACAACCCGAGCTTCTTCGACGCGCTGCCGACGCCGAACAGCGCGACCAGCGTGCCGAACTTCGTGATCCGCCAGTTCCACGTGCCGATCTTCCTGCTGCCGATCTACCAGGCGGCCGGTAACCAGTACGGCATCCGCTGGGAGATCCTCGCGGCGATCAACGAGATCGAGTCCGACTACGGCCGCAACCTGTCGGTCTCGACCGCCGGCGCGGTCGGCTGGATGCAGTTCCTGCCGTCGACCTGGCGCCAGTACGGCGTCGACGCCAACGGCGACAAGAAGAAGGACCCGTACAACCCGGTCGACGCGATCTTCGCCGCCGCCAACTACCTGAAGGCCGCCGGCGGCAGCAAGGACATCCGCCGCGCGATCTTCGCCTACAACCACGCCGGCTGGTACGTCGACTCCGTGATGCTGCGCGCGAAGCTGATCGCCGGCGTGCCGGGCGACCTCGTCGGCTCGCTCACCGGGCTCACCGAGGGCCGCTTCCCCGTGGCCGCGCACGCGCGTTACGCGGACGACGCGGCCGAGGCGGCGCTCAAGGCGCGCAAGGTCAAGTCCGGGAACGCCGCGAACCTCGTGCAGGACGCGGCGGGCCGCAAGTCGATCGACATCTTCGCCTCCGAGGGCTCGCCCGTGATCGCCACCGGCGACGGCGTGATCAAGAAGATCGGCGAGTCGAAGCAGCGCGGCCGGTTCCTCGTCCTCCAGGACGTCTACGGCAACCAGTACACGTACAACCACCTCGGCTCGGTCTCGCGCGTGTATCCGGTGCCGAAGGTCGACGCCTCGGTCGGCCACGCGAAGGCGCTGCCCGCCAACAACACCGAGGGCGAGTCGTCGTCCAAGCCGAGCATCCCCGCCAGCGCGGGCCGCCAGCTCCCGGCCGCCGCCGACGCCAAGCCGAACGCCCCCGCCGCGCCGGTCGACACCACCTCCAGCAGCCACGTGGTCGTCAAGCCGCGCGTCTTCGCGCACCCGTGGCGGACCGGTTCCAAGCGCGCCGGCAGCCTCGAGCAGATGTTCAACGAGACGACGACGATGAAGGGCTTCTCGAGCTACAGCGCGCTCTTCACGCACGTGATCGGCCTCAACGCCCAGAACGCTGCGCTCAAGCCGCTTCGCAAGGGCTCGCAGGTCGTCGCGGGCACGCTGCTCGGCCGCGTCGGCAAGACGGTCCCGGGCAAGGGCGCGCACGTGAACTTCGAGATCCGGCCGGCCGGCAAGGGCTCGCCGTCGATCGACCCCAAGCCGATCCTCGACGGCTGGAAGCTGCTCGAGTCGACCGCGATCTACCACGCCAACGGCAAGAACGCGCTCTACGGCAACACCGCCTCGATCGGGCAGATCCTCCTCCTGCCGAAGCCGCTGCTCGAGAAGCGCGTGCTCCACGATCCGCGCCTCAACATCTACGGCCCGGGCCGCAACGACGTCCGCACCGGCCAGATCGACCGCCGCGTGCTGGCGACGCTCGAGTTCCTCGCCGAGTCCGGGCTGCGGCCGAGCGTGAGCTGCCTCAAGTCGGGCCACGCGCGGATGACCACCTCGGGCAACGTGTCCGAGCACTGGTCGGGCAACGCGGTCGACATCTCCGCGGTCAACGGCATCCCGATCCTGGGCCATCAGGACAAGGGCGGGATCGCCGAGCAGACCGTTCGCCGCCTGATGACGCTGCAGGGCACGATGCGCCCGCACCAGATCATCTCGCTGCTCGACTTCGGCGCCAACACGCTGCACATGGACGACCACGCCGACCACGTCCACGTCGGCTTCCGCCCGCTGTTCGGCGAGAACAAGAAGCTCGGCCAGCAGGCGCTCGTCGTCCTCAAGCCCGGTCAGTGGAGCGACCTGATCGCACGGCTGTCGAAGCTCGAGAACCCGGTCGTGCCGACCAAGCCGTCGAAGTTCGCGCTGCCCGCCGGGAAGCGCTCGAGCAGCGCGCACGGCGGCGAGTAGCCGCAGGCGGGTGGCGGGCGGCGCGGCGCCCGAGCGGTTCCCCTTCGTCCAGTTCGAGTTCGCGTACCCGCTGGGGCCGGCCGACGGCCGCTACGTGACGCGCTCCGAGGCGGGCGGCGAGGTCGAGCGCGTGGTGGTGCTGACCACCATCGGAGCGCCGCGGCGCTCGCGGCTTCGCAGGCGGCCCGTGCGGGCCGACGCGGGCGGCGACCCGAAGCCCGTCCCCACCTCCCGGGCCACCGTGATCGGCCTCGAGCGGCTGGCGTCGGACGAGGAGGCGGCGCGCTGGCTGGACGCGCTGGCTCGCGACGACGACGCCCTCGGGATCCACGCCGCGGACGCCGTCCGCGAGCTCAACGCCCTCCTCCGCGCCTACCGCGCCGCGGCGGCCGACCCCTACGTGCGCGACGTCGCCCCCGCCGGCGCGACGGTCGTCCGGATCGGCTACGGGAGCGGCGAGGACGTGGCGGACGGGCGCTTCGCCGACGCGCGCGAGCTGCCGCCGCCGTCCGCGCGCTCGCTCGTGCGCAAGCGCGCCGAGGCGCTGATGCCCGACGAGCGGCTGGCGGCGGTGCTCGGGCGCCGCGAGGAGCTGATGGCCTGCGAGGAGCTGGTCCTGCGGGCGCGCGCCGACGTCGACGCCGGGCGGCCGCGCGAGGCGGCGCTCCAGACCCGCGTGGCGCTCGAGGCGGCGCTCACGGAGCTGCCCGCCGCCGACGGGCTGGCGCAGACGCGCGAGGCCGTGGCGCGGGCGGCCAACGCGGCGCTCGAGGGCGAGCCCGAGCCGGAGCTCCAGGACGCGGTGGCGGCCGCCGTGGCGGCGATCGAGGCCGCGCTGCGCAAGTACCGGCGCGCTTAACCACACGGTCACTCAGGTTTTACGGGCCGTTCACCTCCCGGCCCAATAGTCCGTCGAAGCTATGCAAGCGACTGGACAGCGTGTCGAACGCGCAGGGAGACATGTTGGACATATGCCCATAGGACGACCGGGAAGCGAGCGCGAAGATGAAGCCCATGAGCACCTCCTCCGTGACGGCGATCGATGAGCACCGCGACCGTGGCCGGCGCGTGAGCCGGGCGATGGCGGCCCGGCGGCGTCTGGACCCGAGCGGCGAGCGCGGGCGCGAGCGCCGCGGCGGCGGGCGCCTCTGGGTCAACGGGCGCGAGCTGGGCGGCACCGACCAGCGCTTCGCTCACCTCGCGCAGTCGTTCGACTGACGGCTCAGGGAACCAGCGGAGCGAAGCGGAAGCTCGTCCACTTGGCCGAGGACGCGCTGAAGTAGCGCATCGTCGGCCCTGCGGTCGTGAACTCGGCTCGGTCGCCGTTAGGCAGGGTCGACAGCAGGACCTGGGTCGCGCCGCGCTGGGTGACCGCCGTCTGCCCCAGCCGCGACAGCTGCCGGAACAGGTCGCGTGCCCGGCCCGCCGTCAGGTCCACCACGTAGACGCCGCCGTCGAGCCGTCCGAGCCAGTGGCCGAACTGGTCCTTCAGGAGCGCCTGCGTGACGGCGTCCTGCGCCGACGAGGTGCGGAAGCTCGGCGCGATGGCAGCGCGGTCGCCCTTTGTCACGAGCTTGGCCTCGGCGGCGAGCAGCCGGTCCAGGACCGAGGAGCCCGACTTCTTGCCTAGCCGCGACAGGTCGGCGTCGTCGAGGATCCGGAGCGATGCCTGCGGGATCAGGTAGCTCGCCAGGATCTGCCCGGCCTGCCGCGCGCTGGTCTTCACCTTGCGCAGAGTCCTGATGTCGTCGAGCAGCAGGAAGTCGAGCGTCGAGCGCCCGAGCCGCGGCACCTGGTCGAGCAGCGAAGCGCCCGACTTGATCCCGCGCGCGTAACAGGCCGGTGGCTTGCCTCCGCGGGCCGGCACGCACGGGTTGATCGCCGGACCCGGGATCTCGACCCGGTGCGTGTAGCGGCCGCCGGTGCACTTCACGTTCGGGTCCTTCGAGAACCCGAGCGGGATCGTGATCACCACGTTGTAGAGGTGGTGCACGGCCACGTCGTACTGATGGTCGGAGTGGCCCTCGTCGCCCGGGGCGGGCACGAAGAAGCTCGTGTGGCCGTCGCCCCACGCCACGTTGTAGGTCCAGGTGCAGCGCTCGTCGGTGTTCGTGGCCGCCTCGCGCCAGCGGCCGTTCGGCACGCAGCGGTAGCCGGGCTGGACGCACGAGCCGACCGTGGGCGCCGCGCCCGCGTCGGCACCGGCGGCGAGCACGATCGCCGCCGCCAAGACCACCAGCGCGACCGCGCCACGTACGCCACCCGGCATCGGGCGAAGCTACTCGCGCACCAGGACGCCTGTCAAATGAGAACCGTCAGAGCGCCGCGAGCACGGCGCCCAACTCGGCCACCACGTCGCCGTCCAGCTTCACGTCGGCGTGGGCGTCGTACGGCGTCGGGCCCTGGGTGACGAGCACCAGGCGGCCGCCGCCGTCCAGCGTCAGCCCCGGCAGCGACGCCACCGGGTAGACCTCCAGCGACGAGCCGACGCAGATCATCAGGTCCGCCTCCTGCGCCAGCGCGTGCGCCTCCGCCATCGCGGCCTCCGGGAGGAGCTCCCCGAACAGGACCACGTCCGGCTTGAGCGCGGCGATGCACGCCGAGCACTCCGGCGTCGGGCTCGTCTTCAGGATCTCGAGCACGTCGTCGAGCCCCACGCGCCCACCGCACTCGGGGCACACGCAGTGGTCGATCGACCCGTGCACCTCGACCACGCGCCGGCTGCCCGCCGCGCGGTGCAGGCGGTCGATGTTCTGGGTGATCACCCCACGCACCAGCCCGCGGCGCTCGAGCTCGGCGATCGCCTCGTGCGCCGGGTTGGGCCGCTTCTGCACCAGCCCGGCGAAGCGGTCGGAGTAGAAGCTCCAGAACCTGTCGGGGTCGCGCCGGAACGCGTCGATGTGCGCGACCTTCATCGGGTTGACCTTCTCCCACAGCCCGGTGCCCGGAGTGCGGAAGTCCGGGATGCCCGACGGCACCGACACGCCGGCGCCGGTGAGCACCACCGCGCGCTCGGCGTCGCGCAGCAGCGAGGCGACGCGGACGGCGCCGCCGGTGGTCGTCGTCCCGGACGCGCTCACTTGCCCTGGAACTTGGCCTGCCGCTTGCCGAGGAAGGCGGAGATGCCCTCCTTGGCGTCCTCGGAGGTGAACGCCTTGGCGAACCCGTGCGCCTCGGCCTCGAGCCCCTCGCCCAGCTCGCCCATCGCCGACACCGACTTGATCTGCTCGATCGCGATCGGCGCCTGCTGGGCCAGCTTGCGCGCCCAGGACAGGGCGGTGTCGAACAGCTCGTGGTCCGGCACGACCTCGTTCACGAGCCCGAGGCGGAGCGCCTCGTAGGCGGAGATCGGATCGCCCGAGAGGTTCATCTCGAGTGCCTTGCCCTCCCCCACCAGGCGCGGCAGCCGCTGCGTGCCGCCGAACCCGGGGATGATGCCGAGGTTGATCTCCGGCTGGCCGAAGGTGGCCGACTCCGCGGCGAGGCGGAAGTCGCACGCCATCGACAGCTCGCAGCCCCCGCCGAACGCGAGCGAGTTCACGGCGGCGATCGTGACCGTGGAGGACTTCTCCATGCCGGTCATCAGGCCGTGACCCGCCTTGATCAGGTCCTCGCCCTCCGTCGACGGATCCATCTTCGTGAACTCCTTGATGTCCGCACCGGCGGAGAAGGTGAAGATGTTGGACGACGCGATGATCACGGCCCGCGCGTTGCCGTCGAGCTCCTTCCACAGCTCCGACAGCTCGCGGATCACCTGCGGCGACAGCGGGTTGGCCGGTGGGCGGTTGAGCCACACGATCGCCACGTCGCCGCGCGTCTCGAGCGCGATCGTCTCGCGCTCCTGACCGCCGTCCGGCTGCGGGTAGGGGAAGAAGCCCTGACCCGACTTCTTGCCGAGCCGGCCCTGGTTCACGAGCCGGCGCAGCAGCGCCGGCGGCTCGAACGAGTCGCCCCACTCGGCCTGAGCGCGCTCGAGCGCCTCGAGCACGTCGTCGAGGCCGCGCTCGTCCGCACGGGCGAACGGGCCGGGCATCACCCCGGCGCCGGCCATCATGCCGATGTCCACGTCCTTCGTGCCGGCGACGCCCTCCTCGACCACGAGGCAGGCCTCGACCAGTGCCTTGAGCTGCGAGCGCTCGACCAGCGTGTCGGTCGCCTGCGAGGTCGTGCTAGCCGTGCTCATAGAACCCCTTCCCGGTCTTCTGGCCGTAGTTGCCGGCGTCGACCAGCTCCTTCATCGCGGGCGACACGTAGAAGCGGTCGCCGTAGCTGTCGCGCAGGTGCTCCGCCACGTGGAGGACGGTGTCGAGCCCCAGCAGGTCGGCGAGGAAGAACGGGCCCATCGGCGCCGCCCCCGCCTCGGAGATGATCTTGTCGACGTCCTTCACGTCGAGGCCCTCCTCGTCGCGGACGCGCCAGACCTCGGACACCGAGGAGTTGAGGATCCGGTTGACCACGAAGCCGGGCGCCTCGCCGCAGCGGATCGGCTGCTTGCGGATCTGCTGAGCGAAGTTGGCCGCGGACTGCATCGTGTCCTCGGAGGTCTCGTCGCCCTCGATCACCTCGATCAGCCGCAGCATCGACGCCGGGTAGAAGAAGTGGAAGCCGACCACCTTGTGCGGCCGGTTGGTGGCCTCTCCCATCTCGGTGATCGATAGCGACGAGGTGTTGGACGAGAGAATCGCGTGGCCTGGCGTGACCTCGTCGAGCTCGGCGAAGACGGTCTGCTTGATCTCCATCCGCTCCGGCACGGCCTCGATCACGAAGTCGACGTCGCCGAAGCCGTCGTACTCGGTCGTGCCCTGGATGCGGCCGGCGATCTCCTCGGCCTGCTGGTCGGCCTGCTCCTGGCTGATCTTCTCCTTCTTGACGAGCGACCCGAGCTGCGCCCCGGTCACCTGCCGGGCCTTCTCGAGGCCCTGGTCGACGAACTCCTGCTTGACGTCCTTCAGCACCACCGGGAGACCCGCGCTCGCCACGACCTGCGCGATCTCGCCTCCCATCGTGCCGGCGCCCACGACGGCGGCCTTGAATACGAACATGTCTTAGGTCAGCTCCCTGTTTGGCGGCGCCCTCGTTGGCGCGCGGGCAAGGCTACAAGGACGCCTCTTCAGCGGCCTCGGTCGCGAAGCGGCGGAGCGTGCGGCGCAGCGCGTCGGTCAGCGCGCGGCGGATGAAGAGGAGGTCGGTCACGGCCTTCAGCGGACCGCCCTGCGTGAGCTGGTAGTCGAGCTCCACGTCCACCCGCGTGGCGCCGTCGTCCGTGGTCGCGAAGGTCACCGCCTGGGCGCCGCGCATGCGCTCCTCGAGCACCTGCGTGACGAAGCGGCCGCCCGGCTCCGAGGCAACCACCTTCTCGGTCACGACGCCGCGGCCGGCCGGCCCGGATCGCCACACGAGCTTGGCGCCCTCGCCCGGCCACTCGCGGTCCACGCGGTCCACGTGCCCGAACCCGTCGATGAACGTGGGCCAGCGCGTGAGGTCGGTCCAGAGCGCGAACGCGCGCTCGGGCGGCAGGTCGACGGTCACGGCCTCGCGGGCGACGGACATCGGATCAGCCCTCGCCGTAGACCTCGCGCACGATCTCCTGGGTGGCGCGCGCGATCGAGTCGAGGAACGGGCGGACCTCCTTCACGAGCCGGCGGTACTCCTTGCGGCCGGCGGCGGTGAGCGAGTAGTAGCGGCGGCTGCGGCGCTCGGGGTGCTCCCACTCGCCGCTCACGAGGCCGCGCGACTCGAGCTGCCGGAGCAGCGGGTACATCGTGTTGGGGTTCACGTGGAGGACGCCCGCCGTGACCGCGTCGATGCGCTCGATCAGGGCGTTGCCGTAGGACGGTCCGTCGATCATGAAGTGGAGCACGAGCAGCGGCAGGATGTCGCGCTTGCGCAGCTCGCCGGTGAGCGGGTCGCGGTCGCCGGCCGCCCGCGGCGGGCGCTCCACGCGACCGTCGAGCGAGCGCGCGGCCTCGCGCGCCTCGGCGACCGTCGTCGTCCTCTTGACCGCCTCGCGGGTGGCGTGCTGGCGGTCGCTGCGGGCGCTGCGCTTGGCCGGCGGGGACACGGCGGTCCATGGTGGCAGGATGTGCGCATGGAGCTTCCCGCCGGGGTCTCCGTCGGCCACTGGACCGACCTCGACGCGGTCACCGGCTGCACCGTCGTCCTCGTGCCTGAGGGCGCGATCGCCGGCGGCGAGGTGCGCGGCGGCGGGCCCGGCACGCGCGAGAGCGAGCTGATGTCGCCGGCGTCGAACGCCCCGGGCGTGCAGGCCGTCTGCTTCGCGGGCCGCAGCGCGTTCGGGCTGGCCGCCGCGGACGGCGTGGTGGGCTGGCTCGAGGAGCGCGGCATCGGCTATCCGACACCGGCGGGCCTCGTGCCGCTGGTGGCCGGGGCGATCGTCTACGACCTCACGATGGGCGACCCGCGGGTGCGGCCGGGCCCGGCGGCGGGGCGCGCGGCGTGCGAGGCCGCCACCGCCACGCCGGACCGCGGGACCGTGGGCGCCGGCACCGGCGCGACCGTCGGGAAACTGCTCGGGCCCGCGGGCTGCACAAAGGGCGGCGTCGGGATCGCGTCCGACGGCGTCGGCGGCGCAACCGTCGCGGCCCTCGCCGTCGCCAACTCGGTCGGCGAGATCGTCGCGGAGGACGGGTCGACGCTCGCGGGAGTGTGGCGCGATGGCGGGTACGTGCGCCCGAGCGCGCTCCTGAAGGAGGGCCTCCAGCTCCCCCCGAGCGTGCGCGAGGCGACGACGCTCGTGTGCGTGATGACCGACGCGCGGCTGGACAAGCGCGAGGCGTGGCTGGTGGCGCGCGCGGCGACCAGCGGCGTGGCCCGCGCGGTGCAGCCGTCCGCCACGGCCTGGGACGGGGACCTCGTCTACTGCCTCGCCACCGGCGGGGTGGACGCCGAGCCGTTCGCGGTCTCCACGCTGGCGGCCGACGTGACCGCCGCGGCGATCCGCGACGCCGCGCGCTCGGCCACGTCCGTGCCCGGCGCCACGGCGGCATCCGACCGCTGACACGGCGCGCCCGCGGCTGGCGCCTCGTGCCGATCACGCGTACCTTGGAAGCGGCGTGAGGATTCCCAATCTGTTGCGTGTGAGCTTGCTGGCGGGGGCCCTGTGCCTGGTCGCAGCCGCACCCGCCGCGGCCGACTGGCAGGTCGCGGGCGGCGGCCCGGTTGCGACCGGCGGCACGTCGCTCTCCGTCGAGGGCAACAGCTGGCACAGCTACGACCTGAAGCGGATCGACGGCGCGCTGTACGTGGCCTGGACCCAGTCGGACGGCCACAACAAGCAGGTGCACGTGGCCAGGCTGTCCGACGACGGCGCGTCCTGGACCCCGGTCGGCGACATGGTGAACGCCGACCCGACGCATGACGCCCGGATGCCGTCGCTGGCCGCCGCTCCCGACGGCACGCCGTGGATCGCTTGGGTCGAGATCGACTCCGACCAGGTGCCGCAGACACACGTCGCGCGCTTCGACGCCGGCGAGGGCCACTGGGTCGAGCCCCACCCCGGCAGCTGGCAGATCAACGGCGTCCCGCGCCACACCGACCAGATCGACTGGAAGTGGTACAGCGCCTCCGGCCCTCGGCTCACCTTCCTGGGCAACCGGCCCTACGTGACCTACATGCAGGACAACCTCACGGAGTACAGCGTCGAGGTGGTGCGCCTCCGCGATGACGGCAACTGGGAGCGCATCGCCCGCTCGGTCGGCGACCCGATCCCGCGCGACGCGGATGCCGCAGTCGTCGGCGGGGCGCTTGACGTCGGGCTCACTGCCGACTTCGAGCACCCGCTGGCCGTGCAGCTTGGGCCGGGCGGCGGTGAGCTCGGCGGCGGCTCTGTGAACCAGGACGTGGTGGACGAGTACGGCTACCCGCGGAGCGGCTTCTTCAGCCGGATCGCTGCCTTCGGCGACGAGCCCTACGTGCTCTGGAACCTCGGCAACACGAACAACGAGAAGGCGACCTACGTCTCGCACATCGTGGACGGCAGCTGGCAGATCGCCGGCGGCAACGTGGGTGACGGCACCGGGGGCACGAGCCTGCGCACGATCGGCGGCCGCCTGTACGCGGCCTGGCTCAGCGACCCCGCCTCACCGGACCTGCACGTGAGCCGCCTCGCCGACGACGGAACGAGTTGGGTGGCGACCCCCTCGCTCGACGGAATGGCCGCGGACCAGGCGGCAACCCTGAGCTCGCTCGACGGCGTGCCGTACGTGGCCTGGATCAAGACCGACGGCACCACGAGGCAGCTCGTGGTGGAGCGCCTCGACGGCGCGCCCGCGCCGATCGCCGGCGACGACGGCGAGGGCTCGGGGCCGGGCACCGACCCCGAGATGAACGCCACGCCCATCTACCCGCCGGACCCGCCCGACGACCCACCCGCCAAGGGCGCGTGCTCGACCAAGATGCCGGGCACGTCCGGACCCGACTGGCTGGCCGCCGGCTCGCGCAGCACCCGGATCCGCGGATTCGCGGGCGCCGACCGCGAGCTGGGCAGCGACGCGAGCGACTGCCTGTACGGCGACGCGGGCAGCGACGTGCTGCGCGGCCGCGGTGGCGAGGACTCGCTCTACGGCGGCCGCGGCGCGGACCAGCTCTTCGGCGCCGCCGACGAGGACAGGCTCACCGGCGGGCCGGGCGCCGACCGGCTCAGCGGCGGCACCGGCTGGGACGTCTTCCGCGGCGGCCCCGGCGACGACACGATCCTGGCCGCCGACGGCCGCGGCGAGCAGGTGTGGTGCGGCCCCGGGCACGACACCGCGCGGCTCGACCGCTTCGACCACCCGCACGGCTGCGAGCACGTGCGGGTCGCGAAGAAGCGCTAGCCCCTTCGCTCCGTCACTTAAGGCTGTTACAGGCGCCTCACGTGACGGGTCAACGCCAGCCACGCGACGGACGTGCCGAGCTGCCCTGCGGCGTCCGAGCATTCACGAGCGGCCTGAGCAGGGTCGGCATGAAGGGGAGGCGTAGAGAACGGCGTTGGCGCAGGACGCGCCAACGCGCAGGAACTGCTCAAATGCGGTTCTGCATGCGCACGAAATGGTGGATAGATGCGGCTGATTAGTCTCCAGCTTCACGGGTTCAGGCGATTTGCCGAGCGGACGAAGGTTGTCTTCGACGGCAAGCTGACAGCACTCGTGGGCCCCAACGAGGCGGGGAAAACGACCGTCCTCGATGCGCTACGTCGCCTAGACGACTCGGAACCGATCAATCAACTCGATCGAACCCGAGGTATGACCTTCAGCGACGATGCTGTCGCACTTGAGGCCCTGTGGCTAATCGAACGTAGCGATATCGCGGAGATAGAGATCCCTGATGGACAAGAGGTTCCGCGCTGGCTGATCGTGAAAAAGCAATTCAGTGGACGAGTACGAACAGCGCTAGTGCCGAGGTTCCATCGCAGCCTCACTCCCCGCAAACGCCTAGTGAGTGTCCTTAAAGCCAGCCGGGCGAGGCCCGCCTTGATTGCACTCGCTGAGAGTGGCGACAGTCAACTCGAGGTTAGCGTACTCGATGACTTGATACATGATCTCGATCGAGACGTGGAGACGCTTGGCGACGAAACGATCGCTCAAGCACGGGCTGTCGCCGATCATCTAGATCCGGACGTCTCAACCGCGCCCAACTACGTGAGGGCGCTACCGGTCCGACTTCGGGCAGTGGCCGAGTACGAGGCTCGGGAACACCCCGATCGAGCCGCGAGGCGGATCCTCTATGGACGAACGCCCGACTTCCTTCGATTCACCTTGGAGGAACGGCAGCTCGCGTCTGAGTATGACCTTAATGAGGTGATCGCTGACCCGCGGCAAGCCCTCACGAACTTGGCGAACCTTGCGGAACTCGACCTCACCGAGTTACGCGATGCGATCGCCAGCGGGAATCGAGGCGGAGCAATCGAGCTTCGCGACGCCGCGAATGCGCGATTGAGGGCACGTATTGACGAAGCATGGGAACAGTCGACGGTCGAGCCTCGCTTTGAGAATGATGACTTTGTCCTAAGAATATTTGTGCGGACGGGGGGCGGAGGCTTACAGGACATCGCCCAGAGGAGCGATGGACTTCGATCTTTTATCGCGCTCGTCGCATTCACAACGGAACGGGCGAGCAACCGACCCGCTGTCCTCCTGATTGACGAGGCGGAAATCCACCTGCACTACGACGCTCAGGCAGACCTAGTGCAGATGTTGAGCCATCAGCATCAAGCACCGCAAGTTGTATACACCACGCACTCAGCAGGGTGTCTGCCGGAGGACCTGGGCACAGGCGTGCGCATCGTGGTTCCAGCTGAGGGTGGCGACACGAGCACCGTTGATAACTGGCCGTGGGAAGCTGAAGGAGGGTTCGGCCCACTACTCCTCGGCATGGGAGCGAGCACCTTGGCGTTCGTGCCAACTCGAGCCGCTGTCATCGCGGAGGGCGCAAGCGAGGTCGTCCTGCTGCCGACGATCATCCGAGAAGCCGTCGATGTAGCCTCTCTTGACTATCAGGTAGCCCCTGGGGCAGCAGAGGCGTCACGAGCGGCCGCAGCGCACATCGACTATCAAGGTCACCGAGTGGCCTGGCTCGTAGACGGCGACTCGGGCGGTCGTGACAATCGTCGACACCTGGAGCGAAGCGGAGTCCCCAAAGACAGAATCGTCACGCTCGGCGGAGCGGACAGCGGGCTGACAATCGAGGACTTGATTGACTCGCCTGTCTTCCTAAAGGCTGTTAACGCCCAGCTCCAGCGATCCCATGGCGAACGCGTGGCAGAAATGGCCCCCGAGGACCTACCAGACCTCGGGCGCTGGAACGCTCTCGAGACGTGGTGTGAGCACCGAGGCGTTCCGGTACCAAACAAGGGCGCCATCGCACACCGGATCGCCGACCAGCGCTTGGAGCACAGGTTGACCGCTGACACCCATCTCGAGCTCCTTCGCGAATTGCATCGTCAATTCACGGCCATCTTCGGCCCTGACTAGGGAGAAGGCCTCCAGCACGTCCATTGCGCTGACGGAGACCGCCAGGCGTCGCTGCTAGCGCCGGCGCAGCCGGCCCACGGCGCCGAGCACCTTCATCGCCGGTGACACCACCGCGTCCGGCAGTGGTGTGGCCAGCCTGAACACGTCCCGGTACTCGTCGATCAGCGGGGCGAACGCGAGCGGTCCCGGCTGCTTGCCGCCCGCCTCGCGCACGAGGCCGTCGACTGAGCGGAACCACTCCTCGGTGCGGCCGGCGGGCTTCGTCTCCCAGCGCACCCGCGCCTCGGCCGCCGCGGCGTTCCACATCTGGTGCTTGGTGCCGGCCGGGATGTCGAGCGTCTCGCCGGCGTTCAGCTTCCGCTCGGGGCCGCCGTCGACCCGCGCCGTCAGCTCGCCCGCGAGCACCTCGAAGTGCTCGTCCTGGGCGGGGTGCAGGTGCGGCGGGGGCGGCTTGCCGCTCGGCCCGTATTCGGCCTCGACCTCGAGCACGCCGGGCTCGGAGCGCACGACGGCGACGGTCTCGTGGGGTGTCAGCTTGTAGCTGGCTGCCATGGGAACGACGAGGGCCGCGCACCAGGCGCGGCCCTCGATCAAGCACTCGCCTGTTGCGGCGAAGCCTACGCCTACGCGGGCACCGGCTCCTGCGCCCGCCGCGGCAGCAGCACCTCGCGTGCGATCACGAGCCGCTGGATCTGCGACGTGCCCTCGTAGAGCTGCATG
>JBJMLK010000084.1:0-5832 GCA_045805345.1 Thermoleophilaceae bacterium | reverse complement strand
TGGATCTTCTCCGCCACAGCGCGGTTTCTATCGGGCGAGCTCGACGAGGAACGGGTTGCTCGCCCGCTCGGCGCCGAGGCTCGTGATCCCCATGTGCCCCGGGTACACGGTCGTGGCCTCGGGCAGCGAGTCGAGCAGCGACCGGATCGAGTCGAGCAGGGTCGGCCAGTCGCCCCCCGGCAGGTCCGTCCTGCCGACCGACCCCTGGAACAGCACGTCGCCCGAGAACGCGGCCTCCTCGTCGGGGATCGAGTACGTCACGTGCCCGGGGCTGTGGCCGGGCGTGAAGATCACGTCGATCTCGAAGCCGGCCAGCTCGAGCCGCTCGCCGCCGGCCACGGTGTGCTCGGCGTCCCAGTCCTCGAACGGACCGAGGTCGGGCCACGGCACGAAGCGGTTGATGTCCGCGAGCACCGGCTTCTCGATCGCCGGGACCCACACGGGCGCCCCCGTGGCCCTCGCCACCGGCGCGACCGCGCCGACGTGGTCGATGTGCGTGTGCGTGAGGAGGATCGCCTCGAGCGTCACCCCCAGCGCGTCGATCGCGTTCAGCAGCTTGGGCGCCTCGTCGCCGGGGTCCACGAACAGCGCGCGGTCCGACCCGTCGCGGCGCACGAGGTACGAGTTCTCCATGAACGGGCCGACGGTGAAGCAGCGGACGTCCATGGCCGGGGAGGCTAGCGCTGGGCCTGCTTCTGCCGCTGGCGCCGGTTGTAGAGGAAGCGGTCCGTGTAGTAGCTCATCGGCAGGTAGAGCAGGACCAGCACGGCGCCGAGCAGCACGGCGGCGCCGATGGGGCGGCCGAAGATCACCACGACGGCGACGGCGAAGATCGCCGCCGAGACCACAGCGCGGTTGAGCGCGCTCCGCCACGTGGGCGGGCGGTCGAAGCGGTTCGCGCGCGGCTCGCGGGCGGAGCGCTGCCGCTTCGCGGGCGCCTCGGCCGGCGCCGGCCGCCGGCCGGTTCGGCCGCGCGACTCGATCGTGCCGGCCTGCGTGCCTCGGTGCTTGCGCTTTCGCCTTGTCTGCGCCATCGGTCAGGGCCGAGCTCAGGCCTCGGCTGAGCCTAACGCGTTCTCGATCACGTGACGGCCGGGGTCGAAGTTCCGCAGCGGCAGCTCAGGCGGCAGCCCCGCGAGCGCCGCCGCGGGCGCGAGGCCCACGAGCTCGAGCTCGGCCACCGGCGCGCGCGCCGCCACGCGCGCGACGAGCTCGGCCAGGGGGGCGGCGCGGTGGTCGTGCACGTTGAGCGAGACCTGCGCACGCCCGCGACCGGCGAGCACGAGCCCGATCGCGCGCACGCCGGGCGGCCCGCCGCCGGACTCGCGCAGCTCGGCGGCGATGGCACGCGCCAGCTCGAGGTCGCCGGTGGCCAGGTCCACGTTGAAGGCGACGAGCGGCGGGCGGGCCGTCACGAGCACGGCGCCGCTCCGGGGGTCGAGCTCGCGCGGCCCGAAGTCGGGCGCGAGGCCGCGCTCGGCGAGGCCCGCCGTCCCGCCCCTGCGCAGGTCCGCTCGTTCGCGGCGGTCGCCGGCGGTCGCGAGCTGCCCGTACAGGAACACGGGCAGCCCGGCGTCGTCGCCGATCAGCGCCGCGGCCGTGAGCGCCTCGGCGACAGCCGCGCCGCGGTCGGCCTCGTCCAAGTACACGACCGGCGCGACGTCGAGCGCCCCGACGTGCGGGTGCGCGCCGCCGTGCCGCGTCAGGTCGATCCGCGCGGCGGCTTCGCGCGCGCCGCCGACGAGCGCCGCCGCCAGCTCGCCCTGGCGCGCCGCGATGGTGAAGACGCTGCGGCCGTGGTCGGGGTCGGAGTGGACGTCCAGCAGGCGCGCCGGCGCGAACGCCGCGCCGAGGGCGCCGATCGCGTCGCGGTCGGCGCCCTCGCTGACGTTGGGGACTGCGAGGAGGAGCGGCAGGGCGGGCACGGGCGCAGACTAGACTCGAACGCCGCCCGGCTCCGTAGCTCAGCGGTTAGAGCGCACCACTCATAATGGTGAGGTCGGTGGTTCGAATCCACCCGGAGCTATCGCCGGCGCCTACGCCGACAGGAACGCCATCGACAGCTCGGGCGAGGCGGCGGCACCGGGCTCCGAGATCACCTGCAGCGGCGCGCCGGAGTCCTGGAAGACCACCAGCTCGACATAGTCGCCCGCGTTCAGCTGCCAGAGCGTCGACGGCGTCAGGCCCACCGTGGCGGTCGGCCCGAGCGACGGGCACTTGAACCAGCCGCCGACGATCGTCGTGCCGTTCAGCCGGATACACGCCGCCCGCTGGCTGCCGCCCGCCGACGCCGCGAACTCCACCGCGCCGTGGATCGCGTAGAGCCCGGGCACGCGGCACGTGAGCCGCGTCGCGCCGTCGGACGGCGCGTGCTGCTCGGCGGCGGTCCCGGCGTCGAAGCGCTCGGAGTCGAGCGCGAGCGCGGTGACGGCGCCGCTGGGCACCGGTGCTGCGGCGGTGGCGTATGCGCGCACCTTGGGGACCACCTCGACCGGGTTCGCGTACTGCGCCCGCGGGCGCGCGTCGGAGAGCACCGCGAGGGTGCTGCGCACCTGACCGAGCTTGAGCGCGTCAGGCGCCGCGCCCGACTCGACCCTGATCGCCGAGCGCGTCGGCCCCGACGGCGAACCGACCACGTTCAGCTGTCCGATGTCGAGCGTGCCGGACAGGATCTGGATCGCATCCTGCGGTGCGTCCGTGCCGCTGTAGTTGATCTCGAGGGTCGGGAGCTTGTTCGAGGAGCTCGTGCCGCCGAAGGCGTGGTCCACGACCACCGCGGGGCTCGTCCCCCGGCCGTGAAACGAGATGTAGCCCACGTCGAGCGTGATGCTCTGGGCGTACGCCAGCTTGATGTGCGGTCCGTTCGCCCCGCCCTCGGCCTTCCAGTTCGTGATCCGCACGTCGACGGTCGGCGCGTTCACGCCGCCGGCGTGGTGGCCGTCGAGCATCAGGTCGATCCCCGAGTTGCCCTCCCACTCCACGTTGGTCCAGTGGACCGTGGCGCAGCCGCCCTGCTCCACCGGCAGCGCGTCGAACAGCAGCGCCGGGGTGCCCGGCGTGCCCATCGCGTGGAAGTAGAGGCCGGAGCCGTTCGAGTTGTAGACCTGCCTGAGCCGCACGCCGTCGCCGCCGTCGAAGTTCACGTTGTAGAGGTTGAGCGGGTTGCAGGCGGCGAAGTCGGCGATCCGCCCCGCGGTGTTAGGCAAGCCGCCGCGGATGTGCATGTCGCAGATCTCGACGCTGTAGACCGCGGTCGCGATCCCGCTCGCCTCGAAGCCAGCGCTGACGATCGGGCTGCTGCCGGCGGTGCGGATCAGCCGCGTAGGCGGATGCGAGCCGCTGACCGGGCCGAGGAGCGCGCCCGCCCCGGCGAGGCGGATCGGGCCGGTGAGCGGCATCGCCAGCCCGCCGTTGATCACGTAGTCGCCCGGCGGGAAGTACACGCTGCCGCCACCGGCGGCCGCCAGGTCGTCGATCACGGCCTGGACGGCGGGCGCGTCGTTGTCCTCGCCGTTCCCGAGCGCGCCGGCGTCCTTGACGTTGACCGGCATGCGGTCGCGCCACACGTAGACCGGGTCGAGCATCGGCAGCTGCGCGTGCGAGGTCCCCGGTGTCAGCCCGGCCGCCGCCGCCGCACCCGCCACGCCGCCCGCCAGGACCGAGCGGCGCGTGCGCGCGTCGCCATCGCCGGCGGGTGGTGTCGTTCCGGTCACTCGAACAGCGTAAAAGTGGCGAGCATCGCGTACATGGCGATCAGCGCCCAGCCCTCGAACTCCTGCGCCTCGCCGTCGCCGGTGATCTGCCAGACCGCGATCGCGGTCAGGAACAGCGCGCCGATGTACACGGGCGCGAGCTGGAAGGTGAGCGTGTGCTCGAACGCCAGCGAGACCAGCACGAGCGCCGGGAACAGGAACGCAGCGATCTGTGCCACCGAGTTCTTCACGACCGAGATGGCCAGCTCGTAGCGGCGCTTGCGCGCCAGCGCGATGCCGGCGAAGTTCTCCACGGCGTTGCCCGCGATCGCGACGATCACCAGCCCCGCGAACGCCTTCGAGACGCCGAGGCTCTCGATCGCCGGGTTGAGCGCATGGATGAACCAGTCGGACACGAACGCCGCGCCGACTCCGCCGATCACGAGGATCGCTATCGCGAAGCCCAGCGACACGGTGGGCTTGTGCTCCTCGCCGTCGGACGCGGCGCTGTCGCTGCGCAGGTAGCCCCAGACCCAGCTCGCGTAGACGACGAGGATGAAGCCCGCGCCGATCGCGCTGATCGTCTTGATGTCGTCGCTGGCGCGGTCCGACGACGCCACGGAGAGTCCCGTGATGACGATGATGAACGTCGCGACGAGCAGCAGCGTCGCGGTGTCGCTCGGAAGGCGGGTGCCGAAGCGCATGCAGCCGTCGCCCGCGCTGCGCGAGCCGACCACGACCACCAGCCCGAGCACCAGCAGGGCGTTGGCGAACAGCGATCCGATGATCGACGTCTGCGCCACCACGGTCTCGCCCGCCGAGAGCGCGAAGATCACGATGAAGAACTCGGGCAGGTTGCCGAGCGTCGACTGGAGGAAGCCCGTGACCGACGGGCCGAAGCGGGCGCCCACCTGCTCGGTGGCGAACGACACGAGCCACGCGAGCCCGGCCAGCGCCGCGGCCGAGGCGACGAACGGCCCGACGCCGGGATCCGTCGCGTACCTGAGGACGCCGGCGAGTGCCGTGACCGCCGCCACGCCCGCGAGCGCGATCCGCTGACCGCGACTCAGGGTCCGACCTTCGCGCCCGTCTCCTTGGCCAGGGCCCGGCGCGCGTCGCGCAGGGCGCGTGAGTCGCGCAGCAGGGCCTGCGTCGCCTCGCGCGCCTTGGTGGTGTCGTGGACCTTGGCGGCACTCGAGATGTCCTTCAGGTCCTTGCTGAGCGCGGCCACCGCGGTCGACAGGGCGTCGACCTTCGCCTTCTGGTCGGACGGCGGCTTGAGCGCGTCGACCCGTCCCTTGATCGTGTCGAGCTGCGTGGCGAAGCCCGCGAACTCGCCGGCCAGCATGTCGTCGGTGGTCTGCGGCGCGGCCTGAAGCGCCCGCCCGACGGTCGTGCCCAGGTCGAGCAGCTGGTCGTTGACCGTCTTGAAGTCCTTGTTGAACTGGTCCGAGTCGTCGGAGCCACCGCCGCAGCCCGCGAGCAGGGCGACGGTGAGCAGCGCGGGGAGTATGAGCCGTATGTATCGCATGAGCAGCGCGCGACTCTACAGCCGATGAGCGACTGGGTACTCACTCGCGAGCAGCGCCTGCCGGGGCCGCCGGCCGACGTCTTCGGTTTCTTCGCCGACGCGCTGAACCTGGAGCGGATCACCCCGGCGTGGCTCAGCTTCCGCGTGACCGGTCCGAAGCCGATCGAGATGCATGCCGGCACTTTGATCGAGTACCGGCTGCGCCTCCACGGCGTGCCGCTGCGCTGGCTCACGCGGATCGACGTCTGGGAGCCGCCCCACCGCTTCGTGGACCGGCAGCTGCGCGGGCCGTACAGGAGCTGGGTCCACGAGCACAGCTTCGCCGCCGACGGGCCGGACGCGACGCTCATGCGCGACCGCGTGGAGTACTCGCTGCCGCTCGGACCGCTCGGCGCCCTCGCCGACGTCGTGCTCGTCCGGCGCGACCTCGCGCGGATCTTCGACTACCGCGCCGCGAGCGTCGCTCGCTTCATAAAGTAAAGTAAGGACTCGTGAAGATCTTCGTCCGGCTGCTCGGCTTCCTGCGCCCGTACCGCGGCGCGGTGGCCGTGTCGTTCGCCCTGGCGGCCGTGGCGATGGGCGCCGGCGTGCTGATCCCGTTCCTGGTCG
>JBJMLK010000083.1:0-3856 GCA_045805345.1 Thermoleophilaceae bacterium | reverse complement strand
GAGCGCCCGGCTGCTGACCGCCCGCGGTGGCCGGCTGCGCGCCGCCGCCCTGCGCGGGCTGCGCGCCGGGTTGCGCGCCGCCGGGACGGGCGACCGGCTGTGCGGCGCCCACGCTGCCGCTCGCCGGCTGGCCGGTGCGGACGGCCGTGGCCTGGGTGGTCCGGCCGCCCTGCTGAAGCTCCGCCGCGCGCTCGGGCGCTCGGCCGGCCCACTCGCGCAGGCGCCTTACGTCGCGTGCCTGCGAGAAGTAGAGGACCGACAGCACGGCCAGACCCACGACGGCGGCGAACCCCGCGTAGGACCCCACCCGCTCGACCAGGTCGGTGAGCGCCGCCGCGTGTGCGGCGAGCGCGACGATCTCATGGACCACGTGCACCGGCGGCAGACCTTAGCTTGGAGAGCGGAGGCCAGGGGCCTTCAGAGGACGAAAGCAACCATCGCTTAAACGGTCACCCTCCGCCGCCCGGCGAGCTCCGCGACGGTCGCGGCGAGCCCGCGGGCGTCCCCCGCGTACACCAGCTCCTCCACGCGCGCGAACGCCTCCTCCACCCAATCGGGGTCGAGCGGCGGGCGCGCGGCCACGACGATCTTCTCGGCGGGCGTAGGCTGGGGCCGCTCGTCGGGGTTGAACAGCTCCTCGTGGATCTTCTCGCCGGGGCGGCGGCCGACGAACTCGATCGCGATGTCGGTGTCGGGCTCGCGGCCGGAGAGCCGGATCATGTTGCGCGCAAGGTCGACGATCTTCACGGGGTCGCCCATCTCGAGCACGTACACCTCGCCGCCGCTGGCCAGGGCGCCCGAGCGGATGATCAGCTGCACCGCCTCCGGGATCGTCATGAAGTAGCGCGTCATCGCCGGGTCGGTCACGGTCACCGGCCCGCCCGCCGCGATCTGGCGGCGGAAGATCGGGACCACGGACCCGGACGACCCGAGCACGTTGCCGAACCGGACCGTGGCGAACGTCGTCTTCGGAAAGCGGTTCTGCGCCGCCTCGAGCGCCCACTCGGCGAGCGCCTTCGACGCGCCCATCACGGTGGCCGGCGTGACCGCCTTGTCGGTGGAGACGAGCACGAAGCGCTTCGCGCCCGCGCTGCCCGCCGCGGCGGCGACGATCCGCGTGGCCACGGCGTTGTTTCGCACCGCCTCCACCGGGTTCTCCTCCATCAGCGGCACGTGCTTGTACGCGGCGGCGTGGAACACCACGCCCGGCGGGTGCTCCTCGAAGACCTCGCCCATCCTCACGGCGTCCTTGCAGTCGCCGAGCACCGCCAGCGTGCGCGTGAAGTGACGGTCGTGCTCCAGCTCGCGCCGGATCTCGAAGAGGCTGTTCTCGGCGTTGTCGACGAGCACGAGCTGCTTCGGCCCCACGCGTGAGATCTGACGGCAGAGCTCCGACCCGATCGAGCCGCCCGCGCCGGTCACCAGCACCACCTCGCCGCTCAGGTACGCGCCCAGCCGGTCGATCTCCACGCGCACGGGCTCGCGGCCGAGCACGTCCTCCACGCGCACCTCGCGCACCTGGCGCATCAGCTCGACGCCGCCCGACAGCAGCTCGAACACGGTCGGCAGCGTGCGCACCGGGATGTCGCGGTCGCGGCAGGCGGTCACCACCTTCTGGCGCAGAACGCCCGGAGCCGACGGGATCGCGATGATCACCTCGTCGGGCTCGGCGCCGTCGAGCACGTGCGGTAGCCGGTCGGTCGTGCCCTCCACCTTCAGACCCGCCACGCGCATGCCCTGCTTGCGCGGATCGTCGTCGACGAAGCCGATCGGCACGCCGAGGTCCGGGTTGCGGCGCAGCTCGGCGGCCACCAGCTGGCCGCCGTTGCCGGCGCCGACGATCAGCACCTCGCGCGCGCCGCGCGCCGCGGGGGCGCCGCGGAACGGCCGCTCGAGCACCGCGCGCAGCAGGAAGCGCACGCCGCCTACGAGGCCGAGCGTGAGCAGGAGGTCGAGCGCGATGACGCCGCGCGGCGGGTCGAGCGCGACGCTCTTCGGGATCGCGAAGAAGACGGCGACGAGCACGGCGCTCGCGGTCACCACCGCCTTCACGATCGACTCGAAGTCCTGCTGGTCGATGAAGCGCCAGAGCTTGTGGTAGAGCCCGAAGCCGTAGAAGATCGCGAGCTTGCCGACGACCACGAACGCGATCGACTGGAGCAGCAGGTCCTCGTAGCGCTGCGGCGTCGAGTCGAAGCGCAGCACGTACGCCAGGAAGTACGCGAGCGCGACGAGACATGCGTCGACGGACGCCTGTGCAGCGCGGCGGAGCGCGACCGAGGACTGGATCCGGGCTCGCATGCGGGCCACCGCTACCCTACCGCGACCGATGCTCTACATCGCCTCGATCACCGACAAGTTGGTCGAGTTCGCGACGAACGTGGTGGGAGATCTCGGGCTGGCGGGCATCGCTCTCCTGATGGTGCCGGAGAGCGCGGGCATCCCGATCCCCAGCGAGGCCACGATGCTGTTCGCGGGCTTCAACGTCTCGAACCACAAGTACAGCCTGTTCGCCGCCGTGCTCGTGGGCGTGGCCGCGAACGTCGTCGGCTCGTGGATCGCCTACGCGATCGGGTACTTCGGCCGACTCGAGTTGCTCGAGCGCCACCACGTCTTCCACGTCAAGAAGGAGAGCATCGAGCGCGCCGAGCAGTGGTTCGAGCGCTGGGGCAGCTGGGCGGTCTTCTTCTCGCGGATGATCCCGATCGTCCGAACGTTCATCTCCTTCCCGGCCGGCATCGCCCGGATGCCGTTCTGGCGCTTCACGCTCCTCACGTTCGCCGGTTGCATCCCCTGGGTCTTCATGCTCACGTTCGTCGGCAAGCAGGCCGGTGACAACTGGGACAACTGGAAGGACAACCTCCACTACCTCGACTACGCGGTCCTGGCGGCGATCGTCGCGGGCGTCGCGTACTGGTTCGTCCGCCGGCGCCGCCGGCGCCGCGGCGCGACCGCTACCGAGGCGGCCTGAGCGCCGCGCGGCTCTCCGCGGCCCAGGCGGCGGCCCTCGGCGCGCTGCAGGGCCCGGCGGAGCTGCTGCCGGTGTCGAGCTCGGGGCACCTGGTGCTCGTCCCCGCGCTGCTCGGCTGGCGCTACGGCGAGCTCGACCCCGAGCTGAGGAAGTCGTTCGAGGTCGCGCTCCACGCCGGCACGGCGCTCGCTCTGCTGATCGGCCTGCGGCGCGAGGTGGCCGAGGTCGTGCACGAGCTGGACGCCCGCCGGCTCGCTCGCCACGCGCTCGAGATGCTCCCGCCGGCGGCCGCGGCGCTGGCGTTCGAGCGGCCGATCGAGCGGCGGCTGGGCGCCCCGCGGCGCGTCGCGGGCGCGCAGGTCGTGGCCGGAATCGCACTGGCGTGCGCGGACCGCGCGCGGGCGACGCGCTCGCGTGAGCAGGCCGGGCCGCTCGACGGCCTCGCGATCGGCGCGGCGCAGGCCACCGCGCTCGCCCCGGGCGTGTCGCGCAACGGCGCGACGCTCACGGCCGCGCGGCTGCTGCGCTTCGAGCGGCCCGCGGCCAACCGCCTGTCGCGCCACGCCGCGCTCCCGATCATCCTCGCGGCGAGCGGCCTGAAGGGCTACCGGCTGGCGCGCCGCGGCCTCTCGCGCGGCGAGGCGGCGCCGTTCGCCGCGGGCCTGGCGGCCGCCTTCGCCTCCACGCTGGCGTCGAGCCGCCTCGTGCCGTGGATGGACGGCGCGCGCTCGTACGCGCCCCTGGCCGCGTACCGGGTGGCGCTCGGTGTAGCTTCACTCGCGGTGCTGCGGAGACGCGATCGATGAGCGGCGACGCCTACGCCCGCGCGGGCGTCGACACCTCGCGCGCCGAGCAGGCGGTGGCAGGTCTGGTCGACGTGCTGCG
>JBJMLK010000082.1:0-7015 GCA_045805345.1 Thermoleophilaceae bacterium | reverse complement strand
GTGGCACATCATCGGGAGCACGACGGCGAAGTTCGGGTTGACCGCGAACCCCGCCGGCACGCAGCGATCGGACTCGATGATCGAGTAGTACTCGTCGACCCACTCCTTGGCCTGCTCGGGCTCGATGAACGAGAACGACAGCGCGCCGAGACCCTTCTCGGCGGCGAGCAGGATGGTCTCGCGCCGGCTGCAGGCCACCCACAGCGGCGGGTGGGGCCGCTGCTTGGCCTTCGGCATCACGTTGCGCGGCGGCATCGCCACGTACTCGCCGTCGATGCCCGCGAACGGCTCCTCCACGAACATCCGCGCCACCGCGTCGATGGCCTCCTCCCACTGGTCGCGCTTCTGGTCGCGGATCACGCCGAAGCCGCCGAGCTCGGCCTGCGAGCTCGCCTCGCCCGTGCCGAGGTCAACGCGCCCGCCTGAGATCAGGTCGAGCGTCGCGGCGCGCTCCACGATGCGCGCGGGGTGGTTGAACGCGGGCGGGAGCTGGACGATCCCGTGTCCGAGGCGGATTCGCTTCGTGCGCTGGCTGGCGGCCGCGAGGAAGACCTCGGGCGCGCTCGAGTGCGAGTACTCCTCGAGGAAGTGGTGCTCGACCTCCCAGACGTAGTCGTAGCCGAGCCGGTCGGCCAGCTCCACCTGGTCGAGCGCCTCGTTCAGCAGGCGCTCGGTCGACCCGTCCTCCCACGGGCGCGGCTGCTGGTGCTCGTAAAAGATCCCGAAGCGCATGCGCCCCGGACGTTAACCGGAGAAGCGATCGCCTGCGCGCAGGCGCTCCAGGCCGACCCACGCGAAGTTCATGACGGAGTCGACCAGGACCTCGCGCGGAACCTCGGGGTGATCGCCCCACCAGATCGCGAGCGACTGCACCGCGCCGGTCAGCTGCTGCCCGACCATCTCGACGGCCTGGCGGTCGCGCTCTGGCGTTTCCGGCGTGGTGCGCGGCTCGGTGGCGATCATCCCCGCGACGGCGGCGGCCGTCTGGCGCTGCACGCTCGCGATGATCTCCGCGACCTCGGGCTCGACGGCGTCGCGGAAGACCATGCGGAACGCGTCGCGGCGGCGCTCGACGAACTGGAGGAACGCGTCGACACCGGCGCGCAGCCGCACCTCGCCGGGGTCGGAGGTGGCGGCCGCTTCGGCCAGGCGCACGAAGATCTCCTGCGTGTGGCGCTCGAGCAGCGAGACGTGCAGGTCGCGCTTCGACGGGAAGTGCTCGTAGATCAGCGCCTTGGAGACGCCGGCGGAGTGCGCGATCTCGTCGATCGACGAGCCGTGGAAGCCGCGGCCGGCGAACACCTCCAGGGCGGCGTCGAGGATCGAGTCGCGCCGCTGCTCGGCGGTGAGGCGCTTTCGGGGTGGACGTGACTCTGTGCGGGTACTCACTGCCATAAGCGCGTTACCTCAACTGACCAATCGGTTAGTTAGTCTAGCCCCGCCGCCGACCGAAGGAGCACCCTCATGGCAATCGAGCTCGAAGAGATACGGCTTCACGGCCACCGCGTCACGTACAAGCGCGCCGGCTGGGGGCCGGTGGTCGTCCTGATCCACGGCATCACCGGCAGCTCGGCCACCTGGGACGAGGTCATTGAGCCGCTGTCCGAGCACTACACCGTCGTCGCGCCGGACCTGCTCGGCCACGGCGAGTCCGCCAAGCCGCGCGGCGACTACTCGCTCGGCGCGTACGCGAGTGGCATCCGCGACCTGATCGCCGCGATCGGGCACGACCGCGCGACGGTCGTCGGTCACTCGCTCGGCGGCGGCGTCGCCATGCAGATGGCGTACCAGTTCCCCGAGCGAGTGGAACGGCTCGTGCTGGTGTCGAGCGGCGGGCTCGGGCGCGAGGTGCACCTGCTGCTGCGCGCGGCGGCGCTGCCGGGCTCCGAGTTCGTGCTTCCGATTCTCGCGGCGCCGAGCCTGATCGGCCGCCTCGACGGCCTCGGCGCGATCCTCGGCCGGCTCGGCCTCCAGGCGGGTGCCGACCTCGAGGAGATGTGGAGCGGCTTCTCGTCGCTCGCCGACCCGGGCGCGCGCGCCGCGTTCATCCACACGCTGCGCACGATCCTCGACCCCGGCGGGCAGCGCGTGAGCGCCACCGACCGCCTCTACCTCGCCGAGGAGATGCCGTCGCTGATCGTGTGGGGCGAGCGCGACCCGATCATCCCGTACAGGCACGGGTTGCAGGCATCGGAGATCATGCCCGGGAGTCGCTTCATCACCTTTCCGGATGCCGGCCACTTCCCCCACCGCCAGGACCCCCGCCGCTTCGTGCGCGAGCTGACCGACTTCATCGAGTCGACCGAGCCGGGCGACACGCGCGACGAGCGGATGCGCGAGCTCTTGCGGGAAGGCGCGTAGAGATCGCGGACGTCGACTTCGAGGCCGAGGGGCTGCTCGAGGGACTGGAGGACGACGAGCGCCGGGCGCGGCTCGAGCTGCTCGAGGAGCTTCACGGCGATGGCGTCTCCCTCGACACGCTCAAGCAGGCGGTCGAGGAGAGCCGGCTCGCGCTGCTGCCGGTCGAGCTGGCCCTCGGAGGCGAGGCGAAATACACGGCGGGCGACGTGGCGGACAGGGCCGGGCTCCCGGTCGAGTTCCTCATCCAGCAGCGCCAGGCGCTCGGGCTTCCGCGTCCCGAGCCGGACGCGAGGATCCTCGGCGACGCCGACCTCGACGCGCTCGTGACGCTGAAGGGCCTGCTCGACGCCGGGATCCCCGAGGAGGCCGTACACGAGACGGCGGTAGTCATCGGCGAGTCGATGGCGCGGATCGCGGACGCGTCGCGGCAGGTGGTCGGCCGTGCGCTCGTCCGCCCCGGCGACACCGAGCGCGACCTCGGCCTGCGCGCGGCGGAGGCCTCGCGCGCGCTCGTGCCCCGGATGAGCGAGCAGCTCGAGTACGTCTACCGGCTGCACCTGCTCGAGCAGCTCCGCAACACCGTGGTCGACCAGGCCGCCCTGCGCGCGGGCGAGATGCGCGGCGCGACCGAGGTGACGGTGGCGTTCGCGGATCTGGTCGGGTTCACGAAGCTGGGCGAGGGTCTGCCTCCCGAGGAGCTCGGCGGCGTGGTCAGCCGGCTCACGCAGATGGCAGTCGAGGCGACCGAGCCGCCGGTGCGGCTGGTGAAGACGATCGGCGACGCCGCGATGATCGCCGGCCCGGACACCGGCGACGTGGTCGAGGCGACGCTGCGGCTGGTCCAGATGGCCGAGGAGGAGGGCCGCGATTTCCCGAGCATCCGCTCCGGGGTGGCGGCGGGCGTCGCGCTGGAGCGCGCCGGCGACCTCTACGGCTCGCCCGTGAACGTGGCGTCGCGGATCACGGGCGTCGCCCGCCCGGCGAGCGTCCTGGGCACCGAGGACGTGCGCAAAGCGTCCGAGGACCGCTTCCGCTGGAGCTCGGCCGGCCGCAAGAAGCTGAAGGGCGTGAAGGGCCAGGTGGCCGTGTTCAGGGCGCGGCCGCTGAAGGACCGGTAGGCGGGTGGCGCGCTGCGCTTGTCGCCCGCCGCGTCGTCCGTCAACCCTAAAGCGGGTCTGACCCAGTTGAGTGTTGCCGCAATCCCGCTCCGGGAGCGGCCTCAAGCCTCGACGGGGTCAGACCCCCTTGAGGGTTGGGACGACGAGCCGTGGCGCCGAACGCCGCGCCTAGCGGTCCGGACGCTCCGGGTAGACGTCGTCGATCGTCGTGAGCGCCGTGTAGGGGGCGCCGGCCGCCGCCGCTATCGCGTCGCCGCCGCCGGCCAGGCGGTCGAGGATCGCCATCACGCCGCAGACCTCGAGGCCCTCCTCGCGCACGCGGTCGATGGCCTTGATCGTCGAGCCGCCGGTCGTGACCACGTCCTCGACCACGAGGCAGCGCGTGCCCGGCTCGAGCGGCGGCCCCTCGACCCAGCGCGACAGGCCGTGCTCCTTGCGCTCCTTGCGCACGAAGAAGGCGTCGACGTCCGCGCCGCCGGCCAGCGCCGCGCAGGCGATCGGGTCGGCGCCCATCGTGATCCCGCCCACCGCCTGGGCGTCGCGTGCCCGCGCCTCCTCGGCGGTGAGCTCGGCCAGCGCGCGGAAGCCGGCAGGCCGCAGGATCGCCCGCTTCGCGTCGACCAGGTACTGCGCCTTCGCACCGCTCGTGAGCGTGACCTCGCCGATCACCAGCGCGTGCTCGCGCAGCTCGGCGATGAGCGCGTCGCGCGCGCTCACGCCCGGCGGCCGTGGGCCACGCCCGCCAGGAACCACAGCGGGTAGGTCGCGAAGACCGCCGCCGCTATCGAGTGCATGCGCCGCCCCGCGCGGCGCGTGTCCACCCGCAGCCCGGGGAAGTTGACCATGAAGTCGCGGCCGCTCCGGCCGGGCAGGAGCGGCCACAGCGGCCGCGTCCAGCGCGCGTTCATGTAGAGCGGGACGCTCACGGACCAGAACAGCGCGACCACCGCCGCCGCGGCGGGAGCGACGGGCGCCGACCGCGGCCGAAGCCGCGCGTACGCCTCGCCGTTCGCGAACAGGAGCGGTGGGTCGGCGAGCAGCGACACGGGGCGCCCGTATCCTACGCCCGCCATGGCTCTCGACGCCATCGACCCGTTCAACGTGAAGCGGGTGCTCGAGCGGGTCGGGCGGGCGCGCGAGGACCTCGCGGCCGCCGCCGACATCGGCTTCCTGATGAACGCCCGGCGCGCGCTTCTGCCGCTGCCGCTGGTCGACCGCCCCGAGCCGGTCCCCGTCGATGTCCTGCCCCCGTTCGCCCGCCGCGCGGCTCCCGGGCTGAAGGGCAAGCGCGTGGCGGTCGTCGGCTCCGGCGGCAGCGGCGCGTGCGTCGCGCTCGTGGGCGTCGCGCGCGCGTTCGAGGAGGCGAACGTCCGCCCGGCAGCCATCTCGGCGTGCTCGGGCTCGGCCGTCTGGGGCGCGATGTGGGCGGCGGGGATGACCGCCGACGAGATGGCCGACTTCTCGCTGGCCTGGCGCCCGCAGGACTACCTCGACATCCAGTGGACGCGCATCCCGCGCTTCGCGCTGTCGGCCACGCGCGGCTTCACCGGCCTGGCGAAGGGCGAGGCTCTCGAGCGCCTGTTCGACCGCCGCCTCTGGCACATGTCCGCCGGTGAGACCGACATCCCGATCCACACGACCGTGTACAACCTCGACCGCGGACGGCTCGAGCAGTTCGGCAGCGAGACCACGCCCGACCTGACGCTCGGCGAGCTCGTGCGTATCGCGGTGGCGCTTCCGGTGGCGGTCGAGGCGGTGCGGGTCGAGGGCGACCTCTACGTGGACGGCGGCGTGATCGACGCGTTCCCGACCGAGCCGATCGTCGAGGACGGCCGCTTCGACCACGTGTTCGGCCTCAACGTGCTCCTGCCGCCCGGCCTCCAGGGCGACGCGGTCGACGGCGGCGACGCGCGCCACCTGTCGCTGCTCGGCCTCAGCCGCCGCATCGCGGCCGGGGGGCACCTCGAGCTGGCGCGCCGCAACCTGCGCCGGCTCGGCGACTCGGTCACGCTGATCGAGCCGATCGGGCCGGGCGAGGCCCGCGGCGCCGCCTTCTACGACCTCTTCCTCGACCGCCGCCGCTGGCCCGAGCTCATGCGGCGCGGGCACGACGCCGCGCTCGAGGCGCTCGAGCCGTTTCGTACCAAGCCGCAGCGCGCCGCGGCCGGGGGGCGCCGATGACGCTCCTCCAGTCGATCCTCCGACTGGCGTCGACGATCGCCTGCGCGATCCTCGTCGTGTCCTTCGTCCTGTTCGCCGTCGAGAAGTCGAAGGCGGGGGCGAAGGACCAGGTGAACAAGGTCGTCGGGATCAGCGACCCGTCGCCGTCGCCTCAGAACGAGCGCCAGCGCGAGAAGGCCCACTCCGACGTCCGCGAGGCGATCGACGACGCGAACGACGTCCTCACACAGCCGTTCGCCGGCGTGGTCGACTCAGGCAGCATCTGGGCCAAGCGCGGTGTGGCCACGCTGCTGGCGCTGCTCGTCTACGGCGTGATCGCGCGGATCCTGATCGGGTATCTGCCGGGCCGGCGCTGACCGGCGCTAGAACGGCTCGCCGAAGACGTAGATCGTCTCGCCGATGTCGATCGTGTCGTAGATCCGCACGGCGTCCGGGATCGGGACGCGCAGGCAGCCGTGGCTGGCCGGATAGGTGGCCGGGACGCTCGGGTAGCCGTGCACCGCATAGCCGCCGTAGAAGTAGCTCGAGTAGTACATGCCCTCGGAGTTCGCCCCGGGATCCTTGCGGTAGAAGCTGAACTTGCCCTTCACGGTCGGAGTCGATGGCTTGCCCG
The DNA here is from genome assembly GCA_045805345.1 of Thermoleophilaceae bacterium. Classification (GTDB taxonomy): domain Bacteria; phylum Actinomycetota; class Thermoleophilia; order Solirubrobacterales; family Thermoleophilaceae; genus AC-37. The sequence continues at coordinate 742 of JBJMLK010000082.1, read as the reverse complement.
ACGACATCGTGTAGATCTGCACCGGCTTGCGGTGGTCCACCAGGACGATCACCTGGTCGGTCAGGTCGCCCTCGACGTGCTTGGACGGGTGCTCGTAGCGCGGCTTGTAGGCGCCGTCGCCGTGGAAGACCTTGCGGAACACCGTGGCCGTCGGCGAACCGGTGCGGTCCCAGCCCTGCACCTTGCGGTACGCGAGCACCGCGCGCCGCGTGGCGTCGTCCAGGTCGCCGTTCAGCGGCGAGACGAACGCGAGGCTCCGCAGCGAGATCTGCAGCAGCCGGATGCTCTCCTCGCCGCGCACGCGCCCGGGGATCGCGCGGAGGTGCTCCTTCTCCGACGCTCCCGCCTTCTGCTCGGCGGTCTCGTCGTGGATCGCGCGCACCGTGTACACGTCGTCGGTCGTCACGTTCTTGAAGCGGTACTGGTACTTGCCCGCGTTCTTGCGCGTCTCGTCCTTCAGCACCTTCACGGTCTTCGTGTGGATCCGCTTGCCGTCGCGGTACAGCACGAGCCTCACCGACTGGCCCTCGACGTAGGGCCAGATGTGGCCCTTCACGAGCAGCTCGTCGCCGCTGAGCACCCAGCGCGTGTCGCCGTCCACGCGGCCGGAGTCGACCTTGATGTCGAGGCGCGCGTCCTGCGCGGTGGGCGGAACGACCGAGGGGTCGGTCGTCGGCACCTGCGCGGCGGCGGGCGCGGCGAGCGCCACGGCAAGCGCGGCGGCGGCGGGAACGAGAGCGAG
>JBJMLK010000081.1:0-8557 GCA_045805345.1 Thermoleophilaceae bacterium | reverse complement strand
ACGGTCAGATGGGCCGCTGCCTGTCGCCCTGCCTGGGCGACCTCGACCCCAACCTCTACCGCCGGCGGCTCGACCAGGCGCTGGCGCCCTTCGCCGGCACGGCCGCGGCCGGCGAGCACCTGCTCGAGCACCTCGAGCAGCAGATGCGGGAGGCCGCGCAGGCGCGGCGCTACGAGCGCGCGGCGGTGCTGCTGCGCCGCCGCGAGCGGCTCGAGTCGCTGGTGGGGCGCCTGTCGGGGCTGCTCCAGGCCACGCACGCCCGCACGCGGCTGGTGGTGGCGCCGCACCCCGCCAAGCGGCGCTTCGACGCGTTCTGGATCGTCGCCGGCCGCGTGGCCGACTGGGGCCCGCTGCCGGACACCGGCGAGCTGGCCGAGCGCACGCGGGCGGCGCTGGCGCGGCGCCCGGCGCGTCAGGTCGGCTCCGCTGTCCCGCCCGGCGAGGTCGACGAGGTGCGCATCGTGCACTCGTGGCTGGCCGCGAACGAGCCGCCGCAGCTGGCGCTCGACGGGGAGCCGGACGGCGATCGGCTGGCGGCGTGGGTCGCGGCAGCAACCGCGGCGTGACTGGAGCGTGACCACGGGGCGCGCCGCGGCCGCGGCGCGCCGATTCGCGGCTCCGGCGGCTCCGCCGTGGGTACAGCCGAGGCACTCGTCCACAAGGGGGGCAGATGCCGCATCTGAAGGGAAGGCTCATCCGCGCGGGGTGCGCGGCACTCGCGACCGCCGGGCTCGCGCTCGGATTCGCCGGCGGTGCGGCCGCCGAGTACCCGGTCGTCTACAACTTCCCGGCCGCCGTGGCGGCCACCGAGGCCGGGCAGCCGCTCACCGGAGCCGACGACTGGAGCTGCAAGCCGACCGCCGAGCACCCGAACCCGGTGGTCCTCGTGCCCGGGCTCACCGGCAACAGCCGGCGCGACTACATGGCCACGGCGCCGCTCTTGGCCAACAACGGCTACTGCGTGTTCGCGTACGACTTCAGCGACGACGGCTTCCAGTCGAGCGCGACGGCCGCGGCCGGCCTGGCTGACCTCGTGGACCGCGTCCTCGCGGCCACCGGCGCGGAGAAGGTCGACCTCGTCGGCCACTCGCAGGGGGGGATGATGCCGCGCTACTACATGAAGTTCCTGGGCGGCGCGAACAAGGTCCGCACGCTCGTCGGGATCTCGCCGCTCAGCCATGGCACCACGCTGTTCGGCGTCGCGACACTCGCCCAGCAGGTCGCGCCGGCCCGCGACGCGGTCGCGGGTCACTGCCCCGCGTGCGCCGAGGACACCGCCGGGTCCGACTTCATGCAACAGCTCAACGACGGCGGGGACACCTTGCCAGGGGTCCGCTACACGGTGATCGGGACGCGCTACGAGGACATCATCACTCCGTACGAGTCGCAGTTCATGAGCGGACGGCAGGTGACCAACATCCTGCTGCAGGACCAGTGCCGGCTCGACGCCGTCGACCACCTGGCCTCGACGTACGACTCGATCGCGTTGCGGGACGTGCTGAACGCGCTCGACCCAGCTCACGCACGCACGCCGGACTGCCACCCGGTCCTGCCAGGGGTCGGCGGCTAGCAACGCAGTCCTAGGCAGGCATCGCCCGGCTCAGCGCGGAGAACTCGCGCTCGAGCCGGGCGGCGGCCGCCGTCGCGCCCGCCTCGCGGCAGCGCGCCAGGGCGCTGGCGAGCCGGCTCGCGGCGTCCTCCTCGCGACCCTCGACCGCGGCCAGGAGGGCCAGCGAACCGGCGACCGGGCCCAGGAAGACCGTGCCGCGCGCGCTGATCACCCAGTCGTCGGAGCGGTCGGCCAGCGCGCGCGAGAGCTCGGCCGCCGCGGCGGCGTCGCGGGTCCGAGCGCACACCTCGGCCAGGAGCGCGGCGCTCACCAGCCAGTTGGAGTCGCGCGCGAGCCCGGCGATGCCGGTGCGCGTGAGCTGCTCGACGCTGGCCGCCGCCTCGCGCCCGCGCCCCACGTCGCACAGGATGCGCGCCTTGAAGCACGCCCACGTGGGCAGCTCCGCGAACAGGGCGTCGAGCCCCGGGATGGCCGGCGCGAGCTCCGCCAGCCGGCCCTGCTCCAGCCGGATCCAGGCGAGCTGTGCGCGCAGCTCCACGTCGGCGGCCTCGCCGAAGGCGACCCTGCCGACCTCGTACGCGCGCCGCGTCTGACGCTCGCCCTCGCCGGCGCGCTCGCCCAGGATCGCCGCGGTGGCGCGCCACAGGTGGGCCCACCATCCGTACGCCGGCTGGTCGTGCTCCGCGGCCAGCGCGAGCAGCTCCTCCGCGCTCGACTCGAGCGAGCGCACCTCGCCCAGCTCCACCCGGTCGGCGTTGCGCCGGACCAGGGCTCGCACGAGCGACTCGGCGTCGCCGTCGGCGCGCGCGCTCTCGACCAGACGGCCGGCTAGCGCCAGCCGCTCGCGCGCGCCGCCCACCGGCCGCGAGGCCAGGTGACCGATCTCGAGTACCGCGGCCATCGCTCCGCGGTCGCCCGTCGTCCGCGCGAGCTCGAGCGCCTCACGCGCCAGCGAGTCCGTCTCGGCCGGCGCGGCCTCGTAGTAGCGCTCGCTCGCGAGTCGCGCCAGCAGGCGCGCCCGCGTGGCGCCTTCGGACGGCGGCAGCTCCGCCAGCGCGTCCTCCAGGATCGCAATCGCGGACCGGTCTGCGGGCTGGTCGCCCGGTGAGAACGGGAGCGTGCAGATGCCCTCGGCCGCCGCGCGCAGCAGGTCGGCTCGCCCGAGCCGGCGCGCGAGGCCGCCCGCCGCCCGGAACGACTCGCGGCCCGCGTCGCCCTCGCCCGCGCGTCGCCGGGCGTGGCCGAGCGAGACCAGCAGCTCGCAGCGCCGGACGGCGTGAGCGGCGTCGGGCTCGAGCGCCTCGCAGGCCCGGGCGTAGAGCGCCCCGGCGTCGTGGTACGCGCCCTGCTCGCTCGCCGCAGCCGCGGCCCGGGCCACGTGGTCGGCCAGCTCGACCGGGGACACGAGCTCGCCCGCGCGTTCGAGGTGACCGACGATCGCGCTCGGCTGCGCCGCGCTCGCGCCGCCCGCCGCCGCGATCGCGCGGTGCAGGTGCGCGCGACGGGTTGCGGTGAGCGACTCGTACACGCCCTCGCGGATGAGCGAGTGGCGGAACTCGTAGCGCCCGATCCGGTCTGGCAGCTCGCGCACCACGCGCGCGAGCACGGCTTCGTCGAGGGCGTCGAGCGCGCGCTGCTCGGGCATCTCGGCCACGGCCGCGACCGTGGCGAGGTCGAACTCCGAGCCGATCGCCGAGGCCACCGACAGCGCCGCGCGCGCGTCGGGCGCGAGGCGGCCGATCTCGTCCAGCACGAAGTCCTGCACCGGCTCCGGGAGCGGCGAGCCCGCGTTGTCCTCGGGTTCGCGAGCGGACGCCAGCAGCTCCGACGCAAACAGCGGGTGGCCCTCGCTGCGCGCGTGCACGCGGTCGACGAGCGCGGGGTCGACGTCGCTCCCGCGGAGCGCGCGGGCGAGCGAGCCGACGGCGGCGCGGTCGAACGGCCCGAGCGCGAGCGGCACCACCCCCGGTGCCCGGCGCAGCCGGCGCACGAGGCGCTGGGCCGGCGGCGCGCGGGCGAGCTCGGTCTCGCGCACGGTCAGCACCAGGAGGAGGCGCGCGCCCTCGGCCGCCACGAGCCGCTCGATCACGCGCGCCGCAGCGGGCCGCGCGGCGTGCACGTCCTCGAGCACTACGACCAGCAGCCGCTCGCGCGCGGCCGCCAGCACGGTCTCCGCCACCGCGCGCTCGAGCCGGCCGCCGTCGGCGAGGAGGTCGGCGGGCAGCGCCCGCGCGGGGGCGTGGTCGGCCAGCTCGGGCACCAGTCCACCGAGCTCGGCGGCGGCGGGAGGCAGTTCGCGCTGGAGGCGGTCGGCGGAGGCGCCCGCCGCGTAGTGGCGCAGCGCGTCGGCGAACGGCTCGAGCGGCGCGGCCACCTCCTCGCGGCAGCGGCCAAGCAGCACGGTGGCGGAGCCGGCGGCCGCCGCGGCGAAGTGAGCCGCCAGCGCGCTCTTGCCGACGCCCGGCACCCCGCTCACGAGCGCGACCCGCGGCTCGCCCTTGGCTGCGGCGGCGGCGGCGCGGCCGAGCGCGCGGAGCGCGTCCTCGCGGTCCACGAACGCGCCCCGGTCGGCGGCGGCGAGGCCGGGCGGAAGCGGGGTCGGCCCGTCCTGGGCGGCCTCGGTTGCGCCGCGGCGCACGTCGTCGGCCAGGCGGCGCGTCGGCGCCGAAGGGACGGTGCGGAGCTCGGTGCGAAAGCGATCCGACAGCTCGGCATAGGCGGCGAGCGCCGACGCGCGGTCCCCGGAGGCGGCCAGTCGCCTGATCAGCTCCCGGTTGGGCGGCTCGGCAAGCGGGTCGAGCGCGACCTGCGCGCGGGTGTGCTCGAGCGCCCTGTCGAGTGCGCCCCGTTCCTCCTCCCGGCGTGCCAGCTCGCCGAGCAGGTCCGAGGTCCGCGCCAGCCGCTCCGCTCGCAGCGCGGTTATGAAGTCGGCGCCCAGACCCTGGAGCAGCGGTCCGCGGGCCAGCTCGAGCGCGTGGTCTGGCCGCCCCTCCGCCACGAGCGCGTCGAAGAGCTCCACGTCGACCGCGACGAGCTCGGGCCCCGCGAGCCCCACGGTGTCTCCCGCGCGCACGATGTAGGAGTCCGCGGCCTGGCCGAGCGAGCGCCGCGCGGCGGCGAGCGCGCTGCGCAGGCTGGCCCGCGCGCTCGACTCGAGCGTGCCCGGCCACAGCGCCGCCGCGAGGTCGCCGCGGGTGTGCGGGCCGCGCCGCAGCGCCAGGTAGCCCAGCAGCAGGCGCGCCGGCCGCCTGCGCGGCACCTCGACCGGCTTGCCGTCCACCTCGAGCTCGAGCGGCCCGAGCACTCTGATGACCAGCACCCCGGCAGCCTATGCCGTGCCCGTTTCGCTGGGGTCCGGTACGGGGACGATTTCCTTAACTGAAAGGAGAAATGAATGAGCCTCTGGGACAAGATCACGGGCCGTGCCAAGAAGACCGCCGGAGACGTGGCGGGCGACAGCAGCCTCAAGCGCGAGGGCGCGCAGGAGGAGCGGAAGGGCGAGGCCAAGGACGAGCTGGGCGACGCGCAGTCGAAGGCGGACGCCAAGGCTGACGAGGTCGCGAACCTCGAGCGGAAGACGAACTAGCTTCGTTTCGCGGCTGGCCGTCCGGCCGGTTCGACAATCCTTCTCAGGGGTACGTTCGCTTCGCTCACTCAGGGAGCCCCCTTCGAAGGACCATCGAACCTGCCGGACTCCGGCCGCTCCGTTCTCCAGCGTCTTGGCTCGGACGCCGCCTCAGTCCGGGCCTCCCCCTTCACCAGCTGCTTTTTGCGCTCGGGGCTGGGTGGCTCGTAGCGAGCCGGCTACAGCCTCGTGATCGCTATCACGATGCTCGCCAGCACGAAGATCACGATCAGGACCTGCATCCAGATCCAGAAGCGGGGGAGGTCGCCCATGGCGACCAGGGTAGGCGCGCGGGCGCGCTAGTCGATCAGGGCGCGGCGGAGCGCGATCGCCACAGCGTGCGTGCGGCTGTCCGCCTGGAGCTTGGCGATCACGCGCTTGGTGTCGGACTTGACCGTCTCGACCGAGAGCCCGATGCGGCGGGCCACCTCCTCGGTGTGGAAGCCCTCGGCCAGGAGCTGCAGGATCTCGCGCTCCCGCTCGCTCAGCGACTGCTGCGCCGCGGGCGCTCCCTCCTTGATCAGCAGCATCGGCGACAGCGACGGGTCCACGAACGCCTTGCCCTCGGCCACCGTGCGGATCGCGCGGATCAGGTCCTCGGGCGGCGAGCCCTTCATCACGTAGCCGCGGGCGCCGGCGGCGAGCGCGTCCGACAGCAGGCGCTTGTCGCCGTACGCCGAGAACATCACGAACTGCACGCTCGGAGTGGACGCCTGGATGCGCTTGACGGCGGACACGCCGTCGATTCCGGGGAGCCGTACGTCCATCAGCACGACCTGCGGCTTGAGGCGCTCGACGGCTTCGAGAGCATCCTCACCCGTGTGCACGGTTCCCACCAGATCGAGGTCGTCCATGTCCCCGAGAAGGAGGTCCAGCCCTTGGGTCACGACGGTGTGGTCGTCGACCACCAGGCATTTGGTGGCTGTCATTGGTTCAAGACTCCTACGTTTTCGGGTCTAGGTCAAGGCTCTCGGCGCTTTCGGCATATGATCCCGGCGCAATCTGAGAGGCCTCTAAGAAGGAGACCGATGTTCGCCTCGATCGTAGTGGGAACCGATGGGTCCGAAACCGCCAACGAGGCGGTGCGCCAGGCGACGGATCTCGCGAAGGCGGTCGGAGCGCGAATCAACCTCGTCAGCGCGTTCGAGCCGATCGGCAATCAGCGGCTGCGCGAGGAGCGCACGCAGGTGCCGGACGACATGCAGTGGATGGTCAACGAGCGCGAGGACGTCGACGCCACGCTGCGCAAGGCCGCGGAGGCGCTTCAGGAGATCGGGGTCGAGGTCGAGACGTTCGCGCGCCAGGGCGACCCGGCGGACGCGATCCTCGACGTCGCCGAGGAGCAGAACGCCGACCTGATCATCGTCGGCAACAAGGGCATGACGGGCGCCAAGCGGTTCCTGCTCGGGAGCGTTCCGAACAAGGTCTCGCATCACGCGCCGTGCAGCGTGCTCATCATCCGGACCACCTAGCTCGGCTCGCCTGAGCGCCGATCAGCCGCCGACGGCGGCCGCGGCATCGACCAGGCCGAAGCCGTAGTGCTTGTCGTAGCCGGACGCCCCGAGGTCGCGCGCGGTGTCCTGCAGTCGGTGCTGCACCGTGCCGGGGCGGGGGTGCGACCCCACCACGCCGCTCGCGATCACGAGTGCCGCGGCTGCCGTGACGTGCGGCGCGGCCTCGGAGGTCCCGACGAAGCCGAACAGGTGGAAGTCGTGCGGGTTCTTGTCGAACGTCTGCTGGTAGACGGCGCGCCCCTTCCTCGTGCCGTGGCAGTGCGCGCGCTCCCATGCGGAGTCGTCGAGCTGCTTGTCGCCGCCGCCGCCGGGCGCCGAGATGTCGAGGCCGTCGCCGTAGCTCGAGTACTCGGCCTGGCAGCCGTGGGAGGTGGTGGCGCCGACCGAGATCACGTCCTTGTCGCGCGCCGGGTACGAGAGGCGGTTGGTCCGTTCGTTGCCGGATGCGCCGACCATCGTCACGCCGTGCCTGTGGGCGTAGCGGATCGCGTCGATCACCTCGGGCATGTCCGCCGCGCGCAGGTCCGCGTCGGCCTGGACGCTCATGTTGATGACGTCGGCGCCGTGGTCGGTGGCCCAGACGATCGACCGCGCGAAGGTCGACAGGTTCCCCTCGCCGTGGGCGTCGAGCACGCGCACGGGCATGATGTCGACGCCGTAGGCCAGCCCTGTCACGGCCTTCTCGTTGTTCACGTGCTCGGCGATCGTGCCGCTCACGTGCGTGCCGTGACCGTCCAGGTCGAACGGGTAGCGGTCGCCGTCGACGAAGTCCCAGCCGCGCGTGAAGCGACCGCGGTAGAGGTCGGGCGCGCGCTTGAAGCTGCCGCGGTCCTTGTAGGCGACGCCGGTGTCGATCACGGCCACCACCACGCCGCGCCCGCCGTCCTTGCCGAGATGGCGCAGGCGCGACCAGGCGCGCGGGGCGTGGATGCCGAAGCGGCCGGCGAAGTTCCACTGGATGCTGCGCCAGTCGCCGTCGGCGCCGATGCCGGGGTCGTTGGGGTAGTAGCCGCCGGCCTTGTGCAGCATGTAGTCGGGGCGCACGTCCGCGACTCCCGGCTGCGTGCGCAGCTCGGCGAGCGTCTTGGTCACCGTCTCGCCGTCCTCGATCTGCACCTGGCGCGTGCCGCCGGGCAGCGGCGTGGCGCCGCCGGTGCCGGTCGCCTTCACCGCCGCGATGCGCTCGGCGTGCGTCGAGCGCTTGTCGAAGCGCACGAGCACGTGACCGGGCGCGACCTGAGCCGCGCCGGCTGTCTGCGGGAGGGCGAGCGCGAGGGGAAGCGCCGCCGCCAGGAGTAGTCGCCGGATTCGCATGACTAGCGGGGAGGTTCGAGTGTAGGAAGGCGCTCCCCCCGCTACGGTCCAGCCGATGAGGGTCTGCTGCGTCACCGGCGCCACGGGCTTCGTCGGCGGGCACGTGGCCAAGCTGATCGCGCAGCGGGGCGACCGAGCGCGCGTGACGTTCCGCGACCAGCGGCGACTCGAGCGCCTGCACGCGCTCGACGTCGACCCGGTTCGCGCGGACGTGCTCGACCGCGGTTCCCTCCGGCGCGCGGTGCGCGGCTGCGAGCTGGTGTTCCACACCGCCGGCTTCGTCGGCACGCGGCCGCCCGAGCTCCTCTGGCGGATGAACGCGCTCTCGCCCCGGCTCGTGGTGGAGGCGGCGGCCGCGGAGGGCGTCCGGCGGGTGATCCACACCTCGAGCGAGGCCGCGCTCGGCCGCGCGCCCGAGGGCGAGGCGGCGGACGAGGAGACCGTCTACCGCGCCGGCGAGTTCGGGCTCGCCTACGGCGACGCCAAGCACGAGGGCGAGGCGGAGGTGCTGGCGGCGGGCGCACGGCTCGGCGT
>JBJMLK010000080.1:0-5968 GCA_045805345.1 Thermoleophilaceae bacterium | reverse complement strand
TCCTCCACGAGCAGGCGCGCGGCGCCTCGCTCGACGAGCTGCTCGCGCCGCCGGCATGAGGCCGTTCGCGAACGAGCCGACGCTGGAGCTGCGGCGGGCGCCCGCGCGAGAGTCACTCCTGGCTGCCCTCGGCGAGCTGGATGCGCGGCTGCCGCTCGAGGTGCCGCTCCTGCTCGGGCCGGACCGCGTGGCACCCGGCGCGAATGCCCTCGAGTCGGCCGACCCTGGCGAGCCGGAGCGCGTTGTGGCGGTGGCCGCACGGGGCGACTCGGATGCGGCGCGCGCCGCGGTGCGGCTCGCGGCGGAGGCGTTTCCCGCCTGGCGCGACCTCGGCCCCGCCGGGCGCGCCGAGGTGCTCGTGGCGGCGGCCGGACGGCTGCGCGAGCGGCGGCTCGAGCTGGCCGCGCTTCAGGTGCGCGAGTGCGCGAAGCCGTGGGGCGAGGCCGACGCCGACGTGTGCGAGGCGATCGACTTCCTCGAGTACTACGCGCGCGAGGCGGTGCGCCTGGCCGAGGGACCGGCGCTGCTGCAGGCGCCCGGCGAGCGCAACACCATGCGCTACGAGCCGCGCGGCGTGGTGGCCGTGATCGCTCCGTGGAACTTCCCGCTCGCTATCCCCACCGGGATGGTGGCCGCCGGGCTGGCGGCCGGCAACGCCGTGGTGCTGAAGCCGGCGGAGCAGTCGCCGGCGTCGGCGCTCGTGCTGGTCGAGGCGCTGCGCGCGGCGGGGGTGCCCGACGGCGCGATCGCGCTCGTGCCGGGTTTCGGCGACGCCGGCGAGGCGCTCGTCCGCGACCCGGGCGTGCACACGATCGCATTCACCGGGTCGAGCGCCGTCGGGCTCGAGATCGTGCGCGCCGCCGCCGAGGTGCCGGACGGACAGCGACACTTGAAGCGCGTGGTGGCCGAGATGGGCGGCAAGAACTGCGTGATCGTCGACGCCGACGCGGACCTGGACGAGGCGGTGCCGGCACTCGTGCGATCGGCGTTCGTGTACGCGGGGCAGAAGTGCTCGGCGTGCGCGCGCGTGCTCGTGCACGAGGGGCTGGCCGACTCGCTGCTGGAGCGGCTGGCGGGCGCGGCGTCGGTGCTGGTGGTGGGCCAGGCGGAGGCGTTCGGCACCGACGTGCCGCCGGTGATCGAGCGCGAGGCGCAGGAGCGCGTGGAGGGTTACGCCGCACGCGCGCAGGAGGAGGGGCAGGTGGTGGCGCGGCAGGACCGCGTGCCCGAGCGCGGCTGGTTCTGCGCGCCGACGGTCGTGACCGGCCTTCCGCCCGACTCGCCCGTGCTGCGCGACGAGATCTTCGGGCCGCTGCTCGCCGTCGAGCGGGTGCCGAGCGTCGAGGTCGCCTGCGACCTGCTCGACGAGTCGCCGTTCGCCCTCACCGGCGGGCTGTTCTCGCGCAACCCCGCGGTGGTGGAGGAGGTCGTGCGCCGTACTCCGGTCGGCAACCTCTACGTGAACCGGCACATCACCGGCGCGATGGTCGGCCGCCAGCCGTTCGGCGGCAACCGCCGCTCGGGGATCGGCTCGAAGGCCGGCGGTCCGGATTACCTTCTGCAGTTCGTCGAGCCGCGGGTGGTGACCGAGAACACGATGCGACACGGGCTTGTGGTGGAGTGAGGGCAGCGGCGCTGGCGGTCTCGCTGCTCGCGCTGGCGCCCGCGCCGGCCGCCGCGGCCGCGCGCCCGCCGTGGGACGTCCGCGTGTTCGCGCACGTGCCGCATCCGGGGTCGCCCGAGCCAATCGTCGTGGCGCCCGACCGCAGCGTCTACGTCGGCACGAACCAGGCCGGCAAGGGCAGCGACGCGGACGCCGCGGCTCGCTCGCGCGTGTTCAGGTACTCGTCGTCCGGCAGGCTGCTGCGCACCTACGTGCTGCGCGGCCAGCCGCTCGGCGAGGACCACGGCATCCAGGGGCTCGCCCAGGACGGCGACGGCCTGCTGTACGTGCTCGACCGCTCGGCCGATCCGCGCGTAGTGGCGCTCGATCCGGTGAGTGGCGCGCAGCGGCGCTACGCGACCTTCCGCGACGTGCCGTCGTGCTCGGCGTCAGGCCGGACGAGCGACTGCTCGGCCACGGTGGCGGACAACCCCGCCGGGCCCGACTACGCGACATTTGCGCCGGACGGGACGCTGTACGTGACCGACATCGACCAGGCGCTGATCTGGCGCGTGCCGCGCGGCGGCGGGCGCGCGAAGGTCTGGTTCACCGACCCGCGGCTCGAGAGCGTCTACGGGCCGAACGGGATCCAGGTGCTGCCCGACGGGCGCACGCTGCTGTTCGTGAACACGGCCTCGAGCCCGGCTGCGGGCGACCCGACGACCGGCCGGCTGTACAAGCTGCCGATCCGGCCGGACGGGCGACCGGGCGTGCTGAAGCAGCTGTGGGAGAGCCGGCCGGCCGACGGGCCCGACGGGTTCGCACTCGGGCGCTCCGGCCGGATCTACCTGGCGCTGGCGGCGGCCGGCGCGATGGCGGTGATCTCGCCGGGCGGCGAGGAGCTGCGCCGCGTGCCGGCCACGCCGGTCGAGAACCAGGCGCAGGAGGTGCCGTTCGACGGACCCGCGAGCGCCGCGTTCCTCGGCCGCCGCGTGCTCGTCACCAACCAGGGCTTCCCCGAGGGCGACGAGGACAGCTGGGCGGTGCTCGACGTGATGGTGGGAGAGCGCGGCGCGCCGCTGTTCCGCCCGTTCGTGCTGCGCCGCGGGCGGGCGTCGCGGCTGCGCCTCACCGCGCGGCCTGCGCGCGCCGTGGTGGGGCACCGCACGCGCTTCCGCTTCCGCGCGACGCTGCGCGGGAAGCCGGTCGCCGGGGCGGTGGTGCGGTTCGCGGGGCGGCGGCGCGTGACCGGGCGGCGCGGGCGTACCTCGATGCGCTTCAGGCCGCGGCGGGCCGGGCTCCGGCGGGCGGTGGCGCTGCGGCGGGGCCGGTTGCCCGGCGCGGCGTCGGTGCGGTTCGTGTCGCCGTAGGTGGCGTTCCGCTCCGCCCGGGCGGAGCTCAGCCCCCCAGCCCACCGAACACGGTCGCCAGCCGCCACACGTAGTACCGGCTCATCGTGTCGAGCGCGGCGGGCTCGGACGACAGCAGCGACTCCACGCGCTCGCGGTCCAGCACCTGCCAGGCCGGATGCTGCGGCTGGTCGAGCACGGTCGTCCGTACCTCGGCGAGGATCGGGCCGAACGGGTCGGCCGCACCCGCCGCGGGCGGTCGCACCCGCCGCCGCGCCTCCGCCAGCGCCTTGCGCGTGAGCGTACGGGCGGCGGCGGCGCGCCGGCGCAGCTCGCTCTCGCGCGCGGGCCACGGCCGGCCGTCCTCGAACGGCACGTCCACGAGCTCCGGGGCCAGTCGCTCGAGCACCCGCAGGTGGAACCCGTGGCGCGCCCGCTCGCTCGCCGGCAGGCCGAGCAGGTCTGGCAGCAGGCGGGCCGACCAGAGCGGCGACGTGGTGTCGCGCACCAGCTCCACCGCACCGTGCGTCGGTCCCGCCCACGTGCCCATGCGGCGGGTGAGGTAGAAGGCGTCGGGTACGTCGGCCGGCTGGACGCCCGCCGCCAGCTGCGCGTCCACCCAGCTGTCGATCCGCCCGCGCACGCTCGCCCGCGCGTCGCCGGACAGGACGTCTGCGCGGCCGGGCCGCCGGCCCAGGAACGCGCGGGTCAGCCGCTCGGCCAGGCCGTCGCGGTCGAGGCCCTCGCCGGTGCCGTAGTACGCACGCGCGATCTCGCCCCCCTGGCCGCTGTGCCACAGCGGCAGCGGGCCGTCGCGCGCGCCCATCGGGAAGCCGGCCGCGTCGGCGAGGGTGGCCGTGCCCGCCTGCGACGCCGCGAGCAGCCGCGCCGCGCCGCGCCAGTCGCTCCACACGCTGCCGTGCGGGTCGTCCGCGATCAGCGAGTGCCGCACGCCGGCCAGCTCCGCCAGTCGCCTGCCGATCACGACGTCGGGCGAGGAGTCGTCGCCTCCGGTGGTCACCTCGAAGTCGATTCCCGCGGCGATCGCCGCCGCGAGCACCAGGCGCGAATCGCGGCCGCCGGTGACCGGCACGACGCTCGGCCGGCCCGGCCAGTCCGCCAGCGCGCGCACGGCCGCCACGAGCAGCGCAGCGGCACGGTCGGGGTCGAAGTCGCCGCCGAACAGCTCGGCCAGCCGCGCCGGGGCGATGGCCGGCGCGCCGCCGACTCGCCGCACCCCCTCCCAAGCCGGATCCCCGTCGAGCGACCACCCGCCGCCGAGCACGGAGGCGAGCACGTCGACCGCGAGCGCGGTCCCGCCGCGCAGCTCCCGCAGGACCGACGCGTTGTTCGACACCCAGCGCACCCCGCCGGCCACGGTCTCGTACACGGGGTACGCGCCCATCGGATCGGTCTCCACGTCCACACCGTCGGTCCCGGCGCGCACCACCGCGAAGCGGCCGTCGAGCTCGCCGTCGAGAGCCCCGGGCGCCCCGTCCGCCTCGCGCTCGCCGGCCCAGCGGATCGGCCGCCCGCTCCACAGCACGAGCCGCTCGCCGGCGGCCTCCGCGTGGCGCGCGTCGTGCGCGACCCACGCCGCAGCGGCACGGCCCGCCGCCCAGGTCTCCACGTGCCGTCCCGGGAAGAACGGCAGCCGCTCGAGCAGCGAGCGCAGCGCCCGCTCCGCGGCTCCCAGGTCGGGTTGCGCGCGCTCGGCCAGACCGGCGACGAACAGGTTCACGGCGCCTAGTGTGATCATCCCGCCTATGCAGGAGCCGATGCTCGACAGCTTGCGCGCGTTCTGGCTTGCGTTCGCCGGAGCCACCCGCGGTGGATCGACGCTGGAGCTGCCGGGCGCCTGGGCCGCCTTCGTGCCTTCGATGCCCGGACGATCCGTGGTCAACTGTGCGGGCTACGAGGACGCCGCCGCGCTCGAGGCGGTTCACGCGCAGCTCGACGCCGCGTACGACCGGGCCGGCGTGAGCGCCTGGACCGTCTGGGTCGACTCGGCCGATGCCGACGCCCGCCGCTTCCTCGAGCGGGCGGGGCACGTGCTCGACGGCGCGCCGATGGGACAGGAGGTCGACCTGGCCGCGGTCGAGCCGCCGGCCGACGGCGAGATCGACACGGTCGAGGACCCGACCCCCGCCGACCTCGATCCGGTGATCTCCGCGGCGTACGGCTGGTCGGGCTTCGCCGACTCCGTCGAGTCGTTCCCGGACGGCTTCCACCCGTACCTCGCCCGCCACGACGGCGCGCCGGCCGGCTGCCTCGGCATCTGGGACTGGCACGGCGACGCCCACGTGCAGATGGTCGGCACCACGCCCGAGGCGCGCGGGCGCGGGATAGCGTCGCGGCTCTTGCGGCGTGCGCTGGCCGACGCCCGCGAGCGCGGCTGCACCGTCTCGCGGCTCCAGGCGACCGCGATGGGCGCGCCGGTGTACAGGCGGATCGGCTACCGCGACGTGCGGCCGGTGCAGATGTGGGAGCGGCGCAAGCCGGCTTCCGCCGAATGACCGCGCGCGCCGCGCGCCTTCGCCCGCACCTTCCGCTCCTCGTACTCGTCGCGGCGGGCGTCGCGCTGCGCGCCCTGCTGATGGTCGACTACCGCCCGGCGGTGCTCAGCAACCCCGACTCCGCGCGCTTCCTGCACTTCGCCCACTACCCGGGGGGGTTGTTCGACGACCACTTCGGCCCGAGCGGATACGCCGCGTTCCTCAAGGTCACGCGCGCGGTCTGGGACCGGTTCGAGGCGACGATCGCGCTGCAGCACCTGTTCGGGATCGCGGCCGCGCTGCTCCTGTACGCGGCGCTGCGTCGCGCCGGCGTGGCCCGCTGGGCGGCGCTGATCCCGGCGGCCGTGGGGCTTCTGTGGGGCGACCTGATCTACCTCGAGCACGCGCCGCTGTCGGAGTCGCCGTTCGTGCTGCTTGCCGCCGGCGGCCTCTATTCCGCGGTGCGCGGCATCGAGCGCGAGGGCCGCTGGGTGGCCTGGCTGGCGCTCGCCGGCGCGCTG
>JBJMLK010000079.1:0-9191 GCA_045805345.1 Thermoleophilaceae bacterium | reverse complement strand
GCTCGACCCGGCAGAGCTGGCGACCCTCTACGGCCTGGCGCGCGACCTCCAGATGGACGCGCTCGTGGAGGTCCACGACGAGGACGAGCTGGAGGCCGCGCTGGCGGTGGACGCCGGCACGATCGGCATCAACAACCGCGACCTGACCGACTTCAGCGTGGACCTCCAGCGCACGTTCGACCTGCTGCCGGACGTGCCGGCCGGCAAGATCGTGGTGTCGGAGTCGGGGATCGCCACGCGCGAGCAGGTGGAGGAGCTGGAGGCGGTGGGCGTCGACGCGGTGCTGGTGGGCGAGACGCTGATGCGCGCCCCGGACCCCGAGGCGGCCGTGCGCGAGCTCGCGCGCACCGAGGAGCCCACGCAGGCCTGATGCAACAGGGGGGTCAGGCCCCCCGTTGGATCGCCCGGCCGGCCGGCTTCGCCCGGTCCGTAAGATCGATCGGGTGAGCACGGCGCCCGAGCTCGACCCGGCTGGCGTCGCCGCCCTGGGGCAGCGACTGGCGGGCAACGTGCGCCGGGCGGTGAAGGTTCCGGAGGGCGCTCTGCGCGATGTGCTGGTCGCGCTCGTGGCCGAGGGGCACGTGCTGATCGAGGACTACCCGGGCGTCGGCAAGACGGCCCTGGCGCGCTCGCTGGCGCGGTCGGTCGAGGCCGAGTACGCGCGCGTGCAGTGCACCGTCGACCTGCTGCCGGCCGACGTCGTCGGCACCAACGTCTACAACCAGCGCGAGGGGCGCTTCGAGTTCCGGCCCGGCCCGGTGTTCGCCAACGTCGTGCTCGTCGACGAGATCAACCGCGCCTCGCCGAAGACCCAGTCCGGGCTGCTCGAGTGCATGCAGGAGCGGCACGTGACTGTCGACGTCCACACCCACGAGCTGGCGCGGCCGTTTCTCGTCGTCGCGACACAGAACCCCGTCGAGTACGAGGGCACCTACCCGCTCCCCGAGGCGCAGCTCGATCGCTTCATGGTGCGCGTCGCGCTCGGCTACCCGAGCCCCGAGGACGAGGCCGAGATGCTCGCCGAGCACGCCGCCGGCGACCGCGTGCTCGAGCTCGAGCCGGTGGCGGGCGTGGGGGAGGTGCTCGCGGCGCAGGCCGCGGCGGCGCGCGTCCACGCGAGCGAGGCGCTGCGGCGCTACGTGGTGGCGGTGCTCGACGCGACCCGCGCGGACCCGCGCATCGAGCTGGGCGCGAGCCCCCGCGCGGGGCTGATGCTGCTGAAGGCGGCCAAGGCCGCCGCCGCGCTCGACGGCCGCGACCACGCGCTGCCCGACGACGTGCAGGCGCTGGCGCCCTCGGTGCTGCCGCACCGGCTGCTGCTCGCGCCCGACGCCTTCGGCGCGAGCCGCGTCGAGCTCGTGCGCGAGACGATCGAGCGCGTACCGGCGCTGTGATCCGGGCCGGCGGCGCCGCGGCGCTCGGCGGCCTGATGCTGATCGGCGCGCTCACGTTCGGCGCCTCCACTCTCTACGTGCCGGGCGTCGCGCTGCTGGCGCTGGCCGCCGTATCGGCGGCGTGGGTCGCGCTCGCGGCGGCCGGTGCCGGCGTCGAGCGCCGCGGCGGACCGCACGCGGTCGAGGAGGAGCAGCCGTGGCCGCTGCTGCTCGAGCTGCGGCCCGGACTGGTCCGGCCGCCGGGCGGCGCGCTGGTCGAGCCGCTGCTCGACAGGCCGATCCCGCTTCGCCGGCGGCGCTCGCGCGTAGAGGTCCGCTTCGAGCGCCGCGGCCGGCGCACGCTCGAGCCGGCGCGGCTCGTGATCCACGACCCGCTCGGGCTCGCCCGCCGGGAGCTGCCGGCGCCGGAGCTCGAGCTGATCGTGCTGCCGCGGATCGAGCCCGTGCTCGCGCCCCACGGCGGCGCGGCGTCGGGCATCGCGCCGCGCTCGGCGCGGCCACTCGCCGCGGCGGCCGAGGTCGAGCCGGACGCGCTGCGCCCGTACCGCCAGGGGGCGCCCGCCGCACGCATCCACTGGCCCACCGTCGCGCGGACCGGCGACGTGATGGAGCGCCGCCTCGCGGCCGACGCCGACTCGCTGCCGCTGGTGGTGCTCGACCCGCGCAGGCCGCCGTCCGAGGACGCGCTCGACCGGGCCGTCCGGGCGGCGGCGTCGCTCTGCGTGCACCTCGCCCGGCGCGGCGGCTGCGCGCTGATGCTGCCCGGCGACAGGCGCGCGACCGACATCGACCCCGACCTGCACGCGTGGCCGCCGCTCCACATCCGGCTCGCGCTGGTCGAGGCCGGCGACGCGCCGCCCATTCCCGGCCGCCTGGAGCGCGCGGGGG
Source organism: Thermoleophilaceae bacterium (assembly GCA_045805345.1). Taxonomy (GTDB): domain Bacteria; phylum Actinomycetota; class Thermoleophilia; order Solirubrobacterales; family Thermoleophilaceae; genus AC-37. The sequence goes on along the minus strand of JBJMLK010000079.1, from coordinate 6,909 downwards.
CGCTGTTCTGGGTTGCCGCGGGCGCCGGCGTCCCGCCACCCGGCCTGGCTCGCGCGGCGGCCACGCAGCGCTACCTCGTGACGCCGGTCCCGAGCGGGCCCGCGGCGGGGAGCTTCACCGTCGCCGGCTGCGCGGGGCGGCCGCTGGGCAGGGCCGCGAGGAGAGCGGCGTGAGCGCCGCGTCCGCCGTAGGCAGGCTCCCCGCGGCGCGCGCCGCGCGCGCCGGCGCGGCGCAGGGCGCAGAGCGGCTCGGGCCGCGCGTCCTGGCCTTCGCCGCGCTGGCCTGGGTCGCCGCGGTCGAGTGGCAGGGGCTGATCGACGCGCCGCCCACCGCGCGCACCGTGGGCGTGGTCGCAATCGCCGCGGCGGGCGGAGCCGGACTGGCACTCGCGCCGCGAGCGCCGCTGCCCGCCCGGCTGCGCCCGGTGCTCTACGCGGCGATCGTCGTCGTGGCGGCAATCGCCGCCTGTCTGGCCGCCGGCCTGCCCGCCAAGCTGCTGCAGCCCGCGCGCTGGGACACGCTCGGCGACGGCCTCGACCGCGGCCTGACCGGGGCCGCGACCACGGTCTGGCCGTACCCCGGAAGCGACAGCTGGGTGCGGCTCACGCTGATGCTCGCGATCCCGGCGGTCGTCGTGTCCGCGATGGCGCTCGCGTTCTGGCCGCGCCGCTCGGCGACGGCGGGCGGCCTCGCGCGCGCGCTGGCGCTCGTGCTGCTCGTGGCGCTCTACGCCGTGCCCGCGACCATGAGCGACGCCGGCAAGCCGGTGGCCCGCGGCCTGCTGCTGCTGGCGCTGATCGCCGTGTGGCTGTGGCTGCCACGGCTTCGCGGGCGCCAGCTGGTCCCCGCCGCGGGTGCGATCGCGGCCGCCGGCGTGCTCGCCCTCCCGGTGGCCGCTGCGCTCGACCGCCACGAGGCATGGGTCGACTACACGCGCTGGAACCTCTTCGCCGACCGCGCCGGCGGCCGGACGTTCGAGTGGACGCACCAGTACGGGCCGCTCGACTGGCCGCGCACCGGCGACACGATGCTCGAGGTGGCGTCGCCGCACCAGCACTACTGGAAGACGGAGACGCTCGACCGCTTCGACGGGCTGCGCTGGGTGCACTCCGACGCCGGTCACGGCGCCGACCCGACGGCCGAGCTGCCCCTGTCGCCCAACACCCGCTGGGACGAGCGCATCCGGTTCACGATCCGCGGCCTGAAGACCGACCTGCTGGTGGGGGCCGGCACGGTGTACGGCGTCGACGGCGACCACCTCCTGGTCGGCACCGCCGACGGCACCATCCGCGTGCTCGACGGGCCGCTCACCAAGGGCGACACCTACACGGTGCAGGCGTACGTGCCGGACCCGAGCGCCAGGCAGATGCGCGCCGCGCCGGTCTCCTACCGCACGCAGTTCCTGTCCTACACGTACTTCGACCTCCCGCGGCGCGGCGACTCGGCCCTCCACATCCCGCCGCCGTCGTCCAGCGACCCGGGGATCACGCCGCGGACCGTCGGCGCGCCGCTGCCGGGGCGCGTGCCCGGCGACCAGCCGGAGGTCCTGCGCCGCATCCTCGCGTCGCGGTACGGCCGCATGTACCGCCTCGCGCAGCAGCTGGCCGCCGGTCAGCCGACCCCCTACGACGTGGTGAGGAAGGTGGAGCGCTACCTGCAGCGCGGGTACACCTACGACGAGCGCCCGCCGCTCCGGCCGCTCCCGCTCGACGCGTTCCTGTTCGGCGACAAGATCGGTTACTGCCAGCAGTTCTCGGGCGCGATGGCGCTGCTCCTGCGCATGGACGGGATCCCGGCGCGCGTGGCGTCCGGCTTCGCGCCCGGCATTCCCGACGCCGCGACCAAGGAGTACCGCGTGCGCGACCTCGACGCCCACTCGTGGGTCGAGGTTTGGTTCGAGGGGATCGGCTGGGTGCCGTTCGACCCGACGCCGACCTCCGCTCCGGCGTCCGCGCAGGCGAGCGGCGACAAGCTGCCGAGCGCCGCCGTCGGCGGGCACGACAGCGGAAAGGACGCGGCGCTCAAGCGGCGCACGGAGCCCGCCGATGTCGTCGGGCGCAACGGCCGCGCCGAGTCCTCGCCGGCGCTGGCGATCGTCCTCGCCGTGCTCGGCCTGCCGCTGGCCGGGATCGCCGCGCTGTGGGTCGTCGCGGTCCTGCGCGCGCGGCGCGTCCGCGGCGCGGGCGGCGACCCCGACCTGCGCGAGCTGCGCTTCGCGCTCGACCGCCTGGGTCACCGGATCGGGCCCGGCGCGACGCTGCTCGACCTCGAGCGGCGCCTGCGGGTGACCGCCGGGCCGGGCGCGGCGTCGTACGTGCGGGCGCTCCGCGAACGCCGTTTCGCTCGCGCGGCGGCAGCGCGGCTCGACCGCCGCGCGCTCAGGCGGGGGCTCAGCGAGGGCCGCGGCCCTATCGTGGGCCTGCGCGCGCTGCTCGTCCTCCCGCCGCGGCGCCAGCGCGCCTCTTAGGGATCGTTAAGCCTTGACGGCTACAACAGGGGCCTAGGAACCAGCGCAGATGACCAAGACCTCTCCCTCCTCCCACATCGTCTCCGGCGTCCTCGGCGGCCTGATCGCGGTCGTGATCGGGGCGATCCTGATCGCCACCGGCGCCATCGACACGGGCGACACCAAGACCGTCGTCCGCCAGAGCCCGGGCTCGCCGGCGGCCGACGTCACGCCCAGCGGCGCGCAGTCGGGCAGCAGCGTGAACGCGATCTACAAGCGCGTCGGCCCAGGCGTGGCGTTCATCCAGGCGCGGGTCAACCAGCCCAGCAGCTCGCTCTTCGGCGGCGGCGGCTCCGGCACGGCCACGGGCTCCGGGTTCGCGCTCGACAAGAGCGGCGACGTCCTCACGAACGCCCACGTGGTAGAGGGCGCGCAGGCCGGCGACGTGACGGTCCGCTTCGGCAAGCAGGACCCGGTCGACGCGAAGGTCGTGGGCCGCGACCCGTCCACCGACCTGGCGGTGCTGCGGATCGATCCGTCTAAGACCAGGATCACGCCGCTCCAGCTCGGCAACTCCGACGCCGTGCACGTGGGCGACCAGACGATCGCGATCGGCAACCCCTTCGGCCTCGAGAACACCGTGACCACCGGGATCATCTCGGCGGTCCAGCGCTCGATCGACGCGCCGAACGGCTTCTCGATCGACCACGTGCTCCAGACCGACGCGTCGATCAACCCCGGCAACTCCGGCGGCCCGCTGCTCGACTCGGCCGGCCGCGTGATCGGCGTCAACGCGCAGATCGCCACCGGCGGCAGCAACGGCTCGGTCGGCATCGGCTTCGCGATCCCGATCAACACCGCCAAGCAGGTGTCCCCGCAGCTGGCGAAGAGCGGGACGATCCAGCACGCGTACATCGGTGTCACGACCGCGCCGATCACGCCGCAGATCGCGCGCGACCTCAACCTGCCCGTGCAGCACGGCGCGCTCGTGCAGGACGTGAACTCGGGCAGCCCAGCGGATAAGGCCGGCATCAAGGCCGGCGGCACGCAGACGTCGCAGGGCCTCTCCGCGGGCGGCGACCTGATCGTGGAGGTCGGCGGCAAGCCGATACACGAGCCCGAGGACATCGCGGCGGCGATCGCCGACAAGAAGCCCGGCGACACGGTGTCGATGAAGCTCTACCGCGGCACCCAGCTCAAGACCGTCTCGGTGACGCTCGGCGAGCGCCCGAACAAGGCGCCCGGCTCGAGCCAGGACCAGAGCCCGATCCCCGGCATCCCCTAGGCGGCAGCCCTTCCCAAGGGCCCCCGGGAGGGGTAGGGTCGGCCCGTGCGATGCGCGCTTGCCGTCCTGGCCCTGCTGACGTTCGCCACGCCGGCGGGCGCAGCGGTGCGGCACGCCAGTCCCGGGACGAGCGGCGACTGCGTGAACGCCCCGTGCGACTTCGTGACCGCGGTGAGCGGCGCCGGCCCGGGCGACGAGGTGGTGGTCGCGCCCGGCGACTACGGCAGCGTGTCGCTGCCCATCGGTCCCGCCGCGAGCTTCAACTCGATCCAGGTGCACGGCCAGGCGGGCAAGCCGCGGCCCCGCATCTTCGCCCAGCCCGCCAGTCCGACCTTCTCCGCGCTCGCCCTCTACAACCCCGGGGCCACCGTCAAGCACCTCGAGATCACGGCCGTTGGCTCGCTCACGAGCTCGAACGCGCTCGGGCTCTACGGCGGCAGCGGCGAGGACCTGGTCGTGAGGAGCAACGTGTCGACGGGCTTCTCCGCCTGCTACCTGGAGAACGGCTCGGTGCTTCGCAGCTCGGCCTGCTGGACGCCGTCGATCCAGAACCCGCCGTCGGCGGTCGGCACCGACTGGCAGGGCTCGCCGAGCACGGTGGTCACGCTCCGCAACGTGACGGCCGTCGGCCTCGGCCTCGGCGCCGCCGGCCTGTACGAGCTCACCTCCAGCGGTTCCTCGGTCAGGGTCTACGCGGTCAACTCGGTGATCGAGGGCTACGTGTCGGTCGCGCTCAAGCAGCAGGCGGGTGCCGGCAGCGCCCGGTTCACGCCCACCTACTCGAACGTCGTGGGCCCGCGCGACTTCGCCGGCGGCTGCTGCACCGAGGACGCGAGCTCGACCAACCTGCCGAACAACGCGGTGTTCGTGAACCTGGCGGGCGACTTCCACCAGGACCCGGCTTCGCCCACCGTCAACCGAGGCACCGACTCCGGCCTGGGCGCCGCCACGGACTTCGACGGCCAGCCGCGCAGCTTCGGCGGGCGCACGGACATCGGCGCGGACGAGCTGGTGCGGCCGCCGTCGGCCATCACGCTCGCGGCGACCGCGGTCAGCGCAAACGATGCGACCCTGCGCGGGCGGGCGAACCCGCGCGGCGTGAACGGAACGAGGTGGTACTTCCTGTTCGGAAGGACCACGGCGTATCCCCTGCGCACGGTGAAGACGACGTTGACGTCGGACGCGAAGCCGGTGCCGGTCGCCAGGGCCCTGATCGGCTTCAAACCGCGGACGCTGTACCACTACCGCCTGGTGGTGGACGGCCCCGGCGGCCGCACCGCGGGAGCCGACCGGACCTTCACGACGAAGCCGCCGTTCACGGGACTCGTGCTCCCTGCATCGCAGACCGTGACGGCCTCGAAGGGCGTCGCCGCGGTGCGCGCGGCCTGCCCCGCCTCGGTGTACCGGAGGTGCACCGGGTCCCTCGCTCTGTCGCGCAAGACCGGCGGGGGGAAGCGGGTCGCGCTCGGCAAGGCCGGCTTCGCGATCGCCTCCGGCAAGACCAGGAGCGTGCCCGTCCCCCTCAACGAGGCCGCGGCGAAGCGACTCGCGGACAGGGGCACGATCGCGGCGCGCGCCGACGCGTTGACGAGCGACGGGAGCTTTGAGAAGTCGCGGACGACCCATGGCAAGGTGACGCTCGAGGCGCCGGGCAAGGCGGCCCGCCGGCTCGCGCTCGTCCGGTAGGCCTGGCGTGCGAGCGCTCGGTTGGTCAGAATGAGCGCGCGGCACACGAGGACCTCAACCGCCCGGGGTTGGCGGAGCTCGACTGGACCGGGGTTCACGAGCCGGTGAAGGTCAGCCTGTCCTCGTTTGCGTAGGCGTTCAGGTGCGCCTGGAACTCCCAGTGGGGCGCGGCGGCGGCCGATGGCCTGCGCAGCGCGCTCAGGAACCGCGGCGCGCGGGAGGCGTCGATGTGGCTGGCGTCCGCCACCCGAAGGAGTGACGCGAGAACCAGCGGCCGGACGGTCCAGGCTGTCGGGTAGCCGCCAGGGGCACCCGGCCACGACGGCGGACAGGCCCGAGGTGGAGAAGTCGGGACTCGTGTGGACCAGCTTGAACTTGCCGAACTGCGGCTTGCCGTAGGCGGCCCAGCCCTTGCCGGAGCGCGCCAGCGCCAGCAGGTCCGAGAAGCCGATCTTCTTCTTGGGCCACCCGAGCGCGCGGGCCATCGGCTCCCACATCGCGATCGCCAGCGGCGTGCGGACTATCGACCGGTTCGTCGCCGGCGCGTAGGGGCGGTCGGTGTCGAAGTTCAGCAGCCGTCCCCAGAGCGACGACGCCGGCGACCACGCCACCGGCTGCAGCGTGCCCTTGGCGATCCTCGACTCGGCCTCGCCGGACGACACGTTGCTGTCCTCGACGAACACCGGGTGCCCGCCGACCTTCTCGCGCCGGTCGTTGAAGCGCTGGATCAGGGGCTTCAGCAGCTTCTCCTTCTCGGGCGAGTAGGCGAAACGTCACGCGCACCGCGCCGGCAGGCGCCGAGCTCACGTCGCCCTTGCCGCCGCCGCCTCCTCCGCCCGCCACTACGGCGATCGCCGCCACCGCCGCGACGGCCGCGACGACCACGAGTATCTGGCTCCACTTCATGGGTTGGGCTGCATCGAACGGCCCTACCATTGACCCACCGTGACGCGAGTGAAGATCTGCGGCGTGACCCGCGAGGAGGACGCGGCGCTGGCCGTGGAGGCGGGCGCCTGGGCGATCGGCACGATCTTCTACCCGGACAGCCCGCGGGCCTGCGACCCCGCCGTGGCCGAGGCGATCGGCGCCGAGGTGAAGCGCCGGGCGGAGCTGGTCGGCGTGTTCGTGAACGCCACGCTCGACGAGATAGCCCTGCTGGCCGACCGCTGCGGCCTCACGATCCTGCAACTCCACGGCGACGAGGGCCCGGCGTTCTGTCGCGAGGCCGCGCGCCGCAGCGGCTGCCGCGTGATGAAGGCGGTGGCGATCAAGGACGCCGCCTCGCTGCGCCGCCTGCGGGCCGTTCGCGAGGTCGACCTCCACCTGCTCGACACGCACTCCCCGGACGTGCGCGGCGGCAGCGGCCGCACCTTCGACTGGGAGCTGGCACGCCTCCACGAGGGCCCCGTTCCGCTGGTGCTGTCGGGCGGCATCGACTCGGGCAACGTGGGCCCCGCGATCGCGGCCGTGCACCCGTACGCGGTCGACAGCG
>JBJMLK010000078.1:0-11375 GCA_045805345.1 Thermoleophilaceae bacterium | reverse complement strand
GACCAGGAGCTCGATGAGCGTGAAGCCCCGCTCTCCCGCAAGCCGGTCGCGGACGCGCCGCAACATGGTGCCTCCTACTGCTGGGTCACCTCATGTGATCGGCAGGCGAGAGGGCCCGCTTGACCGCGCGGCTACTTGTTGCCGCTGGCGCCCGTGGGCGAGTGCGACTGGACACCGGTCGTGGGCGGCGCCTTCTTGCCGGCGTAGCGCTCGACGAAGAGCGCGACAGCCTCGGCGTCGCGGCCGACCACGATGTTGGCCGGCATGATCGCCCCGGAGAAGCCGCCGTTGCGGATCGCGAACAGCACGTCGTCGCGGTTCTCCTTGCGGATGTTGAAGTTCGGCCCGTCGGTTCGCTCGGACTTTCCGACCACGCCCTCCGGCGCCGAGCCGCGCGCGTCCGCGGACTCCAGGGTGTGGCAGCCCGAGCAGCGCTCGTTGAAGAGCACGGCGCCGCGGTGGAGCTGCGCGTCCGTCTTCGGCACCGCGATGTGGCGCTCCCCGCAGCCGGACAGCACCACCAGCGCGACGAGCGCGGCGGCGCAGGCGGCGACGAGTCCCCGGCGAGGCATGGCGCGGCATGTTATCCGGGGGTACGCTGCGCCTGCACGGCCCCAGACGAGGAGGACCAGATGGCAGACGGCAACCTCGAGCTGATCCAGCAGGGCTACGAGGCGTTCGGGCGCGGCGACATCGCCGGGGTGCTGGACATCCTGTCCGACGACATCGAGTGGAGCGTGACCGAGGTGCTGCCCCAGGGTGGACGGCTGCGCGGGAAGCAGGAGGTGGCGGGCTTCTTCGAGCGACTCGTCGGGATCTGGCACGACCTCAGCCTCCACATCGAGGACTTCTGTGCGACCGGCGACCGGGTCTGCGTGATCGGCAGCGGCAGCGGCGAGGTGGAGGGCCGGCGGACCGGCTACGGATTCGTCCACGCCTGGACCGTGGCCGACGGCGCGGCGGTGAGATTCGCGGAATACGCCGACCCGGCCCCCGAGCTCTACCGGTAACTGAAGGAAACAAGCGCGGCGCCGCGAATTCGATGGGGCCCCGGCGCCGGGCTGGGCGGTCAAGCCGCAGCATTGACGCTTCCCGGCGGCCGTCCTCATCGGCGGCGATCAGTCCCGGTGCCGGGGCACCCCTCGATATCGCGCGCGGGCGGCCCCCCTAGCTCCCCGTCGCGATCGCCCTCAGACCCAGCGTCACGATCAGGATCGCCCCGATCGTCATCACGCCGATCTCGCGCAGCACTATCCGGCGCGCCATCAGGATCCGGTCGCGGCGGCTGAGCGAGTCGGGGTCCTCGACCGATGCCAGCTCGGCCGAGGCGACCGTCACGCGCGCGCCCTCGCTGAGCAGCGACACGATCAGGGGCAAGACCCCGTAGACGTAGTGGATCGCCGGAGCGTCGTGCCCGCTCAGCGCAAGCACGACCCCGAGAACCGCCTCCACCGCGACCACCGCCTGCGCCAGCCGCAGCAGGTACCAGAACACGCGCGAGGGGTTGCCGCGCTGCCAGGACACCCCGCCCCACGCGGCGGCCGCCCCGCTCGTGGCCAGCACCGCGATCCCGAGGATCTCGTGGATCCCGCTCAACAAGCGCCCTTTCGCACTATGTAGCAAGTTGTCACAAGCGGGTATATGTTCCCGGCCGCCATGCTGAAGAGCTACCTGCCAGCACTCGTCTTCATAGCGCTCGGTGCGGGCGTGGGCGGGCTCTTCACCCACCTCAACAGCGTCCTCGGGCCGCGCCGGCCGAGCAAGGTCAAGTCCGATCCGTACGAGTGCGGCCTGCCCTCGGAGGTCACCTCCACGTTCCGCTTCGGGATCAGCTTCTACCTGATCGCGATGCTCTTCATCCTGTTCGACATCGAGGTGGTCTTCCTCTACCCGATCGCCGTGGTGCTGCGGGCGGCCGGCAGCTTCGTGCTGATCGAGACGGTCGTCTTCATCGTGCTGCTGTTCGTGGCCTTCGTGTACGTGTGGCGGAGGGGGGCGCTCGAGTGGAGATAAGCCGCCAGCCGCTCGGGAACGGCGGCGACGACCTCAGGATCAAGCAGCTCCGCGCGCGCCAGCTGCTGCGCGGCGAGCTGGACGACGCCGACCTCGAGCAGTACGTGCAGGAGCGCGTGGGCCTCACGACGCTCGAGAAGGCCCAGAACTGGGCCCGCGCCAATGCCCCGTGGCCGCTCACGTTCGGCCTCGCCTGCTGCGCGATCGAGATGATCAGCGTGGTCGGCTCGCCGCGGATGGACGCCGCGCGCTTCGGGGCCGAGGTGTTCCGCGCCTCCCCGCGCCAGGCGGACATGATCATCCTGTCGGGCCGCGTCTCGATCAAGATGGCGCCGGTCATCCGCCGCATCTACGACCAGATGCTCGAGCCCAAGTGGGTGATCGCCATGGGCGTCTGCTCGTCGAGCGCCGGCATGTTCAACAACTACGCGGTGGTCCAGGGCGCCGACAAGTTCATGCCGGTCGACGTCTACATCCCGGGCTGCCCGCCCCGCCCCGAGGCGCTGATGTACGGGATCATCAAGCTCCAGAACAAGATCAAGGGGCAGCCGGACCTGGGCTGGCGCGAGCGCTACCAGGCTGCTGGGACCGAAGAGGTCAGCCGGCTTGGTTGATGCGACCGGCCTGGAGCTGATCGCCGCCGCCGTGCGAGAGCGGCTGGGCGACGACGCCGTGACCGGCACGCACTTCGCGTATGAGCAGGCGACGCTCGAGGTGGCGCCCGGCTCCGTGCACGACGTGCTCGAGTACCTGCGAGAGGAGGCGGACGAGCCGTTCCCGCAGCTCATGAGCCTCCACGGCTGCGACTACCTGCCCGAGGAGCCGCGGCTGGGCGTGCACTACCAGCTCCTGAGCATGGAGCGGGTCGAGCGCATGTGCGTGAAGACGCGCGTGGGGATCGACGACCCGGCCGTGCCGTCGGTGGTCGACCTGTTCCCCGGCGCCGACTTCCAGGAGCGCGAGGTCTACGACATGTTCGGCGTGCTCTTCGACGGCCACCCCGACCACCGCCGGATCCTGATGCCCGAGGACTACGAGGGCCACCCGCAGCGGCGCGACTTCCCGATCGGCGGCGAGGCGGTGCTGTTCACGTTCAACGAGCACGAGGTGCCGCGCTGGTATGAGTGAGGCGCCCGCCACCGGCGCCGGGCGCGACCCCGCGCTCGACGTGCCGTATCGCGACCGCGAGCGGTCGGTCACGCTCGAGCGCGCCGAGGCCCCGGGCGCGCCGGTCCTCGGAACGGAGCTCGAGCCCGAGACCGAGCTCTTCACGATCAACATGGGCCCGCACCACCCGGCCACGCACGGCGTGCTGCGCCTGCTGCTCACGCTCGAGGGCGAGATCGTGCGCTCGGTCACGCCGATCATCGGCTACGTCCACACCGGCATCGAGAAGAGCTGCGAGGACCAGTCGTGGTGGAAGACGATCCCGTTCGTGGAGCGGATGGACTACCTGTCGTACTACTTCAACGCGCAGGTCTTCTGCATGACGGTGGAGCGCCTGCTGGACATCGACGTGCCGCCGCGCGCCCAGTACCTGCGCGTGATCCACCTCGAGCTGAACCGGATCGCCAGCCACCTGTTCTGGCTCGGCACCTCGGCGCTCGACCTCGGCGCGATCTCGATGCTCTGGTACTCGCTCCGCGAGCGGGAGAAGATCCTCGACCTCTTCGAGATGTCGGGCGGCCAGCGCCTGCACCCGCGCTACGTGCAGGTCGGCGGCGTGGCGGACGACATCCCGCCGGGCTGGGAGGCCAAGTGCCGCCAGTTCTGCAAGGAGATGCCGTCGCGGATCGACCAGTACGAGGCGATCCTCGACCGCAACGAGATCCTGCTCCAGCGGCTGCGCAACGTGGGCGTGGTGGACGCCGACACGCTGCTCGGCCTGGGCGTGACCGGCCCGCTGCTGCGCGCGGCCGGCAACCCGTGGGACCTGCGCAAGGCGATGCCCTACTCGTCGTACGACCACTTCGACTTCAAGATCCCGGTCGGCACCCGCGGCGACAACTACGACCGCTACCGGGTGCGCATGGCCGAGATGCGCGAGTCGGTGAAGATCGTGGAGCAGGCGCTCGACGGCCTGCCCGAGGGGCGCTGGATCACCGACAACCGCAAGGTCGCGCTGCCGCCGCGCTACGAGCTGGCGACGAGCATGGAGGCGCTGATCCACCACTTCAAGCTGGTGACCGAGGGCTTCCGCGTGCCGCCCGGCGAGACGTACGTGGCGATCGAGTCGCCGCGCGGCGAGCTCGGCTGCTTCGTGGTGGCGGACGGGTCCGCCAAGCCCGCGCGCGTGCACATGCGCGACCCGTCGTTCGTGAACCTCCAGTCGCTGCGCCACATGTCGGAGGGCAGCCTGATCGCCGACCTGATTGCCGGGGTCGCGATGCTCGACCCGATCCTCGGAGGCATCGACAGGTGACCGAGTACCACGACGAGGGGCGCCCGCAGCCGGACCGCGTGGGCGAGGAGGCGCCGATGGGCGTTCCGGCCGGCGACCAGGCCACGCCCGCCGGCGACGCGACAGCAGCGCCCGCCGCCGGTGCCGACGCGCCGCTGCGCGCCGACCGCGCCGACCTGCCGCCCAACGTGAGCCGGCCGCTCGTGCCCGAGGGCTGGGACCGCGCCGCAGACCTCGAGAAGGATCCGGCCGTCATCCCCGACCCGGCGGAGGTGGACGTGCCCGCCGAGCTGCGCGCCGAGATCGAGCGGCTGATGTCGCTCTACCCCGACCGCCGCTCGGCCACGATCCCCGCCCTGCACGCGGCCCAGGCCGTGCACGGCTGGTGCTCACCCGAGGCGCTTGCACAGGTGGCCGTGGTGATGCAGGTGACCCCCGCCTACCTGTCGTCGGTCGCGAGCTTCTACGACATGCTCAACGAGGAGCCGGTCGGCCGCCATCACGTGTACGTGTGCACGAGCGTGGCCTGCCACCTGGTGAACGCCAAGCGTGTCTACGACGCGATCGCCGAGGCGGCTGACGAGGCCGAGCTCGAGGACACCGAGGTGCGCCAGTTCGAGTGCCTCGGCGCGTGCGACATGGCGCCGATGGCGTCAATCGACGGACGCTTCGTCGGTCCGCTCGACCCGAGCGACGCGCCCGAGATCGTCGCGTCGATCAGGGAGGGACGCAGGCCGCTGCCGGGCCGCGGCCTGGAGGACTCCGACTACCGCCTGCCGTGGGGAGGCCGCGCCTGATGGCCCTCGACGAGCTGCGCCTGTTGAAGGGCATCAACGACCCCGACCTCGCCACGCTCGACGGCTACGAGCGCGCGGGCGGCTACAGGGCGATGCGCAAGGCGCTGCTCGAGATGGAGCCCGACGAGGTGCTGCACGAGCTGGAGGAGTCGGGCCTGCGCGGCCGCGGCGGCGCGGGCTTCTCGATGGGCAAGAAGGCCAGCTTCCTGCCCAAGACCTCGATGGACAAGTACCTCTGCTGCAACGCGGACGAGTCCGAGCCGGGCACGTTCAAGGACCGCCTCCTGATGCAGAAGAAGCCGCACCTGCTTATCGAGGGCATGATCATCGCGGCCGTGGCGGCGGGCGCCAACCGCGCGTTCATCTACATCCGCGGCGAGTACGAGCTGCAGGCCGAGGTGCTCGAGCGCGCGATCCGCGAGGCCTACGACAAGGGCTACCTCGGCAGCTCGATCCTCGACTCGGAGCACTCGGTGGAGCTGGTGCTGCACCGCGGCGCGGGCGCCTACATCTGCGGCGAGGAGACGGGGCTGCTCGACTCGCTCGAGGGCAAGCGCGGCAATCCGCGGCTGAAGCCGCCGTTCCCCGCGAACCAGGGCCTCTACCAGGGCCCCACGCTGATCAACAACGTGGAGACGCTCTGCAACGCGCCGTCGATCATCGAGAACGGCGCCGAATGGTTCAAGCAGGTGGGAACCGAGAAGTCTGCGGGCACCAAGCTCGTGTCGGTGTCGGGCAACGTGCGGCGGCCCGGCAACTACGAGATCGAGCTGGGCATGGTCGCGCGCGACATCGTCTACGGCCTCGCGGGCGGCCCGCCGGAGGGCCGGCGCGTGAAGTGCTGGTTCCCGGGCGGCTCGTCGGCGCCGGTGCTGACCGAGGCCGACCTCGACCTGACCTACGACTTCGAGACGATGGCCGACGCCGGCTCGATGCTCGGGTCGGGCGCGGTGATCGTGGTCGACGACTCGCAGCCGCTCGTGCCGCTGGCGCTGAGGCTCGCCGAGTTCTACCGCCACGAGTCATGCGGCAAGTGCACGCCGTGTCGCGAGGGCACCAACTGGACCGTGAAGATGCTCGAGCGGATCGACCAGGGCGAGGCGACGCCGGCGGACCTCGACGTCATGGCCGACGTCCAGACCAACATCATCGGCAACTGCCTGTGCGTGCTCGGCGACTCGATGGCGATGCCGATCGGCTCGATGATCGAGAAGTTCCGGCCCGAGTTCGAGGATCACATCGAGCAGGCCCGGCGGGCAGGCGGCGGCCTGCCGATGGCGGCGCACGGCGGCCGCGCCGACCTGGCGGTGGGGAGCCCCGCGCCGTGAGTCCGCGGCCGGAGCAGAAGTTCGTCACGTTCGAGATCGACGGCCAGGAGGTGTCGGCGCCGGAGGGCTCGATGCTGGTCGACGCCGCCAAGTACGGCGACGTGGAGATCCCGGTGTTCTGCTACGAGCCCAAGCTCGGCCAGCCGGTGGGCGCGTGCCGCATGTGCCTGGTCGAGATCGAGGGCATCCCCAAGCTCCAGACCGCGTGCTCGACGGCCATCAAGGAGGGGATGGTCGTGGTCACGACCTCGGACAAGGTCAAGTCCGCGCAGAACGCGGTGGTGGAGTTCCTGCTGGTGAACCACCCGCTCGACTGCCCGGTGTGCGACAAGGGCGGCGAGTGCCCGCTCCAGGACATCTCGTTCGGCTGGGGCCCCGGGCGCTCGCGCTTCATCGAGCCCAAGCGCCACTTCAAGAAGCCGATCGAGCTCTCGCCGCTCGTGGCCATCGACCGCGAGCGATGCATCCTCTGCTACCGCTGCGTGCGCTTCTCCCAGGAGATAGCCGAGGACTACCAGCTGGTCTTCCTCGAGCGCGGCGACCACACCTACGTCGGCACGCACGACGGCCGCCCGTACGTCGGGCCCTTCGCCGGCAACATCACCGAGCTCTGCCCGGTGGGCGCGCTCACCAACACCAGCTACCGCTTCCGCGCGCGGCCGTGGGACATCGAGGACTCGGGCACGGTCTGCACGTTCTGCCCGAGCCAGTGCAACGTCGGGCTGACCGTGCGCGACGACGTGAAGGTCCTGCGCGTGAACGCGCGCGACAACGAGGAGGTCGACGACGGCTGGCTCTGCGACAAGGGCCGCTACGGATTCCAGATCTTCCACGCCACCGAGCGCGTGGTGGAGCCGATGCTGCGCGAGGGCGGCGGGCTGCGTCCGGTCTCGTGGGAGCGCGCGCTGGAGGAGACGGTCAAGGGCCTGGACAAGAGCGGCGAGCGGACCGCGGCGCTCGCGGGCGGCGAGGCGACCAACGAGGAGGGCTTCCTGCTCCAGTTCCTCATGCGCGAGGTGCTGGCGTCGCCCCACGTCGACTCGCGCACGAACGGCGTGATCGACCCCGAGCAGGCGCGCATGCTCGCGCGGCCCGACCTCACCGCTCGGGTCTCCGACATCGACTACGCGGGCGCGGTGCTCGTGCTCGGCACCGAGCTGGTGGACGAGGCGCCGATCCTCGACCTGCGCGTGCGCAAGGCCGTGCGCCGGCGCGGCATCCCGCTGGTGGTGGCCACGAGCAGGCCCAGCTCGCTGGACCCGAACGCCGACGCCGTGCTGCGCTACGCGCCCGGCGCCGAGGAGGCCGCCGTGGCCGCCCTGGTGGCCGAGCTGACGGGCGCCGACCCGCCCGCCGGGAGCGGCGGCTCCGGTCGCGCGTCGCTGCTCGACGCCGCCGAGTCGTTGGGCATGCGGCGGCCCGATCGCGGCTCGGAGTGGGCGCACCGCGCGGGCGTGGCGCACGACGACGTGCGCGGCGCGGTGGCCGCGCTGCGCGGTGCCGGTCCCGTGGTGGTGCTGTGGGGCGAGCGCCTTGGCCACGGCGCGCGCGGGTCGAACGGCGTGGCGGCGCTGCTCGCGCTGGCGCGCGCGCTGGGTTTGAACACCGACGACGGCGGCGGGATGATCGAGATCCCGGCGGGCACCAACGCGCGCGGCCTGCGCGAGGTCGGCTGCCTGCCCAACATGAAGCCGGGCCTGGCCGACGCGGACGCCGGCGGCCTCGACTCCGCGGGCATCGCAAGGGCGCTCGGCGACGACCTGCGCGGGCTCGTGCTGTTCCAGGCGGACCCGCTGCGCACGCACCCGGACCGCGGAGCCTGGGAGCAGGGGCTCGACCGGGCCGGCTTCGTGGTCGCGTTCAGCGACTTCATCACCGAGTCGGCCGAGCGCTTCGCCAGCGTCGTGATCCCGGCCGAGTCGTACGCCGAGAAGGAGGGGACGGTCACGCACCCCGACGGGCGCATCCAGCGCGTGCGCCAGGCGGTCGGCCGCGCCGGGTCGGTGCGGTCGCAGACCGCGGTGCTGCTCGAGCTGGTGTCGGAGCTGTCGGGCGCGCCGTTCCGGCCGGGGCCGGCGCAGCTCACGCGACTGATGACCGACACCGTGCCCTTCTACCGCGGCCTGACGCTCGACGAGATCGGCGGCCGCGGCGTGCGCTGGCAGGACCGCGACGCCGCCGGCCAGCTCGCCCAGACGCCGCTGCCCGAGGCGCGCGTGGACCTCCCGCCGGAGCTGCCGGACGGGCTGCGCCTCGGCACCGCGCGCTCGCTGTGGGCCGACCGCGTGACCGAGCACGCGCCCAGCATGCGCTTCCTGGCGCCGCACCAGCGCGCCGAGCTGTCCGCCGCCGACGCCGAGCGGCTGGGGATCGCGTCCGGCGACGAGATCGAGGTGGCGGTCAACGGCACGAGCGTGCGCGCCCGCGCCGCGCTTCGCTCGCGGCTGCCGGAGGGCCGCGTGTTCCTCACCGAGGGCACCAGCGAGCAGAACGCCACGGCGCTCATGAACGGCAGCCCGCGCAGCGTGGAGGTGCGCAAGGCATGACGCCCGTTCTGGCCGAGGTGGACTTCGTCGAGTCGACGCTCGTGCAGGTGATCAAGGCGCTCGTGATCTTCGGCTTCGTGCTCGGTGTTGTGCCGATGATCCTGCTGCTCGAGCGCAAGCTGCTGGGCCGCTTCCAGGCGCGGCTCGGCCCGAACCGCGTCGGTCCGTTCGGGCTGCTGCAGCCGCTCGCCGACGTGCTCAAGCTGCTGTCGAAGGAGCAGGCCACGCCGTCCACCGCGGTGCCGTGGATGATGGCGATCGCGCCCGCCATCTCGATCTTCACGGCGGTGGTCACGCTGGCGATCATCCCGTTCGGCAACGTGGTGCACGACGGCCTGTTCGGCGCCGACTACGGCCTCTACGGGATCGACGTGCCGATCGGGATCCTCTGGGCGTTCGCCTTCGGCGCGCTTGCCTTCTACGGGCTCATGCTCGGCGGCTGGGCGTCGGGCTCCAAGTACTCGTTCCTCGGCGCGATGCGCGCCGCCGCGCAGCTCATCTCGTACGAGGTGTCGCTCGCGCTGTCACTGATCGGCGTGGTGTTCACCGCCGGCACGCTGTCGCTCACCGAGATCGTGCAGGCGCAGGGCGACATCTGGTTCGTGGTGCCGCAGTTCGTGGGCTTCTGCATCTTCCTGGTCGCGGCGTTCGCGGAGACCAACCGCCCGCCGTTCGACCTGCCGGAGGCCGACGCCGAGATCGTGGCGGGCTACAACACCGAGTTCGGCGGGATGCGCTTCGGCTCGTTCTTCATGGCCGAGTACATCAACATGATCGCGATCTCCGGGATCGCGACCGCGATGTTCCTCGGCGGCTGGCACGGGCCGGGGCCCGCGGCGCTCGGGCCGCTGTGGGTGATCCTGAAGATGTTCCTGGTGATCCTGCTGTTCATCTGGATCCGCGCCACGCTGCCGCGGCTGCGCTACGACCAGCTGATGGCGTTCGGCTGGAAGGTGCTGCTGCCGCTCGCCACGCTCAACGCCCTGGTGACCGCGATCGTGGTGGCCGCATGAGCCCCTGGGACCCGTCGGCCGACGTGATCGAGGTGCAGCGCGGCCCCGAGCCGGGCGGGTTCGGCGGCGCCTACCGCGCGTTCGGCGAGACGCTGCGCGGGATGAAGACGACGTTCGGGCGGCTCCTGGAGGGGCCGGTCACGGTCGAGTACCCCGAGCAGAAGACGCCGGTCTACCCGCGCTTCCGCGGACGCCACAAGCTCCACCGCTTCGAGGACACGGACCTCGAGAAGTGCGTCGGCTGCTCGCTCTGCGCCGCCGCGTGCCCGGCCAAGTGCATCCGCGTGGTGGCCGCCGAGAACACGCCTGACAACCAGGTGTCGGCCGGCGAGCGCTACGCGGAGGTCTACGAGATCAACATGAGCCGCTGCATCTTCTGCGGCTACTGCGAGGTCGCCTGCCCGTTCGACGCGATCACGATGGGCAACGACTACGAGCTCGCCGACTACACGCGCTCGGACCTGATCTTCACGAAGGAGATGCTGCTGGCCGACCCCGTCGAGCGCACGCCGCTGCGGCGCGAGGGGGAGTAGGTGCTCTTCGAGCAGATCCTGTTCTTCGTCGGCGCTGCGGGGGCGATCGGAGGGGCGCTGGCGGTGGTGCTGCTGCGCAACCCGTTCTTCAGCGTGCTGGCGCTGGCGGCCCACCTCGTGTCGCTGGCGCTCCTGTTCCTGCTGCTGAGCGCGGCGTTCGTCGCGGCAGCTCAGGTCGTGGTCTACGCCACGGCGGTGATGGTGCTGTACGTGTTCGTGGTCGCATACATCGGCGGGGTCGACGACCCGATCGCGAGGGGTGACGGCATGCTCGGGCGCCTCGGGCCGCTGTTCGCGGGCGCGCTGCTGGCCGAGCTGACGATCGCGGTGGTCGGGTCCGGGCTCGACGCGCTCGACTCGCGCGGTCCCGACGTGCCCGCCGGGTTCGGCTCGCCGGGCGCGATCGGCAAGCTGTTCCTCGAGAAGTTCCTGATCCCGTTCGAGGCGGCGTCGATCCTCCTGTTGGTCGCGGTGGTCGGGGCGCTCGTGCTCACGCGCCGCCGGCGCGGGCTCGAGGGCCTCGAGGAGGACGAGCTGCCGGAGCGCGCGGGCCGCGCGCCGATCGGCGCCCCCGGCGGCCGCGACGGCGCCGAGGACTGGGACGACGAGGGGCCACCGCCCGGCACCGCCGAGGGTCTCGGCGACCCGACGCCGGCCCGCGACGCCGCGCCGCCCGAGGAGCTCGGCGAGCCCGACGACGAGCCCGAGCCGGGCGAGCCCGCCCGCGAACCCGTGACGACGGAG
>JBJMLK010000077.1:0-4025 GCA_045805345.1 Thermoleophilaceae bacterium | reverse complement strand
GCGCTTCGAGGAGGGCTACCTCAGCACCGACACGTTCGAGGTGCGCGCGGACCTCGCCCTGGCTTCGCGCGACGAGCGCGATCTCGACGAGCTGGTGGCCGACCTGCCGCAGTCGAGCAACTGGCGCGACACGCTCGGGCGGATCCTCGACCGGCTGCGGCCGCCGCGGCGCGAGCCGGCGCTCGTCGTCCCGGAGCCCCCGCACGACGCCGCCGCCGACGGCTTGGTGATCGGCCGCGATCCCGACTGCGCGCTCACGCTCTCGGACCCCACCGTGTCCCGCCGGCACGCCGAGCTGCGGCGCGAGCGCGGCCGTTGGGTGGTGGCCGATCTCGGCTCGAGCAACGGGACACGCGTGAACGGCTGGCGCGTGCCGCGCGCCACGCTCGGCAGGGGCGACGAGCTGATGCTCGGCGCGGTCCGAGTCGTGTTCGGCGGCCCGCGCTCGGCGTCGGACTGGCTCGCGGCGCCGGAGCGCCCGCTCGCCCGCCCGAAGGCGCGCTAGATCGGCCGCAGCATGCTGCCGCCGCAGTTGCGGCACTCAACGTTCGCTGTATCCGACATCCGCGCGATCGTGGAGTGGGCGCCGCAGTCAGGGCAGTCCGAGCGAAGCTCGAAGCGCTTCAGGCAATAGACGCAGCGGTAGCGGCCCGGCAGGTTGGTCGGCGACAGCCACGGCTCGCCGCACGACGGGCACTCGGGCCTGTTGATGACCGACGGCGAGCCTTCCATGCGTCGATTCTGACCCAACCTGTCAAGCGCGTCGACCCATCCGTGCGATGAAGAACCCATCGGTGCCGTCGCGGTGGGGGAGCAGCTGGACGGGATCGGCCCACGGCGCGAGCTCCGGGTGCTCGGCCAGTAGCCACTCGATCTGCTTGCGGCCCTCGCTCGGCGAGATCGTGCACACGGAGTAGACGATCGTCCCGCCCGGGCCAAGCTGCGCGACCGCCGTCGCCATGAGCTCGCGCTGCAGCCGCGCCAGGTCCGCGATCGCGTCCGGCGACTTTCGCCAGCGCGCGTCGGGGCGGGACTGCAGGGTGCCCAGGTCGGAGCACGGGGCATCGAGCAGCACGCGGTCGAACGCGCCGCCGGCCGGCTCGCGCGCGTCGGCGACTCGCACATCGACGATGGTCGCCCCCAGGCGCCGCGCGTTGTCCGCCAGCTCGCGTCCGCGCGCCGCGTTTCGCTCGACGGCGACGACCTCGCCGTCGTTCGCCATCAGCGCCGCCAGGTGCGTGGACTTCGCGCCGGGCGCCGCGCACATGTCCAGCACGCGCTCGCCCGGCTGGGGGTCGAGCGCGCGCGCCACGAGCATCGAGCCGCGCGACTGCGGCATCAGGAGCCCGTCGGCGAAGAGACCCGAGCCGTGGGCGTCGAATGCTCCGCCGACCACGATGCCCTCGGGGAGGCCGGCGGGCACCTCGCCGGCGAGGTCGCCGCCGCCGTCCGCCTCCGCCATCCGAAGCGGCGGCGCGGGCCGCGCATCCGCGCCGAGGTCGCGCAGCGCCGCCAGCAAGTCGTCGCGCGTGGCGCGCAGGGTGTTGGCCCGCAGCGCGCTCTCCGCGGGCTCGTTGTCGGCTCGCATGAGCGCGGCCGCCTCGGCCGGTCCGAGCGCGTCGGCCCACATCTCCGCGAGCCAGTCCGGATGCGAGAGCGCCACGGGTGAGTCGGGGTCGAGGCGGGCGACGATCGCCGGCGCCTCGCGCGCCGCGCGCCGCATGACAGCGTTCGCGAACCCCGCGGCGCGGGGGCTCTCCGCCTTCACCAGCTCGACCGTCTGGTCTACCGCCGCGCGGTCCGGCACCGAGCCCATCCACACGAGCTGAAGCACACCGAGCCGCAGTGCGTCGAGCACCGGCGCGTCGACCGGGCGCGACGCGAGCGCCTCGATCACGTGGTCGAGCGTGCGCAGTCGCTGGATCGCGCCGTACGCGAGCCGCTGGGCGAATGCGCGGTCGCGGTGGTCGAGCCCGGCGCGCTCGGCCTGGGAGCGGAACGCGCGGTCGGCGTACGCGCCCTCGGCCGTGACGCGGCGCAGGGTCGCGTAGGCGCACGCTCGGGCTGCGGAGACGCTCACCCGCCGGGCGCCAGCGCGGCCGCGTGTCCGCGCAGGTACGAGCCGGCGTCCATCGGACGGCCGCCCGCGGGCTGGACCTCGAGCAGCTCGAGCGCGCCGTCGACGCAGCCGAACAGCAGCCGGCCGTCGTCGGTGGCGAACTCGCCGGGGGGTGGGGGTGGGGCGTCGGAGACGACGGCATGTCGTACCCCCAAGCGGTCGCCCCCCGGCAAAAGGACGAAGGCGCCGATGTGGGGGGTGAGGGCCCGCACCCGGCGTTCGAGGGATGGCGCCTCGCGCGCCGGGTCGAGCACGCGGTCGGCGGCCTCGATCTTGGCCGCGATGGTGACGCCCTCCTCGGGCTGCTCGCTGAACGCGGGCGGGTCGTCGAGCGCCTCGACGAGGAGGTCGCCGCCGAGCTCCGCGAGGCGCGCCGACAGCGAGCCGTAGTCGTCGTCGGGGCGGATCGGCTCGGCGCGCTGCAGCGCGATCGGGCCGGCGTCCATCTCCATCGTGGGCCGCATGATCGTGACGCCGGTCGCCTCGTCGCCGGCCTCGATCGCGCGCTCGATCGGCGCAGCCCCGCGCCAGCGCGGGAGCAGCGACGGGTGCACGTTGAGCATCGGGAACTGGGACAGCAGCGGCTCGCGGATGAACGCACCGAAGGCGCAGATCAGCACCGCGTCGGGCCGCAGGGCCTCGATCTGGGCGCGCGCGTCGTCGGCGTTCACGGACTCCGGCTGGAGCACCTCGATGCCGAGCGCGCGCGCCGCCTCGGCGACCGGCGGCGCGGCCACCTTCCTGCCGCGCCCGCGCGGGCGGTCGGGCCGCGTGACCACGGCCAGCGGGCGGTGCTCGGACCCCGCCACGCGCTCCAGCACCGTGACGGCGAAGGGCGACGTGCCCAGGTAAACGGTCCGCATCCGCCGCAACTTAGACGCCGCGTGCCTATTTTCCTTGCGTGGGGCGGGCCAAGTTCCTGATTCCGGTCGCGGTGGCGCTTGCCCTCCTGGGCGGCAGCGCCTCGGCTGCGACGCCCGCGCCCGACCCGGACCGCTACGCCCCGGAGGTGCGCTTGCCCGGCGACGAGAACCTGTTCCCGGTCAGCCCGGATGGCTTCATCGCGCACTCCGACCTCCTCTGGTACGGCTGCGGCAAGACGTCGCTCGCGATCCAGACCGACGTCGACCCCGGGCGGCTCGGCACCGGAGCCGCCGACCCCTATGAATCGCCGGCGTACTGGCGGCCGAGCGGCGCGAAGCCGCGGATCGGCTGTCCGGCGGGGGATTCGCCACCCGATCAGACGGTCACTTTCGGGACCCCCGACTGGACGCGGCCATATGGGGGGAGGACCGCAGTGACCCCCCGTCCGACGGCCCTCCTCGCCTACCCCGCGAACGGCTTCGCGCTCGACCTCCACGACGAGTTCCGCCCCGGCAACCACGACCTCGACCGGGTACCGGTGACCTACGAGCGCGGCCGTACGGCGCACGGCTCGTTCATCACCTACTGGCTCTTCTATGCCTACAACAGCAAGGACGACGACCGCCACGAGGGCGACTGGGAGCGGATCAGCGTGCGCTTCGACCGCGATGCCGCTCCTAGGCAGGTGGCCTACTACGCCCACAGCGGGTCGCCACGGATCTGCGCCTGGGACGCCGTGAAGCGCGTCGGAAAGCGCCACCCGGTCGTGTTCAGCGCGCTTGGATCGCACGCGTCGTATCCGCGCCCCGGTGAGTTCAGCATCGGCTCCGGCGGCGGCGTGGACGACGCGCCGGGCGGCGGCGAGCGCTGGCAGACGTGGCGCTCGGGCGTGCGATCCGCGCACCAGCCCTGGTACGGGTTCGGCGGCGCCTGGGGCGAACGCGGCGACTCCAGCACGACCACCGGGCCGGCCGGTCCGGGCGCGCGGACGGCCGCCGACTGGGGCCGCCACGGGCTCAAGACCTGCGACCGCCCGTAGGCG
>JBJMLK010000076.1:0-14677 GCA_045805345.1 Thermoleophilaceae bacterium | reverse complement strand
GGTGGCATGGCGCGTGCGGCCGCGGTAGATCAGGTACGTGGTGCACGCCGAGCGCACGCCGGCGTCCTGCAGTTGCTCGAAGACCGTCGGCGTCGCCCGGCTCAGGTGCGCGAGGTTCATGTTGTAGACGGTGTCCAGCATCGAGCGCAACATCCCGAACATCCGGCTCGCCTCGAACGAGCTGCCGTACTCCACGTAGCGCTCCTCGCCGCGGTGGTACCAGTTCATCGCCGGGATCTGGTGCTGGTCCGGCCAGGCGCCCGTAGCGATCGTGCCGGCGGCCACCGGTGTCACCGACGGGAAGGTGGAGACGCAGTCGCGCACGTAGGTGCCGCGCTCGATCAGCTGCGCGAGCGCGGGCGCGCGGCCGTGCTCGATCGCCCGGTCGAGCATCTCGGGCTTGAGCGCGTCGATGACGGCGAGGACTAGCTTCTTCACCGGAGGACGCGCAGGCCCTCGTACTTGCGATCGCCGCCGGCGCGGCTGCGCACGAGCAGCACGGCGAACGCGACCAGCGCGACGTAGCCGACCGGCTCCACGAAGATCGACAGTCCGGCGAGCGCGAGCGCGATCGCGTCGGCGTAGAGGGTGAGCAGCCCGGCGGCGCCGCCCTGCACCCGCCGCCGCGCGCGCGTGAAGAGCATCGCTACGGCCGCATAGGCGAGCACGGCGCAGGCCGCGCCGGCCACCAGCCCGGGCCACGCCTCGTGGCCGTGGTCGGCCAGCGAGCCGGCGAACAGCAGCGCCCCGAAGACGAGCGCGAGACCGGCGAGGAGCAGCGTCGCGGGATCGCGCGGCCCGCGCCCGCCGCGCCGGTCGAGCGCGTACGCGAGCACGCCCACCGCCAGCACCGCCAGGAGGAAGCCCGGGCTCTCGAGGAAGGCGTACGGCGTGCCGTCGAAGTCGAGGCCAACGTCGCCCCGCGCGAGCGCGCCCGCGAGCAGCGGCGGCAGGAAGGGGCGCACCCCGCTCGCACCGGCGAGCCCGGCGCCCTGGCCGATGTCGAGGAAGAGGCTGATGTCGCTCCGATCGCCTCCGGCGGAGGTTCGCGACCGCGAGTGGGCCGCCCGGTAGGCTCAGTGGCGTGACGATAGACGACCACCCTGACCGGAGAAGGGGCGGCGTCCGGGGAGGCGAACTGTCAGGAATGTCGCGCCCGCGCTCCACCAAGCGCGACCTCGAGCGTTACGCCAAGCTGTTCGCCTCGCGTACGCGCGAGATGAAGTCCTCCGCGATGCGCGACATGATGGCGATCACCCAGCGCCCGGACGTGATCTCGCTCGCGGGCGGCCTCCCGGAGACCGGCAGCTTCCCGCCGCAGAGCTTCGCCGCCGCGGCGCAGCGGATGGCGGTCCAGTCCACGCTCGCGCGGGCGCTCCAGTACGGCCCCACCGAGGGGCTCGACGAGGTGAAGGGCTGCATCGTCCAGGCGATGGCCGCCGAGGACATGCGCGTGGACCCGGCGGAGGTGATCGTCACCACCGGCGGGCAGCAGGTGATCGACCTCGTCACGAAGACGCTGATCGACCCCGGCGACGTGATCGTGGCCGAGGGCCCCACCTACCCCGGCGCCGTGCCGACGTTCTCGTCCTACCAGGCGGACGTCGTGCACATCGACGTCGACTCCGACGGGATGCAGGTCGACCTGCTGGAGGACGTGCTCGACCGGCTCGACCGCGACGGCCGCACGCCCAAGTTCGTCTACACAGTGCCGAGCTTCCAGAACCCGGCCGGCGTGACGATGTCGCTCGAGCGCCGGCGCAAGCTCGTGGAGATCGCCAACCGCCGCGAGCTGCTCGTGCTCGAGGACAACCCGTACGGGCTGCTGCGCTACGAGGGCAGCCCGCAGCCGACGCTGCGCTCGCTCGACGGCGGCGTGTACGTGATGTACCTGGGCACGTTCTCCAAGATCCTGTCCCCCGGGATCCGGCTCGGCTGGGTGGTGGCGCCGCCGCCCGTGCTCGAGAAGATCAACCTGGGCAAGCAGGCCGCGGACCTCTGCACGTCCACGCTCACGCAGCTGTTCGTGAGCTTCTACTTCGAGCAGGGCATCTGGCGCGACTACGTGGACTCGCTCAACGAGATCCACCGCGCGCGTCGCGACGCGATGCTCGACGCGCTCGCCGAGTTCTTCCCGCCCCAGGCCGTATGGACGCGACCGGCCGGCGGCCTGTTCGTCTGGGTCACGCTGCCCGACTTCATCGACACCACGGACCTCCTCGCGCGCGCGCTGCGCGACAACGTGGCGTTCGTGCCGGGCGAGGGCGCGTACCTCGACGGGCGCGGCCGCAACTCGATGCGGCTCAACTTCTCGGGGTCCGACGAGGACACGATCCGCGAGGGCATCCGCCGGATCGGCGAGGTGGTGGCCGAGCAGGTGGACCTCTACGGCACCCTCACCGGGCAGGAGAGCGCGCCCGCGCAACGCCACGCGCCCGCCGCGAGCGAGCCCCCGCCGGCGGACGCCGACAAGGGCGCGCGCGTGCTGCCGATGCGCCGCCGCCGCGCGGGCTGACGCCGTGCCGCGCGTAGCGGTCCTCAAGGGCGGGACCTCGCTCGAGCGTCAGGTGTCGCTGCGCTCCGGCGCCCGGGTGGAGCACGCGCTGGAGCGGCTCGGCCACGAGGTCGTCCCGGTGGACGCCGGGCCGGACCTGATCGAGACCCTGCGCGCCACCGCGCCCGACGCCGCCTTCGTGGCGATGCACGGCCGCGACGGCGAGGACGGCACGGTGCAGGAGCTGCTCGAGATCCTCGGCATCCCGTACACCGGGTCGAGCGTGCTCGCCTGCGTCCGGTCGATCGACAAGGTCCTGGCCAAGCACCTGCTGCTGGAGGCGAAGATCCCCACCCCCGAGTTCTTCGCGTTCAGCGAGACCGCCTTTCGGCAGCTGGGCGCCGCCGACACGCTCGAGGCGATCGAGGAGCGCCTCGACTTCCCGATCGTCGTGAAGCCGGCGTCGGGCGGGTCGGCCCTCGGCATCAAGTTCGCGCGCACCGCCGAGGACGTGCCCGGCTCGCTCGTGTCGGCGTTCTCCTACGACCAGAAGGTGCTGCTCGAGCGGCACGTGCGCGGCCGCGACCTGGCGGTCTCCGTGGTCGAGGGGCGCGACGGGCCGTACGCGCTGCCGGTGGTGGAGGCGGTGCCGCGCGACGAGGACTTCTACGACTTCGAGGCGCGCTACGAGATCGGGCGCACGCAGTTCGTCTGCCCGGCCGAGCTGAGCGAGGAGCACACGGCGCGCGCCCGGGCGCTCGCCGTGGGCGTCTACAAGCTGCTCGGCTTCTACGGCTTCGGCCGCGTGGACCTGATGCTCGACGACGAGAGCGGCGAGCTCTACGTGCTCGAGGCCAACGCGATCCCCGGCCTCACCGAGACGAGCCTCCTGCCGCAGGCGGCCGAGGCCGCCGGCATCGACTTCGACTCGCTGGTGGCGCGCATCCTCGAGCTGGCTTTCGAGCGCGGCAGGCCCGCGGCGACCGTCTAGGCCGGCGCGGTGGCCGAGCCGCTCGCGCCCTCGGACCTGTCGGCGATCCAGGCCGAGCGCGGTCCCGTCCACATGCACGTGGGCGGCGTGCTCGTGTTCGACGGCGTGATCGGGCGCGACGAGGTGGCGAACCGAATCCGCCAGCGGCTGCACTTGATCCCGCGCTACGGGATGCGGCTGGACGAGGTGCTCGGCGGCGCCGGCTACCCGGTCTGGGAGGAGCCGCCGGACTTCGATCCGGCGCGCCAGGTGCGCCGCGCGGCCGTGCCGGCGCCGGGCGGCGACGCCGAGCTGTGCGAGCTGGTGGGGGAGCTGATGTCCGAGCGGCTCGACCGCTCGCGCCCGCTCTGGCAGCTCACCGTCGTCGAGGGCCTGGCCGGTGGGCGCAGCGCGCTCGTGGCGAAGATGCACCACGCGCTCGTCGACGGCCTCGCCGCGGTCGACGTGAGCACGGTGATCCTCGACCCGGGCCCGGAGCCGCTCGAGCTGCCGCCGCCCGAGGCGGCCGAGCCGGAGAAGCGGAGCGCGGCGCGCGTCGACCAGGTCACGCGGCTCGCCGCCGCGCAGCTGCACCTGCCGCGGCGGCTGGCGCGCGGAGCGGTGGCGCGTGCGCTCGCGCTCGACCCGCTCGACGCTCGCCGCCAGATCCGCTCGGCCGCGGGGGTGATCGGCGAGCTGGCGCGGATCCGGCCGCAGGCGCCGGCCACGCGCCTCAACGTGGAGATCGGGCGCGACCGGGCGTTCGCCGTGGGCCGCGGGTCGCTCGACGCGGTCAAGGCGGTGCGGCGGGCCACCGGCGCGACCGTGAACGACGTCCTGCTCACCGCCGTGGCGCTGATGCTCTCCGACTACCTCGCCCCCGAGGCCCCGGACACGGCCGTCGCGCTCGTGCCGGTCTCGATCCGCCGCGAGGACGAGCGCGGCGAGTTGGGCAACCGGATCTCCACCGTCTTCGCCGACCTCCCGCTGCGCGGCGAGCCACTCGACCGGCTGGCCGCGGTCGCCCGCGAGATGGACGAGGCGAAGGGATCGGCGCAGGTGCGCGCCGGCGCGCTCATCGTCGGCGCCACCGGGCTCGCGCCGCCGCTCGTCTCGTCGGTGGCCGTCCGCGCGATGAGCGGCCCGCGGCTGTTCAACCTCGTGGTCTCGAACGTGCCCGGCCCGCAGCAGACGTTCTACATGGCGGGCGTCCCGCTGCGTGAGGTTTTCCCCGCCGTGCCGCTCAACCCCCGCAACCAGGCGCTGTCGGTGGGCATCCTGAGCTACGACGGCGGCGTCTACTTCGGGCTGCTGGCCGACCGCGACGCGCTGCCGGACGTGGGCGGGGCGGCGGCGGGGCTGCAGCGGGCGGTGGAGACCTTGGCGGAGGCTGTCTAGCTCTCGCCCGGCGAGGCGAAGTCCTCGGGCGAGACGTTGTCGAGGAAGTCCTTGAACTTCTCCACGACCTCGTCCTGGTCCTCGACCTCGTGCTCGAACTCGATGGCCGAGTCCGCGATCACGTCCTCGGCGGCGAAGATCGGTGCCTTGGTCCGCACCGCGAGCGCGAGCGCGTCGGACGGCCGCGAGTCGATCTCCACCTCGCGCCCGTTCATCTGGAGGGTGATCGAGGCGTAGAAGGTGTTCTCCTTGAGCTCGGTGACTGCCACCCGGCTGCACGACACCTCGAGCTCGGAGAGCATTTCGTCCATCAGGTCGTGGGTCATCGGCCGCGGCGTGTTGGCGCCCTGGAGCTTCATGAGGATCGCGGCCGCCTCGGGATGGCCGATCCAGATCGGCAGGAACTTGTTCCCGTCGCGCGTCTTCAGGAGCACGATCGGCTGCTTGCCGACCATGTCGAAGCTCACGCCGTAGATCACCATCTCCTGCATCGGCCCGGCGAAGTCTAGAGCCCAGATCGGTCCCGGCACCGCTCCCGTCTACGCTCTTTCGGAGTGGCCGTCAGCCTGCGGGTCGCCGTCTGCACGAACCGCCCGGCCGGGGCCGTCGCGGACTGCCTCGCCGCCCTTCGCGAGCAGGTGCCCGACGGCGATCTGACGCTGGTCACCAGCGGCCTCGAGCACGCTGAGATCGAGCGCCACCGGGCCACCGGCGTGGGCGTCCTGGCCGAGCCTCGCGCCGGCCTCTCGCGCGCCCGCAACCGCGCTCTGGCGTGGGCAGGCGATGACGACGCCGTGCTCGCGTTCGTCGACGACGACGCGATCGTGGCCGAGGGCTGGCTCGAGGCGCTCCGCCGGCGCTGGGAGGAGGCGCCCCGCGAGGTGGCCTGCATCGGCGGGCCGATCCGGCCGCGCTTCGCCGCCCCGCCGCCGCCGTGGTTCTCCGACGGGATCGCCCACGTGCTGACGCTGCTCGATCGCGGTCCCGAGCCGCGCGACCTCGACCCGGCGGTCGAGGCGGTCTATGGCGCCAACGTGTCCTTCCGCACCGGCCCGCTGCGGCGCGCGGGCGGCTTCGACCCCGGGCTCGGCCACGCCACCGGACGCGTGTTCTTCGGCGAGGAGGACGAGGCCCAGCGCGCGCTGGCGCGGCTCGGCTGCCGGACGCGCTACGTGCCGGACGCCGCGGTGTGGCACGTGATCGGCCCCGAGCGGCTCACGCGCGGCTCGTTCCTCAGGCGCCGGTTCGCGTTCGGGCGAGCGCTGGGCGCGAGGGGCGGACGCAGCCGCGCGCTGGCGGCGCGGCAGACTGCCGCCACCGGGGCCGGTGCGCTCGTCGCGCGCGACCCGCGCGTGCGGATGGAGCGCGCCGTGCGCGCCGCGGAGAACGCCGGCGTGCTCTACGCCTCGATCAGCCCGCGACGGATCGCGTAGCGCACGAGCTCCACGCGGTCGCGCATCCCGAGCTTGGCGAGCACGTTGGCCCGGTGCGACTCGACGGTCTTCTCGGAGACCCTGAGGATCTCGCCGATCTGCCGGTTGGTGTATGCCTCGGCGATCAGCTTGACCACGTCCTGCTCGCGCGGCGTGAGCGGGTCGCGGGGCGCCTCGTCGCCGCGGCTCAGCCACTCCTTCACGAGCGCGCTCTGGGTGATCGCCGGCAGATACGGCTTCCCGGCGGAGACCGAGCGGATCGCCTCGATCAGCTCCTCGTCGGCCGCGCGCTTGAGCACGTAGCCGGACGCGCCGGCGCGCAGGGCGTCGAACAGGTAGCGCTCGTCGTCGTGCATCGAGAGCATCACGACTGCGGTATGGGGCCGGCGCGAGCGGATCTCGCGAGCGGCCTGGATGCCGGTCATGCGCGGCATCGCGACGTCGAGGATCGCCACGTCGGGCTCCTCGCGGAGCGTGGCGTCGACGGCGGCGACGCCGTCGTCGGCCTCGGCCACGACGGTCATGCCGTCCTGGCGCTCGATCAGCACGCGGAGCCCGGAGCGCACGATCCCGTGGTCGTCGGCGAGGAGGATGTGGAGCATCAGGGCACCTGCAGGGTCAGGGCGGTCCCGCCGCCGGGGTTCGAGTCGACCTGGAGCTGCGCGCCCACCAGCCGCGCGCGCTCGGCCATCCCCTTCAGGCCGATGCCGGCGCTCTCGGCCCCGGGGTCGAAGCCGCGGCCGTCGTCGCGGACGCTCAGCTCGAGCTTGCTTCCGTTCACCGTCATCTCCACCTCCACGTGGGTCGCGCCGGCGTGCTGGGCGACGTTGGACAGAGCCTCCTGGGCAAAGCGGTACGCGGCGATCTCCTGGTCGGACTCGAGCCGGTCGGGCTCGCCGCTCGTGCGGACGTCCGCGCGGATGCCGGTCTGCGCCGAGAAGCGGCGCACCTGGCTGACGATCGCCGAGGTGAGCCCGTGGTCGTCGAGCGCCGACGGGCGCAGCTGGCGAGCGAGCTTCAGGAGCTCGTCCATCGCCTGGTTCACGAGTCGCTTGACCTCGGCCAGCTCGTCCTCGACGCCGGGCGGCGCCGTCTGGTTGAGCGCCTCGAGGCGAAGGAGGATCGCGGTGAGGGACTGGTTGACCTCGTCGTGGAGGTCGCGCGCGAGCCGGCCGCGCTCCTCCTCCTGCGCGCGCAGCACCAGCCGGCCGCTGCGCCGGCGCTCGGCGTCGATGCGCGTGAGCATCCGCCTGAACGAGGACGCGAGCCGGTCGACCTCCTCGGCCGCCTCGTTCGGGGCCGGCATCGCGAACTCGCCGGGGTCGGCCGGGTCGATCGCCTCGATCCGCTCGATCAGCTCGTCGAGCGGCGAGAAGCGGCGCCGCAGCATCAGCATGTTCACCAGCAGGAACAGCAGCATCGACAGGCCGAGCAGTCCGAACTGGATCCGCTGGTCGTCGACCGTGAGGTTCAGGTGGGTCGCTGCGCTGGCGGCGAAGATCACCGCCACGACCATCAGGACGTTGGTCGCGATCACCTGGCCGGCGAGGGAATTTGGCTTGCTGCTGGCGCGCATACGGAAAATGGGGTCTCCACCCCATATCGGCAGGAACCAGCGGACCGACAATATGGACAGAGCTTGAGGGGCGCACAGAGCCGGCGCCCCGCCCACAGGGAAGCTCCGCAGCAGGGTTCTTGGGTCAGCGTCAGGGCGTCCGGTCGGGCGCCCTGACCGCATTCTGAAGCTGATTGGCGGCGTGAAAACCCGTCGACCTCGGTATAGGTAGGGGTGTGAGGCGCGCCATCCTGACGACCCTTGCCGCGCTGCTGGTCCTGGCGCTCCCGCAGGCTGCGTCGGCGGACGCCTGCCGGGTCCCCGCTTCGGGGTACGACCGCGGCGGCAGCCCGGGGTCGGGCCCGGCGAACGACCCGCTGTTCGCGAAGCAGTGGGGCCTCCGTCAGATCAACGCCCCCGGCGCCTGGTCGCGCGGCGCGCGCGGGCGCGGCGTGACGATCGGGATCGTCGACTCCGGCATCGACCTCGGCCACCCCGACCTGAAGGCCAAGCTGTTGCCCGGCGTCGACCTCGTCCGGAAGGCGAACGGCCTGACCGGGCCCGGCTGTGCCGGGCCGCAGGACGAGAACGGCCACGGCACGCACGTGGCGGGCATCGCCGCCGCGATCACCAACAACGGCGTGGGCGTGGCGGGCACCGCGCCGGGCGCGCGGCTCCTGCCGGTGCGCGTGCTCGACAAGACCGGGTCGGGCGAGGGAAGCGCCGTGAACGCCGGCATCCGCTGGGCGGCCGCACACGGGGCAAAGGTCATCAACGTGAGCATCGGCGGCGAGGTGCCGCTGCTGGGGAACCTGCCGGGGGCTAGCGACGACACGCAGAAGGCGGTCGCGTACGCGTTCTCCAAGGGCGCCGTGGTGGTGGGCGCGGCGGGCAACTCCACTGTGCCGCTATGCGACTACCCGGCCGCGGCCTCGAACGCCGTATGCGTGGGCGCGACCGACCGCAACGGCAACCCCTCGGCCTACTCCAACTTCCCGGTCAGCCCCAACGGGACCGTGGCCGTGCGCGCTCCCGGCGGGGCGGGCGACCCCCTCTTCTGCGAGAGCGACGAGGACATCTGGTCCACGATGTGGCCCAAGTCCGACGACGACAACTGCGGCGGCACGATCCGCGGATACGACACGCTCGCCGGCACGTCGATGTCCACCCCGTTCGTGTCGGGAGTCGCCGCACTGCTCGCGGGGCGCGGGCTGACCGCGCCGCAGATCCTCCAGTGCCTCAAGGCGCACTCCTCGAATGGCGGCGCCTACGACCCGGTCTACGGCTACGGGATCGTCGACGCCGCGGCGGCGGCCCGCGCCTGCAGCCCGCGGACGCCGCCCTTCCACGGGCGCCACCACGTGGTGGTGACGCTGGTGAAGAAGGCGCGCAAGCGGATCGCCGCGGACGGCCGGGTCAAGGTGACCGTGAGGAGCGATACCGCCGTGAAGGTCAGGCTTCGGGCGGCCGTGCTGCGCGACGGAAGGTCGACGACCGGCGCCCGCCGCACCGTCACGCTGAAGCAGGCCGGGAGGCGGACGGTCGCCCTCAAGCTGAGCGACAAGGCCCGCGCGGCGCTCGCCAAGAAGCACGCCAGGCTGCGCGTGAAGTACTCCGGCGGCGGCGAGTCCGGCGTCGCGAAGACCTCTTGACCTGAGCGGGAGGACCCGCAGGTCGGGCCGCGAAACACCCTCGCCATGGCAAGCGTGGAGGTGTCCCGAACCCTGGTCAAATCGCCGCCCGAGCTCTGGGAGGAGCTCCAGGGAGAGCGGCTGAACGAGGCGCTCGGAGGCGCCGAGGTGCGCGCCGGCGAGCCCGAGCGAAAGCTCGAGTGGACGTCCGAGCACGCCAGCGGCACCGCGCTGCTCGAGCCCTCGAGCTGGGGCACGAAGGTCACTCTGACGGCCGAGGTCGAGGAGCAGGTGGCCAGGCTCGGCCTCTGGGAGCGGATGCGCGGCATGACCCCGCCGCCGCCCAAGGCACCGCAGATCGAGCGCGCCCTCGAGGGGCTCCTCGACGACCTCGGGCAGGCGCACAAGAAGCCGTTCACGCGGGACTAGGCGCGGCGCACGCCGCCCGGCTCGTAGAATCCCGCGCCCCGTGCGCCAGAAGTTCCCGGAGACCTACGAAGAGAAGCTGGCCCAGCTCCAGGAGCTGCGCGAGCAGGCGATCCACTCGGCGTCCGAGCAGGCCGTCGAGAAGCAGCACGCCAAGGGCAAGCTCACGGCGCGCGAGCGGATCGAGAAGCTCCTCGACCCCGGCTCGTTCGACGAGGTCGACACGTTCGTGCGCCACCGGACCTACGACTTCGAGATGCAGAAGAACCGGCCGTGGGGCGACGCGGTCGTGACCGGCCACGGCACGATCGACGGCCGCCGCGTCTGCGTCTTCAGCCAGGACTTCACCGTGTTCGGCGGCTCGCTCGGCGAGGTGATGGCCGAGAAGATGTGCAAGATCATGGACCTGGCCGCGCGGATCGGCTGCCCGGTGATCGGCATCAACGACTCGGGCGGCGCACGGATCCAGGAGGGCGTGGTCTCGCTGGGCGCCTACGGCGACGTCTTCGTCCGCAACGTGCAGTGCTCGGGCGTGATCCCGCAGATCAGCCTGATCATGGGCCCGTGCGCCGGCGGCGCCGTCTACTCGCCCGCCATGACGGACTTCATCTTCATGGTGAAGGAGACCTCGCACATGTTCATCACCGGCCCCGACGTGATCAAGACGGTCACGGGCGAGGAGCCGACGTTCGAGGAGCTCGGCGGGGCGATGACCCACAACACGAAGTCCGGGGTCGCGCACTTCGCCGCCGAGAACGAGGAGCAGTGCCTGGAGGACGCCCGCTACCTGATGTCGTTCCTCCCCGAGAACAACCTCGACATGCCGCCGCGCATCGAGCCCACCGACGATCCCGACCGGATGGACGAGGAGCTCGACCACGTTGTGCCGGACAACCCGAACAAGCCGTACGACATGCGCGACGTCGTGTCGCACGTGGTCGACGACGGCGAGTTCTTCGAGGTGCACGAGCACTTCGCCAAGAACATGATCGTCGGGTTTGCGCGGCTGAACGGCTATTCCATAGGCGTCGTGGGCAACCAGCCGGCCCAGCTCGCGGGCGTGCTCGACATCGACGCGTCCGAGAAGGGCGCGCGCTTCGTTCGCTTCTGCGACGCGTTCAACATCCCGCTGCTCACGTTCACCGACGTCCCGGGCTTCCTGCCGGGCACGAGCCAGGAGTGGGGCGGCATCATCCGCCACGGCGCGAAGCTGCTCTACGCGTTCACCGAGGCGACCGTGCCCAAGCTGACCGTCGTCACGCGCAAGGCCTACGGCGGCGCCTACGACGTCATGAACTCCAAGCACATGCTGGCCGACTTCAACTTCGCCTGGCCGACGGCCGAGGTGGCGGTGATGGGGCCCGAGGGCGCGGTCAACATCATCTTCCGGCGCGACATCGCCAAGTCGCCCACGCCCGACGAGCGGCGCGGCAAGCTGATCTCGGACTACAAGGCGCGCTTCGCCAACCCGTACTCCGCGGCCGAGCGCGGCTACATCGACGACGTGATCGTCCCGCACGAGACGCGCCCCAAGCTGATCCGCGCGCTCGAGACGCTTCGGACCAAGCGCGTCCCGCGCCCGAAGCGCAAGCACGGGAACATCCCGCTCTGAGCTCGCGCAACGTGCAGATCGTGCGCGACGGCTACGACGCGGTCCGTCGCGGCGAGCCCGAGGCGGCGTTCGCGATGCTCGCCGAGGACGTGACCTGGGACGGCGCCCCGGGCGTGGAGGGCTGCCGAACGCGGGCCGAGGTGGAGGACACGCTGCGCCTCCGCGCCGGACTGCGGATGCAGGTGGAGGAGCTCGCGGACGCCGGCAACAAGGTCCTCGCCTGCGTGCGAATCGCGGCAGGCGCGATCGCGGGCGAGGGCGAGCCCGACCCCTACCGCGGGCGCGAGCAGTTCTACAACGTGATCACCCTGCGCGACGGCCGCGTGACGCGGATCGAGGACCACCTGGACCGCACCGCCGCGCTGCGCGCCGCGGGCATCGACCGCTAGGCGGTCTGGGGCCTGACGGCCCCGAGCACCATCGCCGCCGCCAGCTCCTCGGCGCGGCCTGGCGGCAGGCCGCGCCGTCGCTCAAGCGAGCGCCAGGTCTCGAACTCGAGCGCGTGGCCGAGCGCGGCGCGCAGCGCGTCGCGGCGCCTGCCGCGCGCGCCCCAGCCGGTCGCCAGGATCTCGACCACCATCTCCATGTACGCGCGCACGTCGGCGATCGTTTCGGCCAGCGCCGGCATCACCTCGGCGTCGCGGCGGACCTTCGCCATCATCGCCTCGTCGCCACGGTAGTAGGCGTAGAAGGCGGTCAGGGCCGCGCGCAGCCGCTCCTCGGGGTCGCGGATCGCGGGCCACGGCGACGGGTCGGGGGCGGGGTGGCCGGCGCGCCAGTGCGCCGAGCAGGCTCCGAGCAGCGCGCGCTCGTCGGGGAAGTGGCGGTAGACCGTGAGACGCTGGACGCCCGCGCGCTCGGCGATCGCGCTGATCGTGGTCCTCGCCGGGCCCACCTCGCGGTGCAGCTCGACCGTCGCGGCGGTGATCCGGCGCCGGGTCTCCTCCTCGAGCTCGGCGCGTCGCCCCTTGTTGTAGGGCCGTGTGGTCATGTAATGTTCAGTGAACACTAGCGTTCACCGAAGACAGGGAGATCCTCAAATGCAGCTACTCGGACCCAGCGACGGAGAATCGGTCTTCCTCGGCGGCCTCGGCGTCCGCTTCATGATCGACAGCGGCACCACGGCCGGCGCCCTGTCGCTGGTCGAGCATCCGATCGCGCCGCGCACGCTCGCCGCGCCGCTTCACCGCCACGCCAACGAGGACGAGTACTCGTACGTGCTCGAGGGGCGGGTCGGCGTTCAGCTCGGCGACGACGTGCTTGAGGCGGGCCCGGGCGACCTCGTCTTCAAGCCGCGCAACCAGTGGCACGCGT
This sequence comes from Thermoleophilaceae bacterium, assembly GCA_045805345.1. Classification (GTDB taxonomy): domain Bacteria; phylum Actinomycetota; class Thermoleophilia; order Solirubrobacterales; family Thermoleophilaceae; genus AC-37. The sequence goes on along the minus strand of JBJMLK010000076.1, from coordinate 1,844 downwards.
TCTGGAACCCCGGCGACGAGCCGGCGCGGCTGCTCGAGTTCGTGTCGCCGGGCGGCTTCAGCAGGTACTTCGCCGACATCGCGCCGCTGCTGCCGCCGGAGCGGCCCGAGCCGGACCTCGAGGGCCTGGCCGCCGTGCAGGCGCGCTACGGCCTCGAGATGGACTTCGACTCGATCGAGCGCCTCAGCCGCGAGCACGGGCTCACCGCGCTCGAGCCGTAGCGCTCAGCTCAGGCCGGCTCGTCGCCCGGGGCGTGGTCTGATTGGGCTTAGGAGGGGGGTCGAATCTGGATCCGTCCTGGTTAGACCTCGCATAGCGAGGAAAAGTCAGGACGCGTCCTGACTTAGTCCCGGTATCCGGGACCAAAACAGGACGGATCCCCATCCGGTCCCCTTCCCCAGCCCGGCGGCCGACGCGACCGGCGACGAGCCCGATGGCGCGCAGCTCAGTCCACGAGCGCCCGGCAGATGGCCAGGTCCTGGATCGCCAGCCCCGTCGAGTCGAACAACGTGACCGCGTCGTCGCTCGGCCGGCCCGGCGCGGCGCCGGTCAGCACGGCGCCGAGCTCCGTCACGTCGTCGCGGGTGACCACGCCCGCCTCGACCGCTCCGGTCAGCTCGCCGCCGTGGCTGGCCTGGGCCCACTCGTCGCAGAAGAGCGCGCAGCGACGCACGGCGCCGACCTCCGCCTCGGCCTTGCCGGCCGCATCGGCGCCGAGGAACGACAGGTGCGTGCCGGGCCGCAGGTCGGCCTCGCGCACCACGGGCTCGGCGCCGGGCGTCACGCACGTGACGACGTCGCACGCCAGTGCGTCGTCCAGCGACCCCGCCTCCCAGCCGAGCTCGCCCGCCAGGGCGCCCGCGCGATCGGGGTCGGGGTCGAAGCAGACGCCCGGGCCGTACTCCGCCGCGGCCAGGCAGCGCGCCGCCCACGTGCCGTGCACGCCGCAGCCGACCACGCCGGCGCTGCGCGCGTCCTCGCGCGCAAGCTCCTGCGCGGCGATGGCGGCCACGGCGCCGGTCCGCAGAGCCGTGACGGAGCGCACGTCCACCAGCGCGCGCAGTGCGCCGGTCTCCGCGTCCGACACGCAGATCGCCCCTTCCACCACGGGCAACCCGCGCTCCGGGTTGCGCGGGAACGACGTGACCCACTTGAGGATCGCCAGCCCGGCCCCGCGCGCCGGCATCGCCCGGAAGTCGCCGTGCGGCGGCGCGTCGAGGTAGAGCTTGGGCGGCATCACCCAGTCGCCCGCCGCGTGCCGGACGAACGCGTCGCGCACCAGCTCGATCGCGTCGGCCGGCGAGATCGCCTTCAGCACGGCGTCGTGGTCGTACAGGGCCAGCTCGCGCATCGCGGCGCGACGATAGCCTCCGCCCCCGGTGAGCAGGAACGGCAAGCACAGCCCGCCGCGGCCGCGCATCGAGGTGGCGCAGGCGAACGCGTCGCCCGAGGAGGCCGCCGCGATCGCCGCCGCGATCGAGCAGTTCCTGCGCGACACCGCGCCGGCGCCGGCAGCGGAGCCGGAGCCCGTGAGCGGCTGGCTGCGCGCCGCGATGCGCGAGGCCGTCGGCGCCGAGCCGGACGAGCTCTTCCCGACGTGAGGGCCGGGCTGGCGTGAGGATCCGCGCGGCCGTCCTTGAGGAGTTCGGGCAGCCCCTCTCCGTCACGGAGCTCGACCTCGCGGAGCCGCGCGCGGGCGAGGCGCTGGTGCGCGTCGTGGCCTGCGGCGTCTGCCACACCGACATGTACACCGCCTCCGGCGTCGACCCGTCCGGCTATGCGCCGACCGTGCTCGGCCACGAGGGCGGCGGCGTGGTGGAGGCGGTCGGCGAGGGTGTCACGTC
>JBJMLK010000075.1:0-11697 GCA_045805345.1 Thermoleophilaceae bacterium | reverse complement strand
GCGAGCCGCGCGTCCATGCACGCGAGCACGGCCACGCGCTTGGCCGGGGCCTTCGCGGCGTCCGCGGCGAAGTCGTAGGCGTCGGCGTTCTGGAGCAGGTCGTCGGTGGTGCTCATGACGCCGGGATTATGCAGCGCAACGCGGAGCACTGACCCCGCCGCCGCGGACCCTCACCGTCGAGGCGCGGTCCCACCACCGGGCCGGCGTCCAGGGCCGTCCCATGTCGCCGCGCTGGTAGACGCGGATCACGACCTGTGTTCGCAGGCGTCCGTAGCGGTCCCGGCATACGTTCTGGCGGTCGCCGATCCGCGCGCCGCTCGTCTCGCCCGGTTCGCTCCGGAAGTGATGTGCCAAGCCGAGCCCGCCGGTGCCGGGCTTCCGCGCGCCGACGTACGCCACGCAGCCGAGCCGGCGGTCGCGGGGGCATGCCAGGCGCGCCCTCAGGCGACCCTTCTTGCCGAGGTGGACGGACCGCGGCACCAGGCGGGGGAACGGACACTGCCCGCCGGGCGGCTTCGGACGCTTGCCGTGCCCGTCCCACACCACGAGCCAGCCCGCCTGGCACGGTTGCTCGAACCACGCGAGGCGGCGCCCGTCGTAGTCCGGCGAGCCGATGCTGCCCCTCGTGATCGCGCTGGCCACCTCCGAGCCGTCCAGGTTGCGGACCGTGAATCGCACGCCGGGGTCAAGGTCCTTCGAATCGGCGATGCGTCCCCCCGCGAACGCGGTCACGTACGTCGTGGCGCCCGGGATCACATGGGGCGCGGGCGCGACGGGCGACGACCAGGCCACATGCTCGACCTCGGGCATCCCGTATACGACGGTCCCATCCGCGGCGACGTCGAAGCCGTAGGGCGCATCGACCGTGAAGAGGTCCGCGCCCGTCCGCCAGTTCGAGACGGTCACCTCATCCCCGCGCTGAACGGCCACGAAATCGCCGGCCACCCGCACGTCGTCGCCCGGCGGGTAGTCGCGCCCGGCGCCCTCTCCGTCGGGCGCCAGATCGCGGACGTGCACAGTGCGCTCGCAGTCGCCGTAGGCCACGACGTCGCCGGACACGTCGACCGGCTCCGGGGGGCGCCCGGACTCGGCGCCCTCGCTCCAAGTGGCGCAGCCCTTCGCGAGAGTCGAGAACGGGCCGGCCAGCGGCGCCGTGACGGCGGCGTCGAACACGGGCGCCCAGATGTCGTTCTCGCACCACGCTTCACTCCGGCATCCGGTGACGCCCAGGCTCAGCCCGATGCGCGTGGGCGAGGCCGACAGACGCGTCTCGTAGTCGCGGTAGTGGCTCACGCCGTCGAAGGCGATCGTCCTACGTCTCGAGTGCCGGCCGCGCTGCACCACGATCTCGTACCCCGCGCGCGTGGCGCGGCCCCACACGATTGAGTTGCCGGCGAAGACGGGACCGGCCACCCGTGACCAGTACGCGGGCGACCCAGGGCCGATCCTGAACGGCGTGATGCTGCCGTGACCGGCCGCGGGCACCGCCGTCGCGAGGACGGCGCTGAGCGCAGCGATCGCGGCGGCTCGCTTCACGTGTGCCGGAACACCGACGATGCGGCGCCGCTGCGGCCTACCACGGGAAGCCGAGCGCCGAGTCGGCGTCCTGGCTCGCCTGCGCGCCGCGCGCGAAGTGCTCCGCGTCGACCTCGAGGAAGAGCGCGCGCGCTTCGGCGATCAGCTCGCCGTCGTCGCGCAGGGCCGCCTCGAGCCACAGCTTTCGGCCCTCGATGCGCTCGACCCAGGCCTCGGCCTCGAACGGCCGGCCGAGGTACGCCGGCCGCCGGAAGTCCACCTCGATCCGTGCCGTCACGGCCGGCCGCCGCAGGATGAACAGCAGCATGCCGAGGGCGTCGTCGAGGATCGTCGTGACCGCGCCGCCGTGGGCGTAGCCGGGCGCGCCCTGGTGGCGCTGGTCGAGCTGCACGAAGCCGCGCACGCGGTCGCCGTCGCGCTCCATGCGCATGCCGAGGCCGGCGGGGTTGTCGGGACCGCAGCCCATGCAGCGCGCGTGGTGAGGCGGGAGCTGCTCGACCGCCATCACAGGACCGCGAGGCTCACGTAGTAGGCCGCGACGATGCTGAACAGCACGGCGTCGAGACGGTCGAGCGCGCCGCCGTGGGCGCCGAAGAAGCGACCGGTGTCCTTCACGCCGAGGTCGCGCTTGATCAGCGACTCGAACAGGTCCCCGACCGGCGCCAGGAGCGCCACCGAGAGCCCGATCAGCAGCCGGTCGGTGCCGTGGAACCACTCGTGCTGGTAGCTCAGGCCGAACAGCCAGAACGCGAAGGTGCCGCCCACTATCCCGCTCACGAGCCCGGCCAGCGTCTTGTTCGGCGAGATCCGCGGCGCGATCCGCGTCCTCCCCCACGCGCGCCCGCCGAAGTACGCGGCCGTGTCGCCGATGAACGTTCCGATCAGCACGTCGAGCACGAGCGCGCCGCCGTGCGGCAGCTCGCGCAGGAGCACGGCGTGCGCGAACGCGAGGCCGATCCAGAGGATCCCGAGCGCGGTCGCCGCGATGCCCCAGGACACCCGCGCGCGCATCGGCCGCACGATCGCCAGACCGAACGTGAGCGGCAGGCTCAGCACGAGCACGAGCAGCAGTTGGTCGCGCTCGCCGTAGAGGGCGGTCAGGCAGAGCGCCGCGAGCGTGAGGTAGCCGGCCACGTCGACCGGCCGCGCGCGGCGCATCATCTCGTACAGCTCGCGCAGGCAGACCACGCCGAGCAGGATCAGCCCGAGCGCGAACACGAGCCCACCCGCCACCACGATCACGGACGCGAAGACGATCGCCGGGATCGCGTACAGCACGCGGCGGCCGGTCTCGCCCATCAGCGCGCCCCGAAGCGGCGCTCGCGCGCCTCGTAGTCGTCGAGCGCGGCGGCCAGGTCGGCCTTCTCGAAGTCCGGCCAGAGCTTGTCGCTGAAGACCAGCTCCGAGTAGGCGCACTGCCACAGCAGGTAGTTCGAGAGCCGCCGCTCGCCGCTCGTGCGGATGAGCAGGTCGGGGTCGGTCATCTCAGGCGCATACAGCAGCTGCGCGAACGCCTCCTCGCCGCCGCCCCGGTAGCGCTCGGCGGCGTCCACGATCTCCGCCCGGCCGCCGTAGTTGAACGCCACGAACAGGCTCATGCGGTCGTTCGCGGCGGTGGTTCGCTCGGCCCACTCCATCCGCTCCCGAAGCTCGCTCGACACGCCCTCGCGCCGGCCGATGAAGCTCATGCGGACGCCCTCCTCGTCGAGCTCGGGCGTCTCGGACTCGATCAGCTCCGCGAACATCGCCATCAGTCCCTCCACCTCGGCGCGCGGGCGGGTCCAGTTCTCCGTCGAGAAGGCGTAGACGGTGAGCTCGAGCAGGTCGAGCGCGACGGCGTCCTTCACGGTCTGCTTGAGCGCCTGCGCGCCCCTACGATGCCCCTCGAGTACTGGAAGGCCGCGCTCGCGCGCCCAGCGCGCATTGCCGTCCATGATGATCGCGACGTGGCGCGGTCTCAGACCTCCAGGATCTCCTTCTCCTTGGCGGCGAGCGCCTCGTCCAGCTCGCCGATCCGCTGGTCGGTGAGCTTCTGCAGCTCGACCTCCGCGCGGTGCTCGTCGTCCTGTCCGACCTCGCCGGCCTCCTTGAGCTCGCGCAGGTCGTGCATCACGTCGCGGCGGACGTTGCGGATCGCCACGCGGCCGTCCTCCGCGATCCGCCGCGCCACCTTCACCAGGTCCTTGCGGCGCTCCTCGGTCAGCTCGGGGATCGTCAGCCGGATCACGTTGCCGTCGTTGTTCGGCGTCAGCCCGACGTCGGACTCCATGATCGCCTTCTCGATCGCCTTGATCGACGACTTGTCGTAGGGCGTGACGGACAGCAGCCGCGCCTCGGGCGCCGAGATGCCCGCGAGCTGCTTGAGCGGCGTGCGCGCGCCGTAGTAGTCGACCTCCACGCGGTCCAGCAGGGCGGGCGATGCGCGGCCGGTGCGGATCGAGGTGAACTCGTGGCGCGTCGAGTCGACCGACTTGTGCATCCGGTCGCCGGCGTCGTCGATGAATTCCTTGATGATCCCTTCGCTCATGTCGTGACGAGCGTGCCCACCCGGTCGCCGCACACTATCCGGTCGATGTTGGCCTCGTCGTCCATGTTGAAGACGTAGATCGGAAGCGAGTTGTCCATGCAGAGCGAGAGCGCGGTGGAATCCATCACCTCGAGCCGTCGCTCGATCGCCTCGCGGTGCGTGACCTCGGGAAGGAAGCTGGCGTCGGGCTTCTGGCGCGGGTCGGCGTCGTACACGCCCTCGACGCCGTTCTTGGCCATCAGCAGCGCCTCGGCGTGCATCTCGAGCGCGCGCAGCGCGGCGGCGGTGTCGGTGGTGAAGAACGGGTTGCCGGTGCCGGCGGCGAAGATCACGATCCGGCCGCGCTCGAGGTGGCGCATCGCGCGGCGGCGGATGTAGGGCTCGGCCACCTCGGAGACCTCGATCGCCGACTGCACGCGCGTGACCGCGCCGAGCCTCTCGAGCGCGTCCTGCAGCGCCAGCGCGTTGAGCACGGTGGCGAGCATGCCCATGTAGTCGCCGGTAGCGCGGTCCATCCCCTCGGCGGCGCCCTTCAGGCCGCGGTAGATGTTGCCGCCGCCGACGACCACGGCCACCTCCACGCCGCGCTCGGCCACGTGCTTGATCTGCCCCGCGATCGCTGCGATCTTGTCGCGGTCGGCGCCGTACTCGAGCGGGCCCATGAGGGCCTCGCCGGACAGCTTCAGGAGGATGCGGCGGAAGGCGGGCGTACGTCCGTCGCCCCCGCCCGCCGGCGAGCTCACGCCTCGCCGACCTCGAAGCGCGCGAAACGGCGAATCACCACGTTCTCCTTGGTGCTCGCGGAGACGGCGGCCCTGAGCTCCTCGATCGTCTTGCCGTCGTGCTTGTCGCCGTTCACGTGCTGCTGGCGCAGGAGCACCACCTCGTCGAGCCACTTGCGCAGCCGGCCCTCGACGATCTTGGGCCGGGCCTGCTCCGGCTTGTCCTGCGCCTGCTCCTCGAAGATGCGCGCCTCCGCCGCCTTCGCGTCCTCGGGCACCTCGTCCTCGGTCACGTACAGCGGCCGCGCGGCGGCGATGTGCAGCGCCACGTCGCGCGCGAACTCCTGGAACTCGTCGTTGCGCGCGACGAAGTCGGTCTCGCAGTCGACCTCCACCAGCACGCCCACCTTGTTGGTGACCGAGTGGATGTAGCTCTGGACCACGCCCTCGCCCGCCGCGCGCTCGCCGCGCTTGGCGGCCTGCGCCTGGCCCTTCACGCGCAGGATCTCGATCGCCTTCTCGACGTCGCCCTCCGACTCCTGGAGGGCGGACTTGCAGTCCATCATGCCCGCGCCGGTGCGGTCGCGGAGCGCCTTCACGTCGCCGGCCTTGATCTCGGCCATCAGGAGCCGCCCTCCTCGCCGCCGGCGCTAGGAGCCCCTTCGCCCGCGGGCGCCTCGGCCGGCTGATCTGCTGCCTGCTCCTGAGGCTCGGCAGGCTGCGGCGGCGGCTGCTGCTCTTGCGGCTGCGGCGGCGGGGGCTGCTCTTGCGGCGGCGGGGGCTGCTGCTGCTGCTGCTGCGCCGGCTCCGCCGCCTGCGGCCCGCCACCCTGCGCCGCCTCGGCGGCCTGGGCCTCGGCGGCCTCGCGCGCGGCCTGCTCCTCCGCTTCCTTGCGGGCGGCCTCCTCGGCCTCCCTGCGCGCGCGCTCCTCCGCCTCGCGGCGCTCCTGCTCCTCGCGCTCGCGGCGGGCGGCCTCCTCCTCGGCGCGGAAGCGAGAGTGCTGCTCCGCCACCACGTCGCCGATCGCCTCGATCACGAGCTTGCACGAGCGGATCGCGTCGTCGTTGCCCGGGATCACGTAGTCGACCGGACCCGGGTCGCAGTTGGTGTCGACGAGCCCGATGATCGGGATCTTCAGGCGCGCCGCCTCGCGCACGCCGATCTCCTCCGTCTTCAGGTCGACGATGAAGATCGCGTCGGGCGGGCGCTGCAGGTCGCGTACACCGCCGAGGTTGGCCTCGAGCTTGTCCCGCTCCGCCATCGCCGCGATGCGCTCGCGCGTCGGCAGCAGCTCGAGGGTGCCGTCCTCGGTCCAGTTGGTCAGGTCGTGGAGGCGCTTGATGCGCTTGGAGATCGTCTGGAAGTTCGTGAGCAGCCCGCCGAGCCAGCGCAGGTGCACGAACGGCATGCCGGCCGCCAGCGCGGTCTCCTTGACGGTGTCCCGCGCCTGCTTCTTCGTGCCGACGAACATGACGGTGCCGCCGCGGGCCGCGACGCCGGCCGCGAAGTCCTGCGCCTCCTTCAGCAGACGCTCGGTCTTCTGAAGGTCGATGATGTGGATGCCGTCCCGCTCGCCGAAGATGTAGCGGCGCATCTTCGGGTTCCAGCGCCTGGTCTGATGACCGAAGTGCACGCCGGACTGGAGCAGGTCCTTGATGCCGACCTCTTTCAAGCGATCTCCCTTTTCGAGTTGTGTGCTGCTCCCCCGGGCGGCGCGCGGACCCGGCGTGTTGTCGCCGGGCAGGGTCGCGCCCCGTCAGTCCCGCGGGGTTCGTGGATTGACGGCCAAGAATAGGAGATGCGGCGAGCGGCCCCTGAAAAGGCGAGAGGGCGGTCCGAAGACCGCCCCCTGCCATTCTATTTTCAGTCCCCGTCTGGCCCTTCGGAGACTGGCTCCCGTGCAGCTGCTTCGAGCGCGCGAAGCAGGTCCACGGGCAGTTTGGACTCGCAGGCGAGATGTCCCCCCGTGATCGGGTGCGTAAACCTCAATCGCGCGGAATGTAGGAATTGGCGCGTTAGCACAAGCCGTTCCCCGCACGGCCCGCCCCCGTACTGGGGGTCGCCGCACACCGGATGGCCGATCGCGGCCATGTGCACGCGGATCTGGTGGGTCCGGCCCGTCTCGAGCCGCACGCGCAGCAGCGTGGTGCGCGGGAGCGACTCCTCGATCGCGAAGTGCGTGACCGCCTGACGCGGGTGGTCGGTATTGGTCGAGTGGGCGGTGCGGTCGTGGCGGTCCCGCCCGATAGGCGCCTCGATCGTGCCGCTGCGCGCGTCGGGGCGCCCGTCCACCAGTGCCAGGTACTCGCGCTCGATCGCGCGCCGGCGCAGCATCTCCTGGAGCGCGCGGTGTGTCGCGTCGTCCTTGGCGACCACGAGCAGCCCCGAGGTGTCGCGATCGAGCCGGTGCACGATGCCGGGTCGCCACGGGTCGGCCCCGCCGGCGGCCCGGCCCTGTAGCGCCTCGACCAGGGTGCCCGACGGGTGCCCCGGCGCCGGGTGCACCACCACGCCGGCGGGCTTGTCGACGACCATGAGGTGGTCGTCCTCGTGGACGACCTCGTGCGGCGCGGTCGTGTCCGCGGGCTGGGTCACCTCGCGCGGCTCGAGCGTCACGACCACGGTCTCGCCCGGCTCGAGCGCGTGGCTCTTCGGGCGAGGGGTGCCGTCCACGGTCACGGCGCCTGTGGAGATCAGCGCCTGCGCCTTGGTCCTCGAGCCGATGCCCGGATGGCTTTGGAGGACGATGTCCAGGCGCTTGCCTGCTTCCGCGGGCCCGATCTTCAGCTCGATGCGCTCGGGCTTCGGTGCCTGGGCCCTTTCAGTCATCAAATAGATGCTTCAAAGGGCCCAGGGTCATCCGGACTCCCCGTAATTGCGGCTTTTTGGGCTAGGACCCTCCAGCACGTACAACAGTCCCAGGATCCCCACCACTATCGCCACGTCCGCCAGGTTGAACGCGGGCCAGAGGATCGGGTCGATCCAGTCGACCACCGAGCCCTCCCGCAGGCGGTCGGCGAGGTTGCCGAGCGCGCCACCCGCGACGATGCCGAACGGCAGCCACAGCCACGGCTTCGAGGTGTGCCGCGCGAAGTAGAGGGCCAGCAGCAGCACCGCGACGACCGTGATGACGGCCACGAGCGTCCCGCCGCTGCCGAGCGCGCCGAAGGCCACGCCCTTGTTGCGTACGTGCGTGAGCTCGATGCCGAAGAAGAACTTCACGTGCTCGCCGCGCGTGAGCGAGTGGACGACGATCCGCTTGCTGATCTGGTCGACGAGCAGCACCGCGGCCGCGGCGATCAGCGCCAGCCGCCATGCGCGCCACGGCGAGCTCACTCAGCCGGCGATCAGCCCGACGGCCAGGCGGCCCACGAAGCCGAGCACCAAGAGCGCGACGACCGGACTCAAATCGAGCGCCCCCGCCCCGACCTTCAACATGGGGACGAACCGGCGGAACAGGTTGAGGTATGGGTCGGTCACGTCCCGAACGAAGGTCAGGAAGACGTCGAGCGCGCGGTTGTACGGCATCCGCGGGATCCAGCTAATCACGATCCTGATGATGATCAGGATCGTGTACACGGTGATGAGTGTTCCGACGTAGCGCGCGACGGCGTCGCGCGTGATCGCCGCGAGCGTGACCGTCACCGGCGGCCCCCGACGACGGCCGCGACCGCGTCCTCGAACGCCGCGCGCACACCGCCGCGCTCGAGGGCCGCAAGCCCGCGTGCGGTCATGCCGCCCGGCGAGGTCACCCGCCGGCGCAGGTCGCGGGTGTCGTTGCCACCCTCGCGCAGGACCGCGGCCGTGCCCGCCAGCGTGTCCACAGCCATCGCGGCCGCAGCGTCGGGCGTGAGGCCGTGCGCCACGCCCGCGTCCACGAGCGCCTCGACGACCAGCGCATAGAACGCCGGCCCGCAGCTCATCACGGCCGTGGCGGCGTCGATCGACGGCTCCGGCAGCTCGACGAGCGTGCCCAGCCGGCCGAGGAGCTCGCGCAGCTCGGCCTCGGGCCCGTCGGCGGCGCGCGTGCCGGGCACGTAGCAGACCACGCCCTGGCCCACCTCGACCGGGATGCTCGGCATGAGCCGGTACACCGGGCGGCCCGGGTACGCCTCCTCGACCGCGGCCACCGGCACGCCGCCGAGGATCGAGACGACCGCGGGCGCGTGGTCGCGGACCTCGGCCGCGACGGCCGCGAGCTGGGGCGGCTTGTGACACAGGATCACGACGTCCGATCCCTCGGCCGCCTCGCGGTTCGACTCCGCGACCCGGCCGCCGATCGCGGCCGCGAGCGCCTCGGCCCGCTCGCGGTCGACGTCCGCCACCAGGGCCGGCTCGCCGAGGCCGCGCGCCAACGCGCTGGCCATGTTCCCGGCGCCGATCAGCCCGATGCGCATGGCGTGAGCATATGCGGCGCGGACGCCGCTACGACTGGTTGAAGAAGCCCTTCTCGATCAGCCGCGCCCGCTCCTCCGCCGAAACCTCGACGTTGCGCGGAGTGAGCAGGAACACCTTGTCGGCGATCCTCTGCATGCCCCCGTCGAGCGCGTAGGTGAGACCCGACGCGAAGTCGATCAGGCGCTTCGAGAGGTCGGTGTCGGTGCTCTGGAGGTTGAGGATCACCGGTACGTCGTCCTTGAACTGGTCGGCCACCTGCTGGGCGTCGTTGAAGCTCTTCGGGATGACCAGGTGCACCTGCGCGCCGCCGCGGCCGCCGCCGTTCTGCACCGGACGCAGGACGCGCGTCTCGCGCGACGAGGCGCGCGGCGGATCGTCGGCAAAGATGTCGTCGAACTCGTCGCGGCGGCGGCGGCTCGACTGGAGCCGGCGCACGTTCGGACGGTCGCGGTAGCGGTCCTCGAGCTCGGCCTCCGGCGGCGGCGGCTCGGGCTCGTCGCGGTATCCGTCGTCCTCCTCGGCGAGGCCGAAGTAGACGAGCGTGCGGTGCCAGGTGTCCCTGAGGGCCATTCCGGTCGGTATTTCGCCTGGTCGGCGGAAACTCCTTTCGTTTACAAGTTACCCCCTTGGAGCACGAAATGGCTGCATTCGAGGCCCGCAACGGCCACCTGGTGCTCCGCGGCGAGACCGAGGGCGACGGTCCCGCGGTGCTGATGCTGCACGGGCTGACGGCCACGCGGCGCTACGTGGTCCACGGCTCGCACGCGCTCGCGCGAGCCGGCTACTGGACCGTGGCGTACGACGCGCGCGGGCACGGCGAGTCCGACGCGCCGGACGACGAGGGCGCGTACGAATACGCCGACCTCGCCGGCGACCTGCTCGCGGTGATGGACGGCCTTGAGGTCGAGCGCGCCGTGGTCGCCGGCGTGTCGATGGGGGCGCACACCGCGGTGCGGCTGGCGCTCGACGCTCCCGACCGCGTGGCCGCGCTCGTGCTGATCACGCCCGCCTACGACGGCACCGACAGCGAGCGCTGGGAGGGGCTCGCCGACGCGCTCGACGACGGCGGGATCGACGGCTTCCTGTCCGAGTGGGGCGCCGACGACGTCGCGGACCGCTACCGCGACGCCGCGCTGAAGAACGCCCGGCAGCGCCTGGAGCGCCATCGCGACCTCCACGCGGTGGCCGCGGCGCTCCGGGTGGTGCCGTCGTCGAAGCCGTTCGGCGGGCTGGACGAGCTCGCCGAGATCGAGCGGCCCGCGCTGGTCGTGGGCTCGCGCGACGAGGCCGACCCGACGCACCCCCTGGGGGTGGCGAAGGAGTACGCGGAGCGGCTACCCGAGGGGCGCCTCGTCGTGGAGGACGAGGGCAAGTCGCCGCTCGCCTGGCAGGGCGGGCGGCTGGCGAAGGCGATCGCGGAGTTCGCCGAGCCCTACTCGTAGAGCACTGTGCCGAGCCTGACGATCGTGGCGCCCTCCGCCACGGCCGCCTCGAAGTCCTGGGTCGTGCCCATCGACAGCCGTTCGAGCCCGTGCTCGGCCGCGAGCTCGGCCAGGCGCGCGAAGTGCGGGCGGTTGTCGTCGGGGCGCTCAACCGCGGGCGGCATCGTCATCAGGCCCGTGACCGGAACGGGGCAGCGCTCTATGAACGAGCCCAGGTCGGCCGGCGCGACGCCCGCCTTGCCCTCCTCGCCCGCGACGTTCACCTCCACGAGCACCTCGGGCGCCGGGTGCCCCGCCAGCCGCTTGAGGGCCGAGTCCGACGCCAGCGAGTGGATCAGTCGCACGTTGGGAGCGACGTCCTTGACCTTGCGGCTCTGGAGCACGCCGATGAAGTCCCACTCGAACAGGTCCCGGTGCTCCGCCTGCTTGGCGATCAGCTCCTGGGCGCGGTTCTCGCCCACGAGACGAATGCCGGCCTCGGCGAGCGCGGGCAGGTCCTCGGCCCAGACGTACTTGATGGCGGCACAGATCTCGATCCGCTCGGGATCGCCACCCGCCGCCGCGATCCGCTCGCGCACGCGCTCGAGGTTGTTGCGGACGCGGTCAGCGTTCATCGGTGAGCACCACCACGCCGCACTGCCGGCCGGTCTCCGGGCCGTCGCGGCGATGGGAGAAGAACAGGTCCGGGTTGCAGCTCGTGCACAGGTCGACGTGCTCGACCTGCCTCACGCCGGCGCGCTCCAGCCTGCCGGCCACCACGGCACGCAGGTCGAGCATGCGTCCCTCGGCGACGCCGTCGAGGTCGGAGAAGGCGGCGAGCACCTCCTCCCCCACCTCGTAGCAGCAGCGTCCGATGCCGGGCCCGACCGCGGCCGCGGGCGGCTCGTCGAACCTCTCGACCGCACGCTCCAGGATCCCCGCGGCCAGCCCGCGCCAGCCGCAGTGGAGCATCGCCACCCGCCCGCCGCCGGCAAGCGCCACGGGCAGGCAGTCGGCCACGAGCACGAGCAGCGCCAGGCCGTCGAGCTCGGTCACGTGCCCGTCGACCTTGCGGAGGTCCGCGTCAGGGTCG